>JAHFUG010000251.1 GCA_023265195.1 Blastocatellia bacterium | reverse complement strand
TTCCACATTTCCACAGCTTCCACAAAAGAAAGAAAAAAAGTACCAAAAAAAGAAAGAAAAGCTGCTGCTACTACTATCCATACCTTAATACTAATCTCGACCCTTTATACCTATAAGTCGCGGAGATCGCAGAGAGGGCTTTCTCTCCGCGGTCTGTGGCCTCCGTGGTGAAGCCCTCAGTTCCCGCGGCGATCCCCATCTCGCGCAGCGCGTAACTCAAAAGCGGGAGTGATTTCTTTACGCCTCCCAAGACAAGCACTCAAACCAAAATAGTATTGCCCTTTCCAGTCTCTTGGCGTATCTTGTGGGAGTCCTTAGCTCGCGTGCATCTTTCTTTTCCCTGCCCCTATCCAGACTCGACCTCCCTGGACTCCGTCACCCCTATTTAGGAGACACGAATGAGCTTTTTGGACCTCCCGCCGATATTGGACAAAATGTTGTCCGCGGGAGATAACATATCCGATCTGAACTTCTCCGTTGGCCGCCCGCCTCAAGTCGAGATAAATGGAAAACTGACTCCGGTCGATGTAAAAGGATTGCGAACCCTGACGCCGTACCAAACCGAGATCGTCTCGATGTCGCTTCTTGAAGGAAACACCGAGGCCGCGCGGAAGTTCGTTCAGACCGGAGCGACCGATATCAGCTATGCGATACCAAGCCGGGTTCGCTTCCGCGTGAATATCTTCAAACAGCGGGGCTCGATCTCGGTAGTGATGAGGGTGATCCCGACGCAGGTGCCAACCATCGAGAGTCTTAACTTGCCCCAGCAACTCGGAGAATCGTCGACTCTAAAGAACGGTATCGTCTTGCTCACCGGACCCACGGGATCCGGGAAGACATCAACGCTGGCGGCTATCATAGACAAGATAAACGTCGAGGCCAGCTATCACATCGTAACCATCGAAGACCCGATCGAGTTTCTTCACAGCCATAAGAAGTCGACGATCAATCAACGCGAGCTCGGCACCGACACTCCGTCGTTCGCGCTTGGACTTCGCGCCGCGCTCAGGCAGGCGCCAAAGGTGATACTCGTGGGCGAGATGCGCGACATGGAAACCACGGAGATCGCGCTCGAGGCGTCGGAAACCGGACACCTGGTTCTTTCGACCTTGCATACAACCGACGCTTCGAAGACCATCAATCGCATCATCGGCATTTATCCCAAGTCGGAGGAACACGTCATCCGAACCCGGCTGGCGCAGTCATTCCGTTACATCATCTCGCAGAGACTGATCCCACGCGCGGACGGGTCGGGAAGAATCGCGGCCGTCGAAATATTGAAATCGACGCCGCGAACTCGCGAATACGTAGAACAAGGCGAGAGCGAAGGCAAGACATTGTTGGACGCCATGAATGACGGCGGGCTGGAAGGCATGCAGCAGTTCGACCATGTCATCGAAAAAATGATCAAGGACGGAATCATAACCGAGGAAGACGGACTTTCGTTCGCCACCAACCCATCGAACTTGCAACTGAGGCTCTCCGGGCTGGGCACGTCCGACGACATGCTCTCTCGCGGCGACGAGCGCGATTTCACGCCGGTTCGTTCCGGCGGCTCTTCTCTCGCGGGGCGAGCCCTTAGATAAGCGAACAAGACAGCCGAGGTGAATGAATGACCGCAACCTGCCCGCAGTGCTCGATGACCATACCCTTCGACGAGACCCGGCTGCCTCACGAGCCATTCAACACGATGTGTCCGCGCTGCCGGCAGTCTTTCATGGTGACGCCTCAGCGCTCGGAAGAGCCTCATCTCAACGCCGCAGCGGCTGCAGTCACGCAACCGGCTTCACCCGGACAGGCCGACGTGCTGCGAGCGCTAGCCGAGCTTCTCTCGGGAGGGGCGCGCCAGGGTCAGCAACAAAAGACCGACATTGATAAATGGGAGCGGCGGCGCATTCTTCTGTGCGTCGACGACGCGATCACTCGAGACAGGCTTCGAGGCGCGGTCGATCCGTCGCGGTACGAAGTGTTCTGCGCCAACCTGTCGTCAGAGGCTCTCGAAATCATTCACGAATACCGCGTAGAAGTGATCGTACTGAGCCCTAACTTCGATCCGGAGCGCCAGGGCGGAGCCACGATGATGCAGTACGTCAACAGAATGACTCCGCAGGTGAGGCGCCGGTCCTATGTTGTTTTGACGTCGCCGCAGTTGCGCACGCTTGACACGTACCTGGCCTTCGCGAACGGCGTGAATCTAACCGTGCATCCTGAGGACAGCGATTCGTTCCAGGCCATATTCGAGCGGAGCTTGCGAGATTTCAACGATCTCTATCGGCCTCTCAATCAGGCAAGCGACATCGAGCCGCTGTAGGTGAATGTCCAGGCAAAGCGGAGCTATCTTTAGTCTCAAGAGACTCGATTAGTAGTCCAGCCAGCATTCCCCGTTTGCTCGCCGGCAGAATCTCAACTTGAAGTCACCTTGGAAAAATGATGATCGGGCTCTCCGCCGATCTATATCACGGCTTCCACGAAGGCGGGACCGACCCGCGAGATATTGCCGGAACCTAAACCTGGATCACGTAACATACAAGGCAACGCTCTGATCTTGCGAGCGAGGGTGACTGCTCATCGCCGCACGTGGGTTGATTTGACACGTGTATTACTCGTCCTTATGATGTGGACCGCAATCGAAAAAAGCTGGCGCGCATTGTTTAGTCTAACCAGCAACAAGAGGTCGTTCCGCAGGTTGTTTTGAGATGAATAGTGGGGTGCGCTTAGCGGACTCGTGGCCGCGCTAACGCGCGAATCGCAAACCCTGTAGCCTCAGCATAGCAATCGCCCAAAACATATTGCCGAGTGAGATCGGCAGTCGTGTTATCTCTTCCAATCGTAGAAAGGAGATTCAAATGAACGACAATACAAATCCGCGTGAACGGATGGATCGCGAGATTCGGAGGGAATTGCAAGGGTCTGATTCTTCTTCGCATCGCAGCCGCCGCAAGTTTCTTGTCGACGTGGGTGGAATAGCCGCGGCCGGCATGGCGGCGGGAACCATTGGGCTCGAGCCGCTACTATCCGGGAGAGCGGTTGTTGAAGCCGCTGAGATCACTCCCGAGGACGACCACCATCGGCTCGTCGACGCCGAAAAGATTCGTAAAGACGCAGCCAAGAATGAAAGAGATCTCGGGACATTTCCACATCCAACAAACGGTGATGAGGAGTTGTACCCGAATCGCATTGGCAACTTTCACAAGACGCTGCCTCACGATTCAATCACGGGCGAGGTAGATCCCGCGGCGTACAACACGCTTTTGCACGCTCTGAGTACGGGAGACTTCGCGGACTTTGAAGCCGTGCCCAGATTGCCCGGCGCAAACGGCAGGATCGCCAATCCGCTTGGAGGGCTTGCCTTCAATATGGATGGCCCCGACTCGGGGGCCGTTCCAATCGGGCCCATACCGCCTCCAATCGCGAGCGCCGGCGGAGCCGCCGAAGTAGTCGAGCTTTACTGGGAGGCGTATCTTCGAGACGTGCCTCTCGCCGATTACAACACCGGCAACGCAATCGTCATGCAGGCATGCGCGGAGCTATCGAGCCTGACCGATTTTCAGGGGCCAAAGATCGGTGGTCAGGTTACGCCGCAAACGCTGTTTCGTTATCCATATGCCGGATGCACTGACGGGCCGATGGTGTCCCAGTTCCTGTACCGAAGCTTTACCGTGGACGGAATCCCCGTCCAGCCAATGCCCACCTCGCAGTTGCCGGCGATCATCTGGAATCCGGACGGGACGTTCAACAGCTTTGGATCCGGCATGGATTTTCTGACCAGTTTCAACGAGTGGCTGGCGGTCGAGAATGGTTTCGGGAATCCCGCACCGGCCATCGTCACGGCCGATGGGCCTCTCTTCTTGCACAGCGTGCGCGACATCGCTCAGTTGGCGAATTCCGACAACATCAACAGCACCTACATCCGAGCCTCGAATCTCATGGGCGGACTGGGCGGAGCCGCTAACGGCCCTTACCGCACTTCGGTTAGACAATCGGGTTTCTCGAGCGCCGGTGGAGGCGGCTATCTCAGCTCATTGCTCGGCAATGTGCACAAAGGCGAGCGGCATTCATGGTTTACGAAGTGGCAGCTTCATCGCCACCTTCGGCCAGAGGCGTTTGGCGGACTGGTTGATCGCAGGATGCAAGGCGTCACCGGCTATGACCTTCACTCACAGCTTCTGAACTCACAAATCCTGCAACTGATTGCTCCGTACAATCAGCACCTCAACAACATCAAATTCGGCTCGAGCGAGACCACGTTCCTGCTCCCGCAGGCGAGCCGCGGCGGGTCGCCGTCACATCCTTCGGCGAGCGCCGGTCACGCGTTCACCGCGGGGGCTTGCGTCACGCTGTTGAAGTATTGGTTCGCGGATGCGCCGATTCCGCAGGGTCCTTTGACCAATACCACACCGAAGCAGCCTAACCGGACCGGCACGTCGTTGAACAATTACGTCTACGGCGTCGACGGTCCCCAGCTCACGGTTCACGGGGAACTGAACAAGCTCTGCGCGAATCTGAGCGAGGGCCGGAACATGCTGGGCTTCCACTATCGAGTCTCCGACAACTACTCGGGAAATCAGCAAGGGGAAGCGGTAGCTATCCGTCTTCTTACCGAGGCCAAGGCAACCTATCCTGAGCCGGATTTCACCGTCACATTCAACAAGTTCGATGGAACGCCGGTAACCATCTGATGCGGCAGTGTGAGGCGGCGGTCATTTAGGCCGCCGCCTTCAAACCTGACGCGCAGTCTAATTCGTTCGCGACGCAATTCCTCAATCAAATCGCCACTGGCTTTATCCAGTTGCGGATCGAGCAGGGATGCGTCTCAGGATTGCGTTTCAACCTATCCACTCGGTCAACAACTCGCTCAAGTCCACCTCGTCGTTGAGAAGACACGAATGACCCGCGCGCGGCAGAATCTTGACCGCCGCGTTTGGCATTAGCGCCGCCATCACCTTCGCCTCTTTGACTGATCTCACCAGCAGATCGCGCTTACCCGCGATAAAGAGCGTCGGAGCACTAATCTCTGACAGCCGATTCTCGATGTCCAGCGAGGCTATCAGCTCCAGACGTCTGACATAGCTCTCTTGCCGAACGGTTTTGACCGCGTCGAAGAATCGGCGTCTGTCGCTCGCGCCGACGCCGTCGACGAATAGACCAAGCGAACTCGCCACTACGCGGGCCATCCACATCCGCTTGAATGGAAGATGAGCCGTCAACCATGCCGCCAATCGAATTCGGATTCGTCCTCGAAACCGCGGGAACGAGTTCACGATGACAAGACGTTCGACCATTTCCGGGCGCTCCAAAGCAAAGTTGAGCGCCACGGTTCCTCCGAACGACTCGCCGACCATGATCGCTCGTTGGAATCCGGCGTCTCCGATGATTGAAGCAATATCGGTCGTCAGATCGTCGTAACCGAAATCGCGGCCGTCGCGCGCTCGAAAGGTCGCGACCTTGTAGCGCCGGCGGAGCAGGCGAGCCTGCTTGAAGAAGAGTTCTCCGGTTCCATCCATTCCCGCCACATAAACCAATAGAGGTCCGGAGCCTTCCAGTTTGTATGCGGGGTTGTCGAGACTCAACGGTCAGCCGCTCGCTTTCACATACCGCCGGCCATCTCTGCGAGGACTCGCTGGGCCGCTTCGCGTCTGTTCGCGGCTGCGATTATTGGCCGGCCAACGACGATCAAATCCGCGCCCAACCGTATCGCTTCACCGGGCGTTGCGATGCGCTTTTGGTCGCCGCTCTCCGACCCTGCCGGTCTGACGCCAGGGGTGAGGATTATGAAGTTCTCCGCCGCTACTCGTTCGCGAATGAGCGAGATCTCTTGTGGTGAGGCGACGGCTCCGTCGAGGCCAGCCGCGCGCGCCAGCGACGCGAGCCGAATCACTTGAGAACTTACGCCGCCCGTGATCCCGACTTCGCTGAGCGACGCGGAGTTCATGCTGGTGAGCACGGTTACGGCAAGGACTCGCGGCCGGCGATCCGGAGCGAACGCGGAAACCGCATCGGCGGCGGCTCTCATCATTTCAACTCCTCCAACGCCGTGAACGTTGAAGATCGAGACGCCCAGACCGGCCGCCGAACGCGCGGCCGCCGCGACCGTGTTGGGAATGTCGTGGAATTTCAGATCGAGAAAGACCCGATGGCCGCTTGTTACTATGTCGCGGACCAGGGACGGACCCTCGGCGGTAAAGAGTTGGCTTCCAATCTTGAACATCCCCGCCAAGTCGCTCAACTCCTCCACAATGCCGAGCGCGGCCGCACGGTTCGGAACGTCGAGCGCAACTACGAGCTTGTCTCTTATGTTCGCTGGATAATTCATTTTGAATCTCTTGACCTTGAGCGCAAACGAAGTCAAAACGAAGACCCGATTGGTCAACTCGACTATAGTTATGAGATTGTGAATGATCAAGATTGCGGCGCGATAGCTGCGCTGGCTTAACCGAATTGACGCGGTATTCGTATGGCTTGTATGGCTGATCGGCCCGGATAAGCGAATCAGAGCCGGCGCAAGCCAAAGGTAGTGCGTGCAACTTCCGATGACCCGGTTTCGTAATTCCGTGCTAACGCAACGCAATGTCGGCATCCGGCGGACATCCCGACAACGTTGGAACATCCTGACTAAACACCGAACTTTACCGAGGAGGACACACCTGATGAGAGCAAGTCTGATAGCCGCCGCGCTTTTGCTTGGCTCGAGCGCGGTATTCGTTCCGGGCGCCACGTCACGGAAAGCAGCAGCCGCCCTCGCGCCGCTGATCCCGATGAAGGATTTCTTCCGCAATCCCGAAAAAACCAGTTTTGAGATTTCACCCAACGGAGAATACATCGCGTTCATGCAGCCGTGGGAAAAACGGCTGAATGTGTTCGTGCAAAAGATCGGTTCGGATACAACCGTGCGTGTTACAAGCGCGAAAGAGCGCGACATCGCCGGTTACGGGTGGAAGAGCAACAACCGGCTTGTCTTCGTTCAAGACACGGGCGGCGACGAGAACTTTCATCTCTATGCGGTCGGCGCTGACGGGTCAAATCAGAAAGACCTTACGCCGTTCGAGAAGGTTCAGACGCAAATCATCGACAGCCTCGAGGATAACGATAATGAGATGATCGTCGGCCTCAACAAACGCAATCCGCAGATCTTCGACGTCTATCGCATCAACGTCAACACCGGGGACATGCAATTGATAGCGGAGAATCCCGGCAACATAACCGGCTGGCAAACCGATTGGGACGGCAAGCTCCGAATCGCGACGACCACCGACGGCGTTAACAACACTCTCCTCTACCGCAAAACCGAAGCGGAGAAGTTCAGCCCGGTCATCACCACGACCTTTAAGGAAAGCGCCGCGCCGCTCTTTTTCACCTTCGACAATAAGAACGTCTACATGTCGAGCAACATCGGCCGCGATAAAGCGGCCATCGTCAAATACGATATCGAGAATAAGAAGGAGCTCGAGGTTATCTTCGAGCACCCGGAGGTGGACGTGACCGACCTTCTCTCATCGAGGAAGCGCAAGGTCATCACCGGGGTGTCCTTCAACACCGAGAAGTCTCACTATAAATTCTTCGACAAGGAGCGCGAAGCCCTGCAAGGCGGCCTGGAGAAGCGGCTGCCGGGCTATGAAGTGCGCGTCGCCGGTTTCAATAAGGCGGAAGACAAATGTCTGGTCCGGACATTCAGCGACCGCTCGTTGGGTGAGTACTATTTCTATGACCTGAAGACCCGCGACTTCAAGAAACTCGCGGAGGTCAGTTCCTGGATCAAAGAGGCCGACATGGCGGAGATGAAACCGATTACGTTTCAGAGCCGCGACGGGCTGACGATACACGGCTACCTCACGTTGCCCAAGGGCGAAACTCCCAAGGGATTGCCGGTGGTCGTCAATCCTCACGGCGGCCCCTGGTATCGCGATTCGTGGGGTTACAACCCGGAGGTGCAATTCCTGGCGAACCGAGGCTACGCCGTATTGCAACTGAATTTCCGCGGCTCGACCGGCTACGGGCGAAAGTTCTGGGAGTCGAGCTTCAAGCAGTGGGGCAAAACCATGCAAAACGACGTGAGCGACGGCGTGCAGTGGCTGATCAAGCAAGGCGTTGCGGACCCGAAGCGTATCGGCATCTATGGCGGCAGCTACGGAGGCTACGCGACGCTCGCCGGACTTACGTTCACGCCTGAACTCTATGCGTGTGGCGTCGACTATGTCGGCGTAGCCAATCTCTTCACGTTCATGAAATCTATTCCGCCATACTGGAAGCCGTTCCTGGATATGTTGTACGAAATGGTTGGCAACCCGGAGAAGGACGAGGCTCTGTTGCGCGCGGGTTCGCCGGTCTTTCACGTGGACAAGATCAAAGCTCCGCTGCTGGTGGCGCAAGGACAGAACGATCCACGCGTCAACAAGAACGAATCGGATCAAATGGTGGCCGCTTTGAAGTCGAGAGGGATCGAGGTTCCTTACATGGTGAAAGAGAACGAAGGCCACGGATTCCACAACGAAGAGAACCGGTTCGATTTCTACCGCGCGATGGAGTCGTTTCTCGGCAAACATCTCGGTGGAAGAGTGGAGCGCCGCGCTGAATGAAATCGACGTGCGCGCCAAGAGCATCGGCGGCGAGCGCTCTCGCCGCCGATGCGCGGCTTCATGACGAACACGCGCAAGAGGGATATGCGCCTACCGGAGAAGCGCTAGTGCGAATGCCCGATCACATTGTGACAGCCGCAGCCTCAGTCATTCCGTCGGAGTTCGGAATTCCAACATCGTGTCAAAGCCGGAACGGTTGGCCCGCGCCGTTGCGTGCCCGCGCTTACAGTCTCGCTCTTCGAGCAGGGCTAATGGGACATGACTCCCGTAGAACAGAACTACAGCCTGGTATAGCGGACACCACGGACTTCCGATAGCCAGCCCTTTCTGTGCTTGACAGGTTACCTTGACGCAGCTAAGTTACCGGCATCTAGAACCAAGCTTCGCAATACTCTGAGCCTGCAGCCAGCGCTCATAGTTGCGGGAACGTCACAGGCGAATTTTGTAACATGACGGGAGGAGACTATGTCTACAAGACGGAATCGAAGGCGGTTTGGGTTGTTGCCTGCGCTGATAGTGATTGTCTATCTAATATCGGTAGCGCCCATAAGCCGAACTCAAGCGAAATCGTACTGCGATCCGGTTGGATGCATCGAGTACACCGAGTGGAACCCTGCCACTTGCCGTTGCGAATGCACCAACCAGGACTGCTGCGATTTCTATTATCCGTTCGTTCCTTATGGTTGCCCTTTCAACCTCGCGGCCGCGGGGACTCCACAGGCGCCGATTGGTCAAATGACTGTCAACCGAAGTGACCGAAACCGGACGAACGATTCTGCTCGATCGTCCAGCAAAAGGTAAACAGATTTCCTTGCGAGGCGCGCCGAACACGGGGTCCTGAAGTCCCTTGAGATCTTGCCGGATGTTTGGCGCGTCCTTCGCAAAGAATCTCAATGCCCAAGGCATTCGCACGTTCTCGCCCTGTCTGTCTCTCACCGAACGCTCTCCCTGTTTCTTCAAGGACCGCTCATCCGAGGTGATTAATTCTGGTTCGAAGTTTCAACCGGAGTCGGTCTCCAGTGAAACCTTAGCTGTACCCGGCAACTTCAACCCCTGCCCCTTGCTTTCGCGATTCCACCTCACGCCTTCCTGGCAGCTAGCGTCCTAATCTGTATTGCTACGTCCAAGTGGATCGGGGATCAGCTTGGTTTCGCTTGTGGGCTGTCTCCGCAGGAGACACCTGTCTATAGATATGAGCGAATACATCCACCGCTGCCATCTCCATTAGGAGCGACCTCAATCTCCGCAACAATGGCCGCTCCTAACGGAGCTAAGAGAGATTCATACCGGCCTCGCGCTACAGATAGGTCATCTCTACGAGACTAAAACACCTCTTGTCCCTTACATATTACACATAGTCGTTTATGCCGATCGTTACGAGAATTCTGTTCGCGTTCCCCCCGAGGACCACCGCGTGATCCGGCACTCCGAACTCCGAACTCCGAACTCCGCACTCAGGCTGGCATTGAACACAGATGAGCCGGGTGGTATAAGCTCAGTACCATGAAAAGACACTATTGGTTAGCTTTGATTGCATTGTGCATAGGCGTCCCGGTCCTGGCTCAACAAGACCCGGGGCCGATTCGCAACTTCTTGCGGGTCAACGAGCAGTTTTGCACGGGCGGCCAGCCTAAGCTGGAACACCTGGCGAAGCTCAAAGAGGAAGGCGTCAAGGCTATCATCAACCTTCGCCAACCGAGCGAACATCGCGCCGACGAGGAAGAAGCGAAAGCCAAGGAACTCGGCTTGCGCTACTACAATATTCCTTTTGTATTCGGAAGCCCTAAAGACGAACAGGCCACCGAGTTTCTACGTCTCACCGATGATCCAGCCAATCGGCCGGTGTTCATTCATTGTACCGCCGCGGTTCGCGTCGGATCCTTCTGGATGATCCGGCGGGTTCTCAGAGATGGTTTTACCGTTGAGGCCGCCGAAGAGGAGGCGAAGAAAGTTGGACTTCACGATGCGCCGCACCTTGTCGAATTCGCCCGCTCGTACATCGAGAAACACAAACAGGACAAGCCCGCGCCAAAGAGTTAACCTACCACGGTTCGTAGTTCCACCCTCAGGCGGGTCTTCGGCTACGTCAGATACCGGATGCCGCCTGAAGGCGGAACGTGGAGTCCCGCGATTTCGGGTTGCGATTTTGGCGGAAAGGAATTGGTTAGTTCGACCAACGTAAAAAAATCACGGGTCGGGAAGAGGGATTTATCCCCGCTCCTCCGCTTACGATTCACTGAAACTTACAAGTGAGAAGCTAGGAACCACAGATACGGCTGTCCACATACAATCTAATGAACTTTCAGATCATGGCTTTTCAAACGAGTTGGACAAAACTCTTGAGCAGACTCTTTCCAGTTGAGTTTCAGGAGTGACGATT
>JAHFUG010000619.1:2114-3466 GCA_023265195.1 Blastocatellia bacterium | reverse complement strand
GTCGAGTTCTGATTCTGGGAATGCTGAATCCCATAAGCGGACACAGTTCGGCCTCTTGCAATATAGAGTCTAGCTTTGAAGCCTCGTCATTTTAGTAATTAGCCACACGATTTAGTTTGGCACGCGGCTTGGCTATCTGTCGCTTCAACGGTCAACTGTCGCGCGCAGGACAGCGCCCTGGGGGTTGGGAGAATGTTAGCCGTCGATAATCAAGCCTCTCGTGTTCCACGAACTCTCATTGCCGACGACCAACCTGACGTGCTGGCCGCCCTGAGACTTCTGCTGAAAGGCGAAGGTTTTCAAACCCACGCCGTAGCGTCCGCGAATGCGGCGCTGGAAGCAATTCAAAAAGACAGGTACGACATAGTTCTGATGGATTTGAACTATGCGCGAGACACTACCTCGGGCCGTGAGGGACTGGATCTGATTTCGCGTATTAAATCTGTTGACGACACCTTACCGGTCATCGCGATGACCGCCTGGGGCACAATTGACCTCGTGGTGGAGGCTATGCATCTCGGCGTGCGTGACTTCGTTTTGAAGCCGTGGGACAACTCGCATCTCTTGAAGATCCTTCGAGACCAGATTGAATCCGGGCGGCGCGAACGCGAGCAACGGCGACTCCACGACGCGGAAGAGCGAATAACCCACGGATACGCGCAGGAGCTTGAAGAATCGCGCCGGATTCAGCAAAGACTATTGCCGAAGCGCCTGCCTGGCCTGCCTGGTTTTGAAATTGCTCACGCTTGGCGGCCGGCGCGAGCGGTCGGTGGGGATTACTTCGACGTAATGAAGCTTGGCGGCGGCTCCGCGGCGTTTTGCATAGCGGACGTAGAAGGGAAGGGAATGCCCGCGGCCCTCTTAATGTCCAACCTGCAAGCAGCCGTGAAGGCGTGCGTCTCCGAGTCGGCGTTGCCGAGCGTGCTCTGCGGCAGGGTTAATCGTCTGGTGTGTGAGAACACGGCGGGACATAAGTTCATCACCTTTTTCTATGGATTGCTCGACGCCGCCAAACGGCGGTTCGCTTACTGCAACGCCGGCCACTGTGCTCCGATCTTGGTGAGGCAAAACGGACACTGCGTGCCATTGAAGGAAGGCGGAGCGGTGTTCGGTGTGTTTCCCGGCTGGAGCTATGGACAGGGTGAGGTAGAGATCGGCAAGGATGACTGTCTGATTCTATTCACGGACGGAGTAACCGAAGCCAGAAATTCCCTTGGGGAGGAGTTCGGTGAAGAACGTCTGATGAATATTGCCAGGGAGCATCGCGGCCAGAACGTCTCGCGATTGCGAGACGCCATCATTTCGGCTGTAGCCAGGTTCACCGCGGACGACTTTGATGACGATGTCACCCT
>JAHFUG010000619.1:0-2014 GCA_023265195.1 Blastocatellia bacterium | reverse complement strand
TGACAAATGACAAATGACAAATTCGATGCGCTTTCTTGGGTCGGGGAGATTTTTGCGCGCTGTTGCGTCCTTGCGGCGCGGCGGTGCTTTGATCTCCAGACTGGCGCCGGTGGCGCAGTATCTCTACGATCGATTTGAACGAAGCTTTGGAACAAAGCGGCGTTCGTTCCAGTCTTAGCGCAGGAGGCAGGGGCGCAACGTTATGGGGGCCGTTCAGATCGCTCTGGTATTGGTGCTGCTCGCCGGCGCCAGAATTTTCAGTGGTGTCCAGCGCCGGTAATGGTTCAGTTTGAGCCTAGCCAAATCACCCTGGAAGAAGCCGCTGATTTTCGCTTACGTTGTAACGCTGATCTGCGCAGATCCGCGAACCGAAGGCAGCGTCGATCCGCGGCTATTCAGGAAAACTGGTAGCGCGGACCCACCCGAGAATTGCTATCGACACACAATGCGAGACCGGCGTCAGCCGGTGATTATGGCCTCAAGGACAAGCACGAGGCGGGGCAACCCAAGGCCGGTTGGCGAAGCTCTACACAGCGCATTGGCGAGACGCCGATCATGGCGCTCGTTGTCCTCATGGCTCGCCGCTGATTGAGTTTGCCGTAATAAATGTGTAACCTCTCTGTCTGTTTCAATGTCAATCCAACAGGCTGGCGTTAGGGGGAGAGGTATCGCCACCATTTCAGCAGCCTAATAAAATAAAGCAGTTTAAAAGGAGACCGACGATGACACGATCGACCCTCAAGCGTTGTGTGATGGCCTCGACCCTTGCGATGGGCGCCTTTGCGCTGGCTTTGAATCTTCTAACCACATCGGCTGGCGCGCGGACTCTGGGGCAAGGTCAACAGCCCGCCTCCGCCCCGGCAACCGGAGACAAGCCCGCCGAGCAGGTCTTCAAGAACATTAAGGCCCTGAAAGGTCTGCCCGAGTCCCAGTTGATTCCCGTGATGAATATGATGAGTTCGGCTCTGGGTGTTCAGTGTATTCAATGTCATGTCAAAAACGGCGACGTGTGGGAAATGGACAAGGACGACAAGAAGGCGAAACAGACTGCTCGAAAGATGATCGAGATGACCATTAACGTCAACAAGGCGAGCTTCGAAGGCCACCCCGACGTTTCGTGCTTTACCTGTCATCGAGGTCACGAGCGTCCGGTCGCGGTGGCGCCGCTGCCGCGCGAGTTGCCGCCGCCCGCTAACGCCGGTCCCAGGCCGCCGGCGGCTATGGTCAATCCCCAGGATGTGCTCGCTAAATACGAGCAGGCCGTTGGCTCAAAGGAGGCGGTCGAGAAGATCAAGACCCGCGTGCTGAAGGGAACACACGTCGCGCCGAACGGAATGAGCCTGCAATTCGCGATCAACGTCTCGCTGCCTGATAAAATCGCCACGGTCGTGACCACGCCTCAGGGTACATTCTCCCAGGCAATGGCCAGCGATTCAGGTTGGATAAAGAACAGCCGCGAGCAACGCGCAATGAACGATTCGGAGTTGGCTCGCGCCAGAAGCCTGATTTGGGCGCTGAATCCGCTTCCGCTAAAAGCGCCATATCCTCGAATGCTTTTCGCCGGCTCCGAGAAGATCGGCGATCGCGAGGTAGTAAGGCTGCGAATGAACACGCCGGACAAAAAGCGGGCTGTTCTCTACTTCGATAAGGAGACCGGGTTGTTGGTGCGGAGAGTCCTTTCCACCGAAACACCGATAGGCGTAGATCCCGAGCAAATCGATTTCGAGGATTACCGCGACGTCGACGGAGTAAAAATTGCGCACACGATCAAAGTGTCTTATCTGGATCTTTCCTTCAGTTCTACTCGCAAGATCACGGAGATGAAGAACAATGTTGCGCTCGAGGATTCCGCGTTCAGTGCTCCGCCGAAGCAGTGATCGGCAGCCGGGCTAGCGTGTTAAGCAGGTCTTGTCGTGTTTTTGGGTTTCTTCCCTCATTCGGGCTGTGGCGCAACTTTCCAGTGGTGCTTGGCTGCAAGTTGTCATACGGGATGAACCGCTGATTTGCGCTGGCC
>JAHFUG010000032.1 GCA_023265195.1 Blastocatellia bacterium | reverse complement strand
TTGCTGCGCCGGTTTTTCGAGGCGTTCCTGTTCGAGGAAGTCCCTGCCGCTGACCTCCGGGCGGACGAGCTTTACCTGGATGAGGTCGAACACTGCGATGTCTATGTGGGCCTGTTCGGAAGCGAATACGGTTTCGAGGACGCACAGGGGATTTCTCCGACGCAGCGGGAATTTGAACTGGCCACGCGGCGGAACAAGTATCGCCTGATATTTGTAAAGGGCGCGGATGACCGCGAGAAACATCCGAAGATGCAGGCGCTGATCCGGCAGGCAGGCAGCGAACTCATCCGCCGCCGGTTCGTGGCTGCGGCGGAATTAATCGGGGCGATCTACGCGGCGCTGGTGCAATACCTGGAAGAGCGGGAGTTGATCCGCACCGGACCGTTCGACGCGGCGCCCTGCCCCAAGGCGACCGACGACGACCTCGACCTGGAGCGGATCGAGTGGTTTCTGCGCGAGGCGCGGCGGGCGCGAGGTTTTCCGTTGTCGGAAGGGACCACGCCGCGGGAGATGTTGACGCATCTCAATCTGCTGAACGACGGGCGGCCGAGTCACGCGGCGGTGTTGCTGTTCGGCAAACAGCCGCAGCGATTTTTGATTTCATCGGAGGTCAAGTGCGCTCACTTCCACGGCACGGAGGTGGCCAAGCCCATTCCGTCGTATCAGGTTTACAAAGGCACGGTGTTCGCGCTGGTGGATCAGGCGGTGGATTTCGTGATGTCGAAAATCAATCTTCGCGTAGGCACGCGGGCGGCCGGTCCGCAAGCGCCGGTGGCCTATGAGATCCCTCGTGAGGTGGTGACCGAGGCCATCGTCAACGCGGTGGCGCATCGCGACTACACGAGCAAAGGCAGCGTGCAAGTGATGCTGTTTGAGGATCGGTTGGAAGTCTGGAATCCCGGCGCGTTGCCTGCGTCCCTGACGCTGGCGATGCTGCACGAGCCGCACGGGTCGGTGCCGGGAAACCCGCTGTTGGCCGAGCCGCTTTACCTGACCAAGTACATCGAACGGATGGGCACGGGCACGCGGGACATGATCCGGCGTTGCCGGGAGGCAGGGTTGGCCGAGCCGGAGTTTTTTGTCCAGGACGGATTTGTGACGACGATTCGCCGGGCGGCTGGGCGAGTGACCACACAAGTCGACTTGCCAGTCACCCCACCAGTCGCAGGTGAAGTCACAGGTGAAGTCACAGGTGAAGTCGCAGGTGAAGTCACAGGTGAAGTCGGTAAGCTGCTGTTAGTCTGCCAAGGAGCAATGTCTCGCAAGGCATTGCGGGAGACTTTGCAGTTAAAGGGAGACGACAATTTCAGGCGCTTGTATCTTGTGCCGGCCCTTGAGGCAGGTTTGATCGAGATGACCATCCCCAACAAGCCCAACAGCCGCCTGCAGCGGTATCGCCTCACGATCAAGGGCGCAGCCATCTTGGCGCGCCTTCAGCACGAATTGAATCTGCCATGAACACCATCGGCAAACCTGAACGCGAAACGCAGAACCCGGTGATCGCCCTGTTCCGCGATGAACTCCATTATCGTTACCTCGGCGATTGGTCCGACCGCCCTGACAACAGCAACATTGAGGACGGACTTCTCGGTAACTACCTGACCCGTGCCGGCTATTCGCCAGAGCAAATCGGCCGCGCCATCTATCTGCTTAAGACCGAAGCCGACAACCCGAACCGCAGCCTCTACGATAACAACAATGCGGTTTACAGCATGCTGCGCTACGGCGCACCGGTGAAGATCGAAGCCGGCAAGGTTACCGAGACGGTCAAGCTCATCAACTGGGAGCATCCGGAAGAGAACGACTTCGCCATAGCGGAAGAGGTCACGCTGCGCGGCAACCTGGAGCGGCGGCCAGACCTTGTGCTCTACGTTAACGGCATCGCCCTCGGAGTCATCGAACTGAAGAATAGTTACGTCTCCATCGCTGACGGGATTCGGCAGTTGCTCTCCAACCAGCAAAGGGAGTTCAACGAGTGGTTCTTCACCACCGTGCAGATTGTCATCGCGGGGAATGACTCCGAAGGGCTGCGCTACGGCAGCATCAAGACGGAGGAAAAGTATTTTCTCAAATGGAAAGAGGACGAGGCCGACGACTCGCGGTTCAAGCTCGACAAGTATCTGCTCAAGATGTGCCGCAAGGACCGGCTTATCGAGTTGATGCACGACTTTGTGCTCTTCGACGGCGGAGAGAAGAAGCTGCCGCGAGTGCATCAGTATTTCGGCATCAAGGCCGCCCAGAAACACGTCAACGCATACAAGGGCGGCATCATCTGGCACACGCAGGGGAGCGGCAAGAGCATAGTGATGGTCCTGCTCGCCAAGTGGATTCTGGAGAACAAGCCGAACGCGCGCGTGCTGATCCTCACCGACCGCGACGAACTCGACAAACAGATCGAGCGGGTCTTTAGCGATGCGGGCGAATCCATTTACCGCACCAGCAGTGGGCACGACCTGATGGCGCAGCTCGGACAAACCGCGCCGCGTCTCCTCTGCTCGCTGATCCACAAGTTTGGCAGGAAGGGCGTGAACGACTTCGACGCCTTCATCAAGGAGTTGCGCGAGCAGCCCAGCCCGGCGGCCGGCGAGTTGTTCATCTTCGTGGATGAGTGCCACCGCAGCCAAAGCGGCAAGCTGCACAGGACGATGAAGGCGCTGCTACCAAGTGCGGTTTTCATCGGCTTTACCGGCACGCCATTGCTGAAGCAGGACAAGCAGACCAGTCTGGAAGTCTTCGGCGACTACATCCATACCTACAAATTCAGCGAGGGGGTCGATGACAAGGTGGTGCTCGACCTGGTTTATGAGGCGCGCGATATTGAACAGCAGCTCGGCTCCTCTGACAAGATTGACGCGTGGTTTTGCGCCAAAACCAAGGGCCTGAACGACTGGCGGAAGGCCGCTTTGCGAGAGCAATGGGGGACGATGCAGAAGGTTCTCAGTTCGCGCTCGCGCATGGAGCGCGTGGTAGAGGACATAGTGTTCGATTTTGGGGTCAAGCCGCGCCTCAGCAGGCAGCGTGGAAACGCGATGCTCGTGGCATCGAGCATCTACGAAGCGACCAAGTACTTTGAGCTTTTCCAAAAGACCTTATTCAAAGGCAAGTGCGCGGTTGTCACGTCCTACAATCCGCAGGCTAAAGACATCTCGCTCGAAGAAACCGGCGCGAATACGGAGACCGAGAAACAATTCCTCTTCAACACCTACACCGCACTGCTGAAGGATATCGCTACCAAGCCCAACAAGACCAAGACCGAGGTTTACGAAGACGAGGTGAAGGAGTTGTTCAAGACGCAGCCGGCGAACATGCGGTTGCTGGTCGTGGTGGACAAGCTGCTCACCGGCTTCGACGCGCCAGCGTGCACCTATCTCTACATCGACAAGTCCATGCAGGACCATGGCCTGTTTCAAGCTATCTGCCGCACGAACCGCCTCGACGGCGAGGACAAAGATTTCGGTTACATAGTGGACTACAAAGACTTGTTCAAGAAGCTCGTGAACGAAAAAGGCACCGGCGCGCTCCAGGTTTACACCTCCGAACTGGATCATAGTACGGGTGGAGCGTCGCCGGATGTGCTGATGCAAGACCGCCTGAAGAAAGGCAGGGAGCGGTTGGATCATGCATTGGAGGCCATCGCACTGCTCTGCGAGCCGGTGCAGCCACCGAAGGGCGAGCTGGAACACATCCATTACTTCTGCGGCAACACGGAGATTCCCGACGATCTCAAGGCGCACGAGATCCAACGCGTTGCCCTCTACAAGTCCGCCGCCATCCTGGTGCGGGCATTCGCGAACATCGCCGACGATTTGCCGAATGCCGGTTACACCGCTGGCAAAATCTCACAGATCAAGCAGGACCTCGACCGCTATGTCAAATTGAGGGAGATCATCCGCAAGGCCAGCGGCGAGACTATAGACCTCAAGGCTTACGAGGCCGACATGCGGCATCTCATCGACACCTATATTGAAGCCAAGAAACCGAGGCCGATTTCAGACTTCGGTGACATGGGTCTGCTCGAGGTGCTAGTGAAGAGCGGCATGGCAGAAGCGATCAACAGTCTCCCGGACGGAATCAGAAGCAGTAAGGAAGCGGTGGCGGAAACGATCGCCAACAATGTCCGGAGCAAAATCATCAAGGAGCATCTCAACGACCCAGTCTTCTATGACAAGATGTCTGCGGTGCTACAAGAAATCATAGATGACCTGCGAGCAAAACGGATAGACTACAAGGAGTTCCTGAAACGTATCGCCGCAGTCGCCAAACAAGTGCAGGCGGGCAGGTCGGACGACACGCCGAGACAACTGGACACGCCGGGCAAGCGTGCACTCTACAACAATCTGCGGCCACCGCCTGCCGCGCCGGCGCCGCACACTGCTTTCGAAACGCCGGTACCCTATAGCGCCGGGCAAGACCCAATCTTAGAGTTAGCCCTGAAGATTGACGAGAAGGTCAAGAGCGTTCGCCACGCCGGCTGGCGCGGTAATAAGGCCCGCGAGAACGTCATCAAAGCCGCTCTCCTCCCGCTGCTAGGCAACGACGAATCGGAGGTGGAACGAGTTTTCCTCATCCTCACCGCGCAGAGGGAATACTGATGCCAACGCAGGTCAAATTGGGTGACATCGCCGTGGACGTGGTCCTGAAGGATATCAAGAACGTCCACCTCAGCGTGCATCCCCCGACCGGCCGAGTGACCATTTCCGCGCCAGCTCGCATGAGCCTCGACACAATCCGCGTCTTCGCGATCTCAAAACTAGCTTGGATTAAGCAACAACAGCAGAAGCTTCAGGAGCAGGAACGCGAGACACCCCGCGAGTATCTCGACCGGGAAAGCCATTACGTTTGGGGGAAACGCTACCTGCTGAAGGTGATCGAAAGCGGCCAAACGCCCGCGGTGGAACTCAAGCACAGACAGATGCACCTGCGGGTACGACCAGGCGCGAGCGACGGAAAAAAGCGGGCCATCGTCGAAGAATGGTATCGCGCACAACTCAAGCAAGCCGTTCCAACATTGATCGCCAAGTGGGAGCCGCAAATGGGTGTGAAGGTGGAGCGGTTCTTTGTGCAAAAGATGAAAACGAAGTGGGGAAGCTGCAACCCCACCTCCGCGAGTATTCGGCTCAACACTGATTTGGCTAAGAAGCCTCCGCTTTGTCTCGAGTACATCGTTGTGCATGAGATGGTCCACTTGCTGGAGCCTATTCACAACCAATGCTTCATGACCTTGATGGATCAGTTCATGCCGAGATGGCGATATTGCCGCGCTGAGTTGAATCGATTACCGGTGAGGCACGAGGAGTGGGCTTACTGACAGCAGTGGCGGTCGAGCTGTGCCGTTCGAATCGGAGCGACTAACCGACCGACTCTGTAGGCAGACTCATGGCTATTGCACGAGGCGCACTCTGGTTCGCTCCCAGGCGCCCGATGGCGGCTATTGACCTCAAGGATTCGGCGGCATTGATAGGATTGTTTCGGCGAACGAATTGAGGGGTTTTTCCTTGAACTCGCCCGCCATCTAAGGGGGCGTAAAAAAAATGAGTTCCCTTTTTCGAGGAGGTTCACCGCAGAGTCGCAGAGGCCGCAGAGAGGGATGCAGAGGGGGCTTGCTCTCTGCGGCTCTCTCAGCGATCTCCGCGACTCTGCGGTGAAGTTCTCACTTCACCTGCGGTCCTCATCTCGTGCTGCCGCATAACTCAAAACGGGAAGTTATTTTTTTCGTCTCCTAAGTACGATGAAGCCGGAGGAAGCCTCGCTCTTTGCGTGCGCTCTGCTCTGCGCCGCAACGATTGACTCGCCCGCTTCGATCCAATGCCTCGCAAGAGCAATCAGCCAATAGCCGGTTGGCTTCACTGGAATATCCCACAGTTCCGCCAGACGGCCCGGAGAAAAGAGTGCTGCCGAATGGTTCGACGAACGATTCCGAAATGGCTTAGTCCACGAAGGATATGTCGCGAGCCTTGGCCGGTTAGGTAATCTCGACGAGGTCATATCGAATCGACGGAGAGATAGAAATTCTGCGGACGCCGCGGAATGATGACTTGGCTTCTTTCAACGCGGTAGCACGTGATCAGACGCGGCAGACGGTCTTCTTGAAACTGTGGATCAGGAGGTCACGGGTTCAAGCCCCGTTGCTCGCCCCAATAAGATCAACACTTTTTCGAAGTTCATCGTTGGCCATCCACCTCTTCATTCACCGTTTCAGCGGCTGTGACTTCTTCCTCGCTTTTTCTACCGCCATGGGTGGGATTAGGGAAGGACGCCGTGCTTGCGTAGGCTGAGCGTGAACAATCCTCACACTCGCGTGTTTGGGGGATTCAGATGTTCTGCACAACCGTTGGCGTTATCTTTCCATCTCGGGGATACCTCCCGCCTGCGTTCACACTCCGCGATCAATGGGAAACTTATGCTCATTTGCTTCGTGGTCTTCGTGGTCTTCGTGAACTTCGTGGTTCCGTTTCTTTCAGGACTCCGCAAAAAAAGTTCCGCGCGGCGCGCAAAATTCCAGGACGCGTTTGTCTATAAAGTTGGGACTGGTAGTTATCAGGGTCACATCTGTCATCGGCCTTTTTCGTTGGCAGAAGGGTCATCTTTGCCACGCATCAGTGGGTGTTCCGCCAAGTTCGCACAGCGTCATCATTAGGGCGGGCTTTTTGAATCTTCCGGCGAGGTTCCCGGTGAAACATCGGGTTCCCTGGCCTACGGCTATCTTAGGCGATCACTGAAGGCCGGTTTATCAAGCGAGAGGCTGGAAAGGGGTAACGCATGAAAGCAATAAATAAGAGCATCAGTACAAGGAGCATTAAGCTGGGCGCGGTCGTAGTCCTGGTTTCTGTAGGCATTGCATCGGCGTGCTTTGGAACGGGCGGCTGGCTGTTAAGAGACGCCTCGGCGCAGGATTCAAAGCAATCGCCAACGGCGGGGGGAGTGAGCGTTGCTCAAAAGGGCGGTGGGAAGGACGCGATGAACTCCGCCAAGGATGACAAGAAACAAGAACACGTAATGGGCAGGGATCAACTGACGCCGAAAAGCCCCGCGGCCTATGATCCGGATTGGAAGCGAGGATATCCACAATATCAGCCTGTTGGAAGAGATCTGACGCCGTTTCCAGTCCTTCGCCCGGGCGACATACCGCCGGTGGACTTGTACCGCTACGGCGGAGCCGGCGTTAGCTCGTACGCCTCCGTGGCCGACGTGCCCGACTTCGATGAGTTCTACAGGAGACTGAGCGAACAAAAGCCAAGGGTCATTGCTCGATGGAAGGAATACCTGGAGATGCGCTACGACTTTACGGGCAAGGTCGATGCCGACGCAACGATGTCGCGGGCGAAGCCACTTCCCGTTGGACCGGTGGTTCGTCTGCCAAAAGGGATCAACAACTGGGAGGACTACGATAAGCTTACAGCCCAGGATATCTATGAGAAGGATCTCTTCCCCGAGGGTCTTCGTCCACTTTCGCATCCGTTGCAGTCGACCGGGCACATGCTGTTTCCGCAGGTATGGCTCAAGTTTCATCCGGAAGACGAGCGCTTCGACGTCGATTTCGACATTCCCGACGCATATCTTCCCGAGTTTCCGCCGCCGTTATTCCTGACGACTCGGCCTGATCTGGGAGACGCATCGCGGGGCTGCGAGATTACCGAAGCGAACTTCCATCGCCTTTTCGACGGCATTCTTACTCCCGAGCAGATGAAGGGCCTTGAAAAGCTCGTAATAAAATCAAACACCAGTTGGTTCAATCAAACGCAGCACCGCCTTACGAGACTCCCGTCACAGGGCATCGCCTGTTTCGATTGTCACGTCAACGGCCATACCAACGCGGCTATAGAAATGGACCCAAGCGTACGGCCTACATTGGCCCGGCCCCGGCTGGATACGCCGAGTCTTCGCGGCAACAACGTCATGCAGTTGTTCAGCCTGAAGCGTTCGATCCGCTCTCTGGATCATTTCGCCGAAGTCGAGGAATACTTTGACGGCGACATCGGTTTGGCCCAGCAGATCGGCGGCCGCGAGTTCAACAGAGGCACTACCAATGTGATGGGTGATTTCAACTCGATCATCGGGTTTCCGCCAGCGCCCAAGCTGGACCGCTTCGGTCATCTGATCCCAGGCAAAGCCACTGAATCGGAGCTGCGCGGAGAGAGACTGTTCTTTGGAAGGGCCAAGTGCAACGAATGCCATACCGGTCCTTATTACCTGGATGACCGCATGCACGACTTGAGAGTGGAAGAGTTTTATCACGGACGGGCCGAGGGATGGGCGAAGACGTTTTCTCTCCGCGGAATCAAGGACTCGCCTCCTTATTTTCATGACGGCCGGCTCCCGACCCTTGAAGATTCGGTTGAGTTCTTCAACTTGATCCTGCAGTTGAAGCTGGCTCGGGAAGAGAAAAAAGATCTTGTGGCGTTTCTGCGAACGCTGTGAACAAGAGCCCAATGGAGCGTACTGGGCGCTCGCACACCTGGCGAGGTTTCCTTTCTGGGTTGAGGAGACACGCTTAATTGTAATGTCCCGCCGGCATTAACCGGCGCAAGAAAGGGAGGGGAGATGAATTTAATAACAGTGTCGCGTTCAAAGAGTACTCGCGTGCTGCTAATAAGCTTGGGGTTCCTGGCCGGCGTATTCCTGCCGGCTCAGAATGCATGGGCGCAGGGGTGAATTCTCGCGAGAAGCAGCGTGCCCGTGATTGGCTCGCAATATTCCAAAGGGGGCGGAGAAGGGTCGCCCAGCGACTCTTACCTCGGCCGAGGATCTTGGCAAATCTCGGCCGGCTATCGTCATCAATTGTCCCATCGGCATTTCGTCGGCACGGTTGAGCAGAAGCAACGAGACGCTGAGAACTCCGAGGTCGTCAACAACATCAACCTGTTCGATTTCGCGGCAACCTATGCGATCAACCAGAGATACAACCTCACGTTCAGTGTGCCGTTGTTCTTTGCATCGAGGTACACTCAACGCACTCCGGATCAGGTTTCGCATGCCAGTGGGATTGGCGACATGAGCTTCGTAGGCCGGATGTGGCTGGCCAAGCCGCCGGCCGAGAACAGGCAGAATGTCTCGATCGGGCTCGGCATAAAGCTCCCGACAGCCGCTGCGGGCGCCAAGTCTACCGTCAATACGCCGACCGGTCCCGTTACTCGAGTCGTCGATCAGTCAATTCAACCCGGCGATGGAGGGGTGGGTCTGATAGCCGACGTCCAGGCGTTCAAGGTAGTGGGGAAGGCCACTCTTTTTACAACAGGCGTGTACCTTTTCAATCCTAGAAACACGAACGGCGTGCTGACGGGACGGAGCCGGCCCTCGGAGGCAGTCATGTCGGTGTCGGATCAGTACCTGCTTCGCGCCGGAGCGGTGCTTCCTTTTCCAAAGATTCGCGGCCTCGCTTTCAGTATTGGAGCCAGAGGAGAAGGAGTGCCGGCGAGAGACGTGTTCGGCAAGAGCGGCGGGTTTAGAAGACCGGGTTATTCAATAGCCGTGGATCCCGGATTCATCTTCTCGAGGGGGAAAGACGTGTGGTCGTTCTCGCTGCCCGTGGCCGTTCGCCGCAACCGGATTAGAAGCGTGCCTGACATATTGGACAACAGACACGGAGACGCCGCGTTCGCCGACTATGTGCTCATATTCGGCTATTCGCGCAGATTGTAGTTCGTAGAGCAAGACAGAGTCACAGGCTTTTTCACGCAGACCATTATGCGGGCCAGCCGGCAGGGCGTCACGCCAAGCCGGCTGGCTCCGCCACCAACGGAGGGCGGGCGCGCGCCTGGGGCGGAAAGCAAGCCCGCCCTCGAAAGATGATCGGCGTCCGTGGCGAACGGATGTTCAGCAGACGAATAGAGTCGAGCAAGACCGATGCTTCAGTACTTCCGCGTCAATTCGAAGGGAGGGTGGGACGTTGCGTATATTAATAGTCATTTCACTGATCATGGCTTCGATGCCCGTGTACGCTCAGAGTAACTATGCGGTCTTGAATGGCGCGGTTCTCGATCCGCAACAGCATGCGGTGCCGGGGGCGAGCGCTCAGCTTACATCGCTGGCCACGCGAGCCGTCCGGCAAGTCAGCACCAACGAGGATGGCCTCTTTCAGATTCCCGGCCTGCCGCCGGGCGACTATGAGCTGACTCTTCAAGCCACGGGATTTGCTCCTTTCACCCAACGCCTGCGTCTCGAGGTCGGCCAGCAATTGACTCTTAATGTAAGCCTCAAGCTCGGTTCGGTAGCAACCACCGTGGACGTTCAAGCTCACGCGGCGGACGTCCTGCGCACATCCGACGCAAGCGTAGGAGAAGTGATCGAGCCCGCCGCGATAGCCCACCTCCCGCTCAATGGGCGAATGCTGATCGACCTCGTGCTGACCGTGCCCGGCGCGCACATGAGTCACGGGGCGCAGGCCGGCGATATGAATCCTTTGTACTGGCGGCCAGGCCAGCGCTCGGCCGTGAGCATCGGCGGAAATCGCCCGAACGCGAACTATTTTTTGCTCGACGGCGCGACCAACACCGATCCGACGTTCAATACTTTGAACTTTAGTCCTTCGCCTGACGCGGTTCAGGAATTCAAAGTGATGACCGGAAGTTACTCCGCGGAGATGGGAGGCGCCGGGGGCGGCCAGATCAACATCGTGACGCGGGGCGGCGCGAATCAATTCCACGGAACCGCTTATGAATTTATGCGAAACGGCGCGTTGGACGCGCGTCCCTTCAACGGCATGGGAATGGATATGATGGACGTGGGCGGCTCAACCAGCTTTCTGGTCCAGAATAACTTCGGCGGGTCGTTCGGCGGACCCATCGTCCACAATCGAACTTTCTTCTTCGTCAACTATGAAGGCTTGCGCCGGACGAAGGCCGAGACGATGGTCGAAACCGTACCCACCGAGATGGAGACGATGGGCGATTTCAGGAAGAGCGGCGCGACGATCTACAACCCGTTCAGCGCGCATGCGAACCCCAACTTCGATCCGGCAAAGCCCATCAGCCCGGCCAATTCGCAGATCATTCGCGATCCTTTCCCCAACAACGTCATCCCCGCGAACCTCATCAACCCGGCGGCGGCGCTGTTTCTTCGCAAGTACGCGGCCCGTCCCAACGTGGAGATGGGAATGAACGGCTGCGGAATGACGATGATGGGGGCTCCTACTGTCTTTGGCGCGGGCGTCGATTGCAACAATTTTCTCGACGTGCGCAACGGCCATCACGTCAACGATCAAGCGACCATCCGCATCGATCATATGCTTGCGCGAGGCGACAGCTTAACGGCCCGGTATTCGTTGAGTTCCGAAAACGGCTTCATGCCGCAGAACCTGCCTGGCTTCGGGGCGATTCACGACAACTTCGCCCAGCACGGCAGCGTTGCATGGAACCACATAATCAACCCTCGGATGGTTAATATGGCGGCCATCACTATTTCGCGGCTGTCGATGCACCGGTCTTCCGAAAACAGCGAGAGCAACGACATAGTCTCGGAGCTTGGGATTCAGGGCGTTGGATTCGGCGGGCAGGGAGCATTTGGCGCGCCCTGGTTCAACGTGCAGGGCTATTCCGGCATGGGAGACTCCTTCGCCGCGACGCCGATGCATGCTTGGGATACGATCGTCGAAGGCCGCGACTTGTTGAGCTGGCAGGTCGGGAGGCACGGGTTGAAATTCGGAGGCAGCTACCGCTACTACATCTGGCCGATGTGGGGCTTCTTTCAAAACCGGGGCTACTATCAGTTCACCAACGGCTTCACTACGCGAACCGGGACCAATGACGGCGCCGGATCGGCCCTGGCCAGTTTCCTGCTCGGCTTGCCGACGGTGAAGCAGCGTCAGGCCGGCGTTCCGCAGATGCAGCTCCGCCAGTGGTACGCCGACGCCTTCGTTCAGGACACCTTCCGGGTTACGCCTAACACCACGATTGATATGGGTCTGCGCTATGAGTACATGAGCCCGCTGGTCGATATCCGCTACCCAAATTCAAATCTCATCTTTCAGGATGGCAAGCCGGCCGCCTTCATAGGAGGACAACTAGGGTTTCCAGAGGGTCTGATGAACCCGAACAAATTGAATTTCGCGCCGCGGCTGGGCGTCTCGCAAAACATCCCCAAGTTTGGAGTAGTCTTACACGGCGCCTTCGGCATTTTCTTTACGCCGGTTGACATGAACACGTGGTGCAATCAGCGGCACAATGTGCCGTATGTTTTTCCGGAGACCCAGCAGTCCGATAACTTCGTTCCCCCCGCGGCGTTGATCGCGTCTCAGCTCAATTTCGGGCAGCCGGTGCTGGGTCAGACCGTGGTGAGCTTTGCGTCCTTCGATCCCAATGCGCCTTCGCAGTACGTCGAGCAGTGGAGCCTGTCGATAGAAAAGAGCATCGGCAAGGAGACGACGTTGGAGATCGGCTATCTCGGCGCGCGCGGATTTCATTTGCAGCGTTCTCATCTGGTGAACAACGCACAGCCGGGAAGCGGCGCCATCGGGCCGCGCCGCCCCTTCAAGACCATCAGCTTCTTACCCGGCACGATGCTGCCTTCCAACATCGCCGCCATCAGCACGACGTTCCCGGTCAGCGGCATCAACCTCCTCGAGAATACGGCGCGAAGCTGGTATGACGCCGGCTACGTCAACGTTCGCCGGCGCTATTCGGGAGGCTTGTCCCTGCTGGCGAATTACACGTGGGCCAAGAGCCTGAGCAACGCTCCCGACTTCCGCTCGCCGATGTTCGAGTCGGCCATCCCCCAGAACAACGGCAACCTTGAAGCGGAAAAAGCGCCCTCGTGCGATATCCGGCATCGCTTCGCCCTAAGCGCCGTTTTCGACGTTCCATCGCTGGATGTTTCGCGCGTAATTCGAGCAGTGACGCGGAGCTGGCATTTGTCGGCCGTCTATCAGGCGCAGACCGGATTTCCGTTCACGATTTCGGTGTTCGGCGACACGGCGAATGCGGGTACGCTGCTTGGCGAGAATCCCATTCGAGCCAACGTCACCGGCCAGCAGGTCTTCGGCCCGGGAACGCGAACAGCCGAACACTGGTTCAATCCGGGCGCTTTTGCGACGCCCGCCGCTTTCACGTTTGGAAATGCGGGGCGAAATTCTATCTACGGTCCCGGCTTGCAAACGCTTGACCTGGCGCTCGCCCGTGAATTCAGTTTGAAAGAGAGACTCAAATTCCAGTTCCGCACGGAGTTTTTCAATGCGCTGAATCACACTAATCTGGGCGCGCCGAATCGTTTTGTGAACACGCCGCAGTTCGGCACGATTACGGAAGCAGCCACGCCCGGGCGCGAGATTCAGTTCACCGCGCGGATTTCGTTTTAGTCGTATAGCTTTCTAGTGGAGCTCGCGAAAGTCGCCATACCGGAACGCCGCTGATTTGCGCTGACTACGTAACGCCGATCAGCGCGGATCAGCGGTGCGAAGGCAGCGAAGATCAGCGGTTAATCCTGAAGCTGATTCGGGGATCAGAATGTACGGGAGGGCCTCCGTGTCCGCCCCTCTTGGAGAACTGAGACTGACTCGACAAGTTTCCTTATTCACGCATAAGACGGGACGGAAGCGGCCCGCCTGCACATTGCTTCATACGATCGAGGCCGAAGCGGCGAGCTTGCTCTTACGCAATGAGTGAACGCCCGCGCACATGAAACCAATTCTTCTCTATTTGTTCTTAGTCGGTGTTCCGGTGCTCGCCGTATCGGAAGTCTTGCGGGCCGGCCAGCGGCTGCGGCCCCCGGTCTTCGTCGAAGGAACGTGGATGATTGAGCGGGACGCCGGCGCGGAGGCTTCGTGCAGCGATGACGTCATCAGTTCCGATTCAACGGTTCTAACAATCTCTCAGTCGGGGCCGCATCTGGTGCTTACTCTGAACGGCCGGAATAGAACGACTCTCGAGGGCGAAATTCATGACGCGAAGATTACGGCGGTAACCGCCGGCTTCGCCTCTCTTTCATCGCCGGACAGCCAGGGCGCCGCCGTCCCTGAAATCCAACTGAACGCCACTGTGGAGCGCACCAGCGGTTCTGACCGATTACTAGGAGCCCTTGTCTTTAACCCGTGTCCATCGATCACCGCCACGCCGTTTAGCGCAAAGCGGCAGACGACGGGACCGCTACAAGAACGGTAATGCCGCAACTTCCTACACTGTTGATTCAGGTAGTGGTCATTCTGCTGGTTGCGCGGCTGGTGGGCTGGATCTTTCGGAGGATTCACCAACCTCAGGTGATCGGTGAAATGGCGGCCGGAATCCTGCTCGGACCTTCATTGCTCGGATGGGTTTCTCCGGCCATTTCGTCCGCCTTATTCCCGATAGAAAGCCTTGGCTTCTTGAACTCGCTCAGTCAGGTCGGCCTTCTCTTTTTCATGTTCCTCGTCGGAATGGAGCTCGACGGGCGGCGTCTGCTGGAGCGGCGTCATACCGCGGTGCTTACAAGTCACGTCAGCATCATATTCCCCTTCCTTCTTGGGACGCTGGCCGCGCTCTATCTCTATCCAAGGCTTTCGGACGAACGCGTAAAGTTCGTTCACTTCGCGCTGTTTCTAGGCGCCGCGATGAGCGTCACCGCTTTTCCAGTTCTCGCTCGCATCCTCACCGAGCGCCGATTGCTTGGCGGTGAGGTAGGCGCGGTCGCTGTCGCTTGCGCGGCGGTGGGTGACGTTACCGCCTGGTGTCTTCTCGCTGCGGTAGTCGTGCTGGTTCGAGCGTACGATTCTCTGGCTCCTCTATGGCTGACCGTGTTCGGCTCAGCCGCATACATAGCGGCGATGCTGTTGGTCATCCGCCGCGTGCTCATCGGGCTTCAGAGAATGTATGAGAAGCGAAGCGCGATAACACAGGACCTGATGGCGCTGATTCTGTTGCTCGTGTTCGGCTCGGCGTGGGTGACGGAGCAATTGGGAATACACGCGCTTTTTGGCGCGTTTCTTATCGGCGTGATAATGCCAAAGGAAGCAGGTTTCAAGCGCGCTCTTTCGGGCAAGCTCGAGGACCTCACGGTGGTTCTGTTTCTTCCGCTGTTCTTTGCGTTCACGGGGCTGCGAACGAGAATTGGATTGGTGCACGGTGGCGATATGTGGTTTTACTGCGCGTTGATCATTGCGGTGGCGATCGTAGGCAAATTCGGCGGCGCGGCTCTGGCCGCGCGCTTAACCGGGATGTCCTGGCGGGAAGCCGGCGCGATTGGAATACTGATGAACACGCGAGGCCTCATAGAACTGGTGATCTTGAATATCGGCCTCGAGATCGGCGTGATCTCGCCGGCGGTCTTCGCGATGATGGTGCTGATGGCGCTGGTGACAACGGTTATGACGGCGCCGCTGCTCGACTTGATATACCCTCCAAGGCTGCGCCGCCGCGATGTTTCAGATTCCGGAGCCGCGCGCGCCGCCTGAGGTTCCTTCACTATCAGCCTTGAAAAACATCGTTTCGCGGCGTCGCGTCTGTTTATGATCCGTGTAATTAAACCAATCTCAGTGTCGGCGGCCTAAACGTTTTAAGGAGCCTCGGCGGCGGCATTGGCCGGTCGAGCAGTTCGCTGAAGACATTCGCCGCTACCTGGAAGGCTTGCCGGTAATCGCGCGGAAAGACACCTTCGGCTACCGCGCGGGCAGAATGAATGAAGGGGCGGCGCTCCCCTGGCCATCCCTCACTGGATGCATCGGGATCGGCATGCTTTGTCGTTTGATTCAGGAAGAAGGACGGACTGGCCCATCAGGTTCTCGCGCTCCTGCAGGCGCCAGCCATACCGGACCGGGCGTTAATACAGCGCAACTGATCATCGCTTCATAGCAACGCGCTTCCTAGCCTTTCCACTCTCCGCGCGCTACGGCCGGCTCGAACGCATCGAGATCATCGGGCGGAAACGAGATCTCGCGCTTTTGTTCCGCACTCATGTATGCGGCCATTAGCAACTGCGTCACCGCAAGCCCGTCGTAAAAACTCTCATCCGGCTGCTTGCCATCCAGAAAACACCGTACAAAGTAGCGGTCTTCAGCTTCGTACCCGTATTCCGATCCTTCATTGCCGACCACGGGCATCAAACCCTGCTCGGCGTTTTGCTTTTCGACGAGGTCTTCTCCCGCTTCGCCGGTGACCTTGCGGCTGAAAAAGAGTTTCAGCCCGCTGTCGAGTGAGTTGATTGAAAGTGAATACTCCGGCCCCAGCAACTCCATGCTCAGTCTCAGCCCTGGGCCGACGTAGCTCCACGAAGTCGTGGCTTCCACGATCAACGGGTAACCTTGCTCGTCGGCGAAGTTGACGCTTGCCCGCGCGAAGTCTTCCGCGGGTCTTGTCCGGTAGTCGACCTCGGCCCCAAACATCTTGGCGAGCGCGCCGGCATATTCGGGCCGCGACCACTTCAGCGAAGCGATCTGCGCTGACACGGCCGTTGGGCGAATGCTGTTGCGCGGCCGTCCGGGTTCGGTGAGCATGAATCTGGCGGCCTCGATGCTATGGCACATCATGTCGTTCAGAACGCCCCCGCCTTGCAACTCTCCTTGCCAAAACCACGGCATGTGAGGCCCGCTGTGCTCTTCGGCCGCACGAGCGATGTAAGGTCTCCCGGTGAGAGCCGCGGCGCGGGTCCACAAGATGCTCTTTCCTCGGGTAACGGAAGGAGTGTAGATCTGGTTTTCGAGATACCCGTGAAGCAACCCCGCCCGTTCTACAAGCGCAACCATACGCCTGGCCTCGGCAACATTGCGCGCAAGTGGCTTTTCGCACGCGACGCCGATCAGACTTCCATTACCAGACTCCACCGCGTGAACGATTGCTTCCATGTTGTCGATGCGGCGATGATTCGGACCGCACAGCCAGATGCAATCAACTTCAGGCGACAAGACCATCTCTTCTATCGTTTCAAACGCCCGCGCCTCACCTACGCGCAGCGATCTGGCCAGAGCGGCGGCTTCATCCGCGTGCTCGCGACTAGGACTCCAGACGCCGCGAACGTCGGCGTCGCGAACCCCTATCCACGACCTGATGTGAAAGCGAGCGTTGAACCCGCTTCCGATGAATCCAACACCTAGTCTTTTGTTCATTATTAACCTTTCAGCAATGCGGATTTTCGTAGAGGCTCTGTTAATTTGCAAGTCAATCGTTGATTGGATTCCGGATTTTGGAGCTAATATGCATCGTGTAACTTTGCCACGAAAACCAGGCCGACCTATAATTCATACTAACTTTACTAATTAGACGTTGCTCGAACCGGCAGCAGATGCAGCAAGATGTTGCAAGCTTCAAGAAGAAGGAGCCGCTATGAAGAATAAGGCAGTGACTGTTCTTTTTCTCATTTTGCTTTTGGTAATGGCTTTCTCCGTCGGGCGTATTTCGTCGCGGCCGGCTGAGGCGGCTAATGTGACGGCACAGGACGCAATCACGCAGTTGAGCCAGCGGGTCGCCACATTAGAATCCAAGGTCGCTCAAATTGAAGCGCGCCACAAAGAGGAAGACAAGCCTCGCAGAGAACCGCGAGACAGAGACAGATAGTAACTTTCACAGCTCCTATTTGAAGGAGATTTGCGCCACAGGCAATCCCTTTGCCTGCGTACTATTTGTCCGACTTACTCGAGCAACATCTTTGACCATGAGTCAAGCAATGAGGACGCTGAGATTAAGGTCAGAATGTACAATCAATTCTTTTCCGGCTCGTTAGCTCGGACTTTTTTCGGCCCCGTCCACTATCCGGCCGGTTCAGCTTCATTTAAACTACCTGTCGCCGCGAGAGAAATAATGGAAGACAATGAACCACGGCCCCGTCTAACTCGCAAACATATGGAGCAAAGCGCGGCAATGAGAGAAAGCGAGATCGACTGGCAAGTCATCCAAGCCTGCCGGGAAGGCGATAGAGCGGCATTCCATCTCCTGTTCGAAGCTTACAAAGACAGAGTCTATTCCATAGCGCTGCATTTTACCGCCGACGATTCGGCCGCGCGGGACGTGAGCCAGCAAGTCTTTCTAAAGCTCTTCAGCGCGATCAAGGGCTTTCGCCAGGATTCACAACTGACGACATGGCTATACCGAATAGTCGCTAATGCATGCATGGATGAACGGAGAAGCCGCAGGCGATTCACTCCACTCGAACAGGAGGGCGGGCCTCGTATGGTTACCAGGGGATTACAGGAAGAGAACCTCAGGCGGAGCCAGTTGGCGGAATCAGTACGAATCGCGATTTCAGGCCTCTCGCCCAAACTGCGCCTTCCGGTTTTGCTCAAATATATTGAAGGGCTTTCCTATGAAGAGATCGCCGAATCATTGGGCGTTTCAATGGGAACCGTGGCGTCGCGGCTCAACCGCGGACACAAGATTCTGGCGAGAACGCTATCTCATCTGCGAGGCGAACTGGGTTCAGGAGGGTTGTGATGTTCAAGAAGCATGTATCGAGGGAGCTATCGGCCTATTGCCAGGGCGAACTCGGCCCCGACGAGTCGCGGAGAGTGGCTGAGCATCTGCTGGGTTGCCGGCGATGCAGAAAAGAGCTCGACTTGATAAAGGTGGGAATTCAATTCGCCGAACAGATAGTTCACGCGCCGGCTCCTGCTTCCCTTTGGAGCGATATCGTAGCATTGCTGGATAGGCAGCCATCGGCCAGGAGCGCTAAGGACCGAAACCCACCCCGCATATGGCGCACGATTGCCTTAACCGCCGCCGCCGTGATTGTAATCTCGGCTGGATTTGTAACCTGGTACGCTTTTCATTCCAAGGATGCGCCGTGGCAGGTGGTGAACCTATCCGGAAACCCGACGATCAACGCCGGTAGCATTGGAGGAGAAGGAAACCTTCGAGTAGGCGAGTGGCTGAACACCGACGGAACGTCGCGAGCTCAGCTCAAGGTCGCCAACATCGGCGAAGTAGAGGTTGAGCCCAACAGCATGGTTCGGCTCGTGAAAACCCAGATCAACGAACATCGCATCGAGCTTGCGCGAGGTTCCATGCAGGCGAGGATATGGGCTCCTCCGAAACTCTTTTTCGTGGACACGCCCTCCGCCGTCGCGGTGGATCACGGCTGCGCATACACTCTCGACGTCGATGATTCCGGAGCGACGATGCTGCATGTGACTATGGGCTGGGTGGCGCTGGTGCTCGGCGGGCGTGAATCCATGGTGCCGGCGGGCGGCCGCTGCAACACGCGGCCGGGCATAGGGCCCGGCACGCCTTATTTCGACGATGCGTCAGACAAGCTGAAGACCGCTCTTGCGAGCCTTGATTTCGAAGGCGGGGCCAATGACGCCCTTTCGGTCGTGCTTGCCGAATCACGCAACCTGGATACGCTGACGTTATGGCACCTGCTCCCTCACTTGAATCAGCCGCAGCGAGGGCGAGTCTATGATCGAATGGCGGCGCTCATATCTCCGCCGGGCGGCGTCACTCGGGAAGGTGTGATCAACCTGGATCAGAGAATGCTCGACGGCTGGCGAGAAGAGATGAGACCTACGTGGCAGCGCGAAGATCGATCGATTTGGAAGAAGCTCCTCGGGTAACGCCTAACCCTCAGCGGCTGACCACAACGTCGTTTCGGCCAACGCGATCAAAACTGATCGCCTTTTTTGCCGCGAGCCTTTCGAGGGATGCGTCGATCTCATCCGGCGTCAGCATCAGCTTGAACATTGACGCCAGTCTTCTAGGCGTGGCGTAGACGGCTCCCTTTAGATACCGGCTGATGATCAAATCAGACGCCGCTCTCGCAGTCAGTTTCGCCGCCTTGGCCACCAGATCGCGATGCACCTCGTGAAACACGCGATACGGGTATCCCTCTTTGCTTAGATAGGGTATGCCGGTCTTAGGCACATCCGACGGACCACGATCCAGAAGCATCTCCCGCTGCAGTTCGGACAGGAGTTCGATCACCGGGTCGCGCCGCTCTCCTCGCTCGAGCCGAAGGTAGGTTCTGACTTCCCCCGCCGTTGCGATCAGCTTTTGACGAAGAAACGCGTAAGCGCGTCTCGCCTCAAGCGACACGGCTCCAAGGTCATCAACGCGTTTTCCACGCCTTCGAAGAAAGTAGACCGCCGGAGCCAGGTCTCGGTGAACTAGCACGAGGCGTTCCGCGATAACGTTGACTTCGATTCCTTCCCGGTAGGCCATCAGCCCGTTTGTCAATTCGATGGCGCGGCGCTGTATCTCCCGGTCTTCTTCTACTCGGCCGATCGATCCCTTGCTCTTGCCATTGGATTCCCCGTGCGGACCCTGAACCGCAGCGTAAATGCTCGCCAACGGCAGGCCTTCCGTTGCGCCATATCGCAACGCTAGCCCAACCGCCTTCAAGAACTTCTTTGCCTCCGCGGCCGTCGCGACGAGATTGCGCCCATCGAGCCATAGGCTAGCGCGCTGGGCGGCCTCGAGGTCACTTCCTGATGATGCGATGGTCATTCGTATGCGTGAATATAATTAAGAGAGCAAGGTATTCTCAACCGTTCCTGGGAATCCGCGGCCATATCCGAAGCGCGTAATCGAAAGCGCGGCGGAATACCGGCAACACCGGAGGCAATATCAGAGCCGGTCATTACCGTCGGTTCAGGCTCGAAGCCCTCTTGTGGCGCCTCGTTCACGCGAGATCGTCAGGCCTCAGTCCCGTCCGCAGCGCAATAGCGAGCAACAACAAGACCGCTACTCCAAGCACGATCGAAAGCGCGGAGCCGAAGGGCTGATTCAACAGCGTGAACTGATTCTGAATCAAGTTGCCCATCATAGCCGACTTCGCGCCGCCGAGCAGATCCGGGGTAACGAACGCGCCCAGCGAAGGAATGAAAACCAGCACCGACCCCGCTATCAATCCAGGCCGCGAAAGCGGAAGCGTTACCTTCGCAAAAGTCCAGAATCGATTTGCGCCGAGATCCTGAGAGGCTTCCAACAGCCGCCCGTCGAGGTGCTCCAATGCGACGAAGATGGGAAGAATCATGAACGGTAGTTCACCGTAGACCTGGCCAACCATTACGGCAAAGTCGTTATACAACAGACCGAGAGGCTCCTTGATTATTCCAATGTGAATCAACGCGGAGTTGATCACGCCTTCGCTTCGAAGCAGAACGATCCACGCATAGGTTCGAATCAGAAAGCTGGTCCAAAAAGGAATGACGGTGAGCACCAGGAGCACTGGCTTCCAACGCGGCGGCGCGCGAAGAGCCATGTAATACGCCGCTGGATAGCTCGCGGCGATGCAGACAGCCGTGGTCAGCAGCGCAATCCAAACGGTTCGCCAGTACGCCGGCATGTATATTCCGTCGAACGCGCGCAAGTAGTTTCCAAAAGTGTAATCGTAGGCTATCCGGCCGAACGGCCCGCGCGAAGCAAGGCTGACTATGAGGATGACAAGCAGCGGCCCAATGGAGAAAACGATCAGCCAAAGCGCAGCCGGCGTAATGAGCAGGAAAGTCTTGTCTCTCTTCTTCAACGGTCGAACCTAATCTACTCGAGACTGAAAGAATCTTGGCGCCGCGCCTCCGTCGGCCCTCTTGTTGAGAGCTTCACTTGGACTCGCGCTTCCCCGGCAGCGAAGTCGATTCGATGACGATCTTCTCTTTGGACACCGCCGGCAGATACGACTCTTCACGGTTGAAGATTCGGCCGCCGTCCAGGCGCCGGAGCGTACGCAACCGATGCGGCTCGCCGGCTGTCCACTCGAAGCGAACTCCTCCATCAATGATCCGGCCACGGAAGATGGTCACTCCCGCGTTATCGAACGCGTACGTCAACAGCCCCTTTTCATCGTCTCCAATCAACGCCGTCGCGGTGACCAGCGCCTGATTGGTTCCCGGTGAGTAGATCGTCGAAGTTCCGAGCATCCATCTTCCCCGTCTTTCATTCCTGGCTTCGAACTCATAGGGGCCGTACGGGCTCTTGCCCTCTCCGTGAAAGACGCCTTCAAGAAACTTCAGGGAATCGAGCGGGTCTTCCATGCGCTGCTGACCAGAGCCGGCCGCCGCGGCAAGGATCAATACAACGGACGCGAGTGCAAGGCTTCGAGCTTTCAACGTGAGGGCTCCTCCTCGAGAATCGTTCGTATGATTGGTTCTCGAAACGGACGCGATTATATTAGTTGCGATTCTGAAACGCCAACAACCGTCGGCGCAATCCAACGGTAGTGTCCTAAAGTGTGTTGCTATCGAAGCTGGCCACGCCGCCGGTGCGATTTGGCTATGATTCAATGAAAAGCTCCTGAGCGAGAGTCGTTAGTCTCGTAGAGGCGGCCTATCTGTAGTCCGAGCCGGTGAATCTCTTTCAGCGGCGTTCGAAGCAACCCTTGCGGCAGAGGATGGGCCGCTCCTCACGGAGCTGCGACCCCTAACGGAAGCGGCAGCGGTGGTCATCGCTCGTATCTACAGACAGGTCTCTCCTACGGAGATGCGGCAACAAGCGAGACCTAAGCCGATCGCCGTTCCATTTGGACGCAAGCAACACAGATTAGGACACTACCAAACAAAGGTGTCAACCGGGCCTGCAGTCTGTGTTCTCTCTGCCGTGCCGTCTGCGCCTTTTTGTGGCTAATAAACTTCCGCCGAGCACAACTAGGATCCCTTGGTCGCCCCAAAGTTCACAAATGAGTCGCGTTTTTTCGAGCCGGAACTCGGCGGTATGAGGTCGCTCGCAACCTGCTAGCTTAGCTAATGGTATTTCACCGGCAAGACCCACTTTTAATTGCACCCCTTCTGACTTTAGATACTTCAGTTGCCTTTACGTCGCAAGATCTTTTTCGTAGAATGGAATGTTTCGCGAATTCACACCAGTATCGATAGAGGGGCGCACGATGGAATCCACAACCATTCTGAATAACGTGGAAGACCGGCACATCGAAGAACTAGACACGGTAACCATACGATTCGCCGGCGACTCCGGCGATGGAATGCAGCTAACCGGCACGCAATTCACTAACACCTCGGCCGTTATTGGCAACGACATTTCGACCTTGCCGGATTTTCCAGCGGAAATCCGGGCGCCGGCAGGCTCGTTGCCGGGCGTCTCCGGATTTCAACTGAACTTTTCAAGCCAGGACATCCGGACTCCCGGCGATCAGCCGAACGTTCTGGTCGCGATGAATCCGGCGGCGTTGAAGGTGAATCTGGCCGACCTGGAATCCGGCGGCATCCTTATTGTCAACACCGACGCGTTCAATGAAGCCAACCTGAAGAAAGCAGGTTACCAAAGCAACCCTCTCGATGACGGCAACCTCCTGCAGAGCTACCGCGTCTTCAAGATACCCATCTCGACCGCCAATCGCGCGGCCCTCCGTGAAGAAGTGAACATCCCGATGAAGGAGATTGACCGGTGCAAGAATTTTTGGGCGCTGGGTCTTATGTACTGGCTGTATGACCGGCCGATGGCGCCGACCCTCACGTGGATAGAATCGCGATTCAAGAAGACGCCGGAAGTAGCCAAGGCGAACGCGACCGCCCTGCGCGCGGGATTCGCATACGCCGAGGCCGCTGAAATCTTTACTACTCACTATAGGGTCAAGCGAGCGGTGATCGCTCCCGGCAAGTACCGGAAAATCACCGGCAATGAGGCGACGGCGCTCGGCTGCGTGGCCGCATCCCAACTCGCGGGCAGGCCACTCTTGTATGCGAGCTATCCGATAACGCCGGCTTCAGACATCCTTCACGAGCTCTCTTCCAGAAGGAACTTCGGAGTAAAGACTATTCAAGCCGAGGACGAAATCGCCGCCGTCTGCGCCGCCATCGGCGCGTCTTTCGCCGGCAATCTCGGCGTAACCGGAACGAGCGGGCCAGGACTGGCTCTGAAAGCCGAGGCCATTGGTCTGGCGGTAATGACCGAGCTGCCGCTTGTTGTAATCGACGTTCAGCGCGGCGGGCCATCGACGGGACTCCCGACGAAAACCGAACAGGCCGATCTGTTGCAGGCGATGTTTGGCCGAAACGGCGAATGCCCGGTTGCTATCGTCGCGCCGGCCACTCCGGGTGATTGCTTCCACATGGCCATCGAGGCGTTCCGCATAGCGACCAGGCATATGCTGCCCGTGATCTATCTGTCAGACGGCTATTTGGCGAATGGCGCGGAGCCGTGGCGGCTTCCGGAGATCTCCGAGCTTCCTGAGTTCAAAGTCACGCTCCGCACGGAAGCGAAGGGCGTGTTCCATCCATATGAACGCGATCCTGATACGCTGGCCAGGCCGTGGGCCGTACCGGGCGCGATCGATCTCGAGCACCGCATCGGCGGGATCGAGAAGCAGGATATAACCGGCAACGTGTCATACGAGCCGGAGAACCACATGCACATGGTGCTCACTCGAGCCGAGAAGGTCGCGCTAATAGCCGAAGACATCCCCGACCTGGAGGTGTTCGGCGAATCGAGCGGACGAGTGCTCGTCGTCGGGTGGGGTTCGACCTTCGGCTCAATAACCTCGGCGGTCGAGTTGATGCGGGAGCGTGGTATGGCGGTTTCCAGCGTTCACCTGCGCTATTTGAACCCGTTCCCAAAAAACCTCGGTGACATCATTGGCAGGTTCGACCGCGTGCTCGTTCCGGAGCTGAATCTGGGCCAGTTGGCGATGCTGTTGCGGGCCAGATTCCTCGTGCCGGCGGTTTCGTATCCAAAGGTAAAAGGAAAGCCCTTCAAGATCAGCGAGCTGATCGCCAAGATCGAGGAGATTTACGAAGATTGAATTTCATGAACTCTTAGGCTCGACAGCGGGCCGCAAACGGAGATAGCGATAATGAGTATACATGTGACGGGAAACGGCGGTAATGGCGCCGAGGCGCCGGTCAAACTTACGAAAAAGGACTTCACTTCCGATCAGGAAGTTCGCTGGTGTCCCGGCTGCGGCGACTACGCCATACTAGCTCAAGTACAGAAGGTAATGCCTGAGTTGGGGCTCAAACGCGAGAACATCGTGTTCGTCTCCGGCATAGGCTGCTCGAGCCGCTTTCCTTATTACATGAACACCTACGGCTTTCACAGCATTCACGGACGCGCTCCGGCCGTTGCGACCGGAATCAAAGCAGCCAATCCCGAGCTTTCCGTCTGGGTCATCACCGGTGACGGCGACGCCCTTTCGATTGGCGGCAACCACTTGATACACGCTATACGCCGCAATCTCGATATCAACATCATCTTGTTCAACAATCGAATCTACGGCCTGACCAAGGGCCAGTACTCGCCCACCAGCGAGTTCGGCAAGAAGACCAAGTCCACGCCGTTCGGCGTGATCGATTATCCGCTGAACCCCCTTTCGATAGCATTGGCTGCTGAAGCCACTTTCGTGGCGCGATCCGTAGACACGCACGTGGCCCATTTGCAAATGGTCGTGGAGCGCGCGATGCGCCATAAAGGCGTTTCGTTCGTAGAGGTCTATCAGAACTGTAATATTTTCAATGACGGCGCTTTCGATATGTTCACCGGCCGCGGAGTGAAGGACGACCGCATGATTCAGATTGAACATGGCAAACCGCTGGTCTTCGGTAAAGGACACGACCGCGGAATCCGAATTAAAGACATGCACCTGGAAGCCGTGCAGCTTGGCAGCGGCCTCAGCGAATCCGATCTAATAGTCCACAATGAGAAGTCGCCGGATTCATATCTGGCTTATATGCTGGCCCGGATGGAATATCCCGACTATCCCGTCCCCATCGGCGTGTTTCGCGACGTTGAGAAACCTACCTACGAGAATCTTCTCGAGGAACAAATCAAGAGCGCCATCGAGAAGATGGGCGCCGGCAGTCTGGAGAAGCTGATAAACAGCGGCGATACGTGGGTAATCAAGTAACGAGGCAGCCGCGGCTTCGAGCGCCTGCGGGTTCAGAGGGCGTAGAACGAATTCGGGCGGCCCAAGAGGTGCGCTTTTCCTTTTGGGACGGCCAGCTACCTGATCCGGCCCCCTTCAACAAGAACGTCTCCGCCCGCCTGCACCGTGGCGTCGGTGAAGAACAGCCACCGAACAGGAGGCTCACTAACCTTGCCTCCAAGCTCCAGGTTGTCACCCAGTCCCATTCTCACGACGCCCGCGCCGTACCCATAATACGCAAGCCATCGCTCCCCTCTTGGAGCGACAAGCTTCGGATTGAGCCCAAGTGCGAACTCACGGAAATGCTTTAAGCCGGGCCCGGAGTCAAGGTAGCGGCGAAGCGCGTCTTCATTCTTAGCAGCCGCGGCTTTAATCACCACACCCTTGCTGAACTCGAGATGCACGCCGGTGACCTCGATATCTTCTATCCTTAACCAGTCAATCACCATAGTCCCGCCGACTGATTCTTCTATCGGCGCAACGCGTAACGCGCCGGACGGCAATTCGATTTCTCGATCGATCCGAACCCGAGCCGTCTCCATTCGCTTCTTCGAGGCGTCCCCGTTCTGTTTGCAGAATGGCCGGTCCCCTACGCGGAAGCGAATGTCCGTGCCCGCCGGCGTCGTGATTCTCACCTCCCCTGATCTCATCTTGGATATGACTCGCTCCATCTCTTTGTCGAGCGCTCCATAATCGACTTCGAGCGCATCGAGATAGATAAGATCGTACGCAGCCGAGTGCGCGCCGTTCAGGCCATCCGTTGCGCGCGTGCCGTCTCCCCAGTGAAAGTGAATCTGGCGTCCTTTCCCAGCGTCAAGCCATCGCGCAAGCACCGCGGCTTGATCGGGCGTCGTCGCCGCGCGAGGTCCGGCCGGCAGCCATATGTATACTTCGGCTCGATCCAGCTTCGCTTCCAGATCGGGCAACGGCCCGTATCTGATGGTCTCAACAACAACGCCTCGATCTTCGAGCTGCTTTCGGAGAACCGGCTCCAACTCTGCAAGAGTCTCAGGGTCAAAGCGCAATATCACTCGCTCGCCTTTCGCGGGCTGAAGCGCCGCGGAAATCCTTCGGGCCATTCTTGCGTATGAATCTTGAGTCAGCATTTTGTCCTGTGCCGGCAGCATTGACGCAGTCAGCAGTAGAGCAATCATAGTCATGTGTAGTTTCATCATTGATGACGGACATGCCGAAGTTCGCCAGCACTCCGTCCCTGCGTAAGTATTCCGCGAGCCGGGAAGAGTATCAAGCCGAAACCTCTCTCGCACCTGCGCGTAACCTCCGAGCCAAAGCATCCAAACAGCGGGTCTCGAAGCTAATCTACAATAGACCTCGTCAAGCTATATGTTCAAAAGGCCGGAGCGGCAATTGATGACGCCAAGAGCACCGCGGATATGGTTGTATCGAACCTGCCTGACGCAAAAGGAGCCAAGCTGACCAGCGTGATAGTGAACGACCGAAGAAAGAACTTGCTCGGGTTTTACATTTACAATTTCGGCAACCTGAAGGACGCGCCTGGCCGCGATGACGTGAATAAGTATCTGCTGGCGGCCAACGACCTGATAACGATCGGGAGCTTCTTCGTGGATAACGAGCAGGACATCGGGTACAAGTATCTGATCAGCACTCAGCAGCCGTTAGATCAGGCCGTATTTCAGTCAATCTACTTGACGATGGCGGCGGTTGCCCGCGAGCGGAGGGCAGAGATCAAGCGGCTCATGGGACAACCTCCGAGTAAGGAAGCATGAGTACGTTCATTGCTTGGGTAGCTTAATGCACGCCAGAGAATAACGTGTTCAATTATCCCCACTCCCTTCTTCGTGAGCCTCGTGATCTTCGTGGTTCTTTCATCGCGGCGCCAGAGGCGGCAGGTTTG
>JAHFUG010000250.1 GCA_023265195.1 Blastocatellia bacterium | reverse complement strand
TTAAGCGAGGGAGACCCAGATTCAGTTCACCCAAGTCTCCTTTGATTAATCGCTCCCTGGCTACTCCCGCTTTGCGGTCCACGTTCCCGCGCCCAGGGCAGCCAGCTTAACGGTTCCCTTCATGGCGTCTTTTTCTATCGTGCCCGTGTACTCGATCACGCCCTCGACTCCCTGGGCGTTCACTTTAACGGAAAATGAGATTGCTTTTCCCTTCACCGAGCCCTGGACCGGGGCCTCCCCAAAGGCGCCTTTGTAGGTTCCGGTGAGCTTTTCGCCCTCTTGCTTGAAAGTGAACGAAGGGGTTCCGGAGCCCTGGTCTGTTTCAACGGTGAACGCCCATTTCCCGGTGACGTCCATTTTGTCGCCTGACTGTGGATTCGAGGATGAGGCCGCCGACGCCCCTTCCTTAGCACGCGCTGCCGTCCAATCGCCGGTTCCGAAGCTTCCGAACTCGACCGAGCCTTTCATCGAGTCCTTATCCAGCGTTCCGGAGTATGCAATGACGAGATCGGTTCCTTGGACATTGATCTGAATGGAGAACTTGATTTCACTCCCTTTGATCGTTCCGGAAACCGGCGCATCGCCTCGCTGCCCTTTGTACGTTCCGCTCAGTTTTTCGCCGTCTGTTTTGATTGTCAGAACCGCCGACTGTTTACCGCGCTGCGATTCAACCGTGACATCCCAGACGCCGCTGGCGTCCGGCTTCGATTGAGCGCTCGCGGCTGTGGCGCAGGCCAGCAAGGCTAACCCAATCAACCCACGCAAGAACGTTTTCATTTGATCTCCTCCGCTTGAGATTAATAGAGACTTGTGGCGGCTGAGCCTTCCGACCAGACCGCCACGCCCGGCCCGCGATTACGCCTAAGATTTTTTGCCGCCCAGAATGCTGCAAGTTTGAAAAGCCCCAGCCGGGTCAATGGCCTCGTTGCCCTGTTGGATGCTCTTGATGACGCCGTCCTTATCGATTACGAAGGTGGCCCGCCTGGCGAATCCATTGTTTTCGTCGTAGATGCCGTAAGCCTTGGAGACTTTTCTCAGGAAGTCGCTAAGCAGCGGGAATGTGACGCCAATCTCTTCGGCGAATTTCTTGTTTGCCACGAAGCTGTCCACGCTTATTCCGAGGACCTGTGTGTCGGTTGCGTCGAATTTGGCGATATCAGCCTGATACGCCTTCAATTCCTTCGTTCAGCCACCGGTGAACGCGAGAACGTAGAAAGCAAGAACGACGTTCTTCTTGCCCTTGAAATCGCTGAGCTTCAGTTGCTTCCCCGTGGTGTCTCTCAACGAAAAATCGGGCGCAGCCTCGCCTACCTTGAGGGTAGTCATTGGAGCGGTTGGTTGTTGTTGCGCCGGCGAAGCGAGGCTGAGCAGCCCCACCGCGGACGCCAAAAGAAGAGCCTTTCTGATCATTGAATCGTTTCTCCTTCTCTATCGTGTTCGTCGCCAGTGTGATGGATGGACCCGCGCCGGCTGGCCGTTCACTCAACCGCCAAATCCGTCGGCCACTGGTCCCGGAATATGGACAGCCGGCGCCCGCCGAGCGCTCGCAATGTTATCAGCATTGCCTCGATAATCCAAACCGGATGTCTGAATAAAGGTAGCGCATATTCGCAATCCGCCTGCATTTCGCCACTATTTACTTGACATCGAACACGCTCGGTTGTATATGTAGGCCGTTAATTTCATAACTGGTTTCTTGGATTCGTCTCGTTCAACGCCGGGTTTTTGACATTAGACTGTCGCCGCTCCGGCGGCAGCCTGACGATAGTCCCCAATTACCGGCGCGCCGCAAGCTTGGCCTGCAACCGCTCACCAGAGCCAAGATTCAATAATGAAAACGATGCCCCTTGGCTTGAGGGCCTTTACCATTCCGCGGAGGAGAACAATGAGAATCAGAGCTTTCAATGCTATTCTCGCATTGGTGCTAATGACGGCGGCGACGATGCCGGCGCTGCCGCAGGCCGATGTGTCGTCCGCCACTATAAAAGGCACAGTGACCGATCCGAACGGCGCCGTCGTGGCGGGCGCGACCATTACCGCTAAGAACAGCGATAAAGGAATAACCAGGACGGTCAAAACGGACCGGGATGGAATCTATCAGATTCCGCTTCTCCAACCGGGCTCATATGAGCTAAGAATCGAGGCGACCGGATTCGGTACGTCCGTGGTCAACAAGGCCGAATTGACCGTTGGCCAAATCGGCGTGTTCGACGTGCAGCTCAGGCTCGGCTCGGTGACAACGGAAGTCGTCGTAACGGGCGACGCTCCGTTGATCGAGGTCGAGCGAACGCAGCAGGCTAACACGATCAACAGCGTTCAGATCGAGAATCTGCCCAACATCGGCCGGGGCTTTACCGCTTACGTATTCACCCTGCCGGGTGTGTCGAGCTCGGACGCTCCGCGCGTTCAGAACCCGGGCTACACCTTCGGCAGCTCCGGGTTCTCCATCGGCGGGAGCAACGGCCGCAACAATCTGATAACGGTTGACGGCGGCGAGAATGAATACGGTTCGGGCCAGTTGAGAAACCCCGCCATCAGCGTCGAGGCGATTCAGGAGTTTCAAGTGAATCGCAACGCCTTCGCCGCCGAGTTTGGATTCACGGCGGGCACCGCGGTCAACGTGGTCACCAAGAGCGGAACCAACAACTGGCATGGCAGCGGCTACATCTTTTACCGGAATCAGCACACATCGGCCAGAAACTTCTTCGACTTTCATAAGGAGAAGGCGTTCGACCAGCGAGTCTTTCCCGGCGGTACGTTCGGCGGGCCGATAAAGAAGAACAAAGCGTTCTTCTTTACGTCCTTCGAATCGCTCAAGGCTGACACGTCGAGGCTGCGCAGTTACACGGACAATCCGGCGGTCCTAGGGCCAACCGCGGCGCAGGCGGCGTATCTGGCTCCTCTTGACGCGTCGACGAACGCGAACCTCCGCCGCATTGCGGGGAATCTCCGGGCGGCGCTGACTACGACAAACTACGCAAGTACGATGTCGCTGCTGAGAGCCAATGAAGGCGCCATAAACGCCCCGGACCGGATCCAAAGTTGGACGAGCCGGCTCGACTATCAGATAGGCTCGGCTGATTCTCTGACTGGCCGCTTCTCGCTGCTTCACAGCAACACCGACAACTTGCTGGAAGCCAACACCGGGTCTCCCAGCGCGAGCACCGTGTTGTATTCAAGGGACTACACCGCGGTCGCAACCTGGACGCACACTTTTGGCGCTAATCTGATCAACCAGCTTAGAGGGCAGATCGTACCCAATAACTCGGCGCGGACGGTTCCGAAAGCTCCGGGATCGACGTCACTGCTCATCTCCGGAATAGGTGATTTTGGGCGTGGATTCGCGACTCCGTTCAACACGTTCCAGGATCGATACCAACTCGAAGATTACCTGTCGTTGAACAAAGGCCGGCACAATATGAAGTTCGGCGCTTCATTCAGAGCCGTGAACTATAAGGTGATCAACGAGCTCTGGTTCGCCGGAGAATGGCAGTTCGCGTCGAACGTTTTTCCGGGAATACTCGCCGTTCCAGCGGCCGACCGGGCGGCCTTGGCGGCGGCTGGAGCCAGCACGATTCCAACGCTGAGCTCGATCCAGGCATTCGATCTCGGGCTGCCGTTCCTGTACAGACAGGGCTTCGGCAACGCCGAATGGAAGGATCTGGCCACTTATCTGGGCGCCTTTGCCCAGGATTCGTGGAAGATATCGAGCCGCCTCACGATTGACGCGGGCGTGCGCTACGACTATGACGGAGAGCCAAAGCCGCTCAAGCATAACGGCTACTTTTCGCCGCGGCTTGGATTCGCCTGGGATCCCAAGGGCGACCAGAAGACCGTCATTCGCGGAGGAGGCGGGGTGTTCTACTCGCCGGTGTACTACCAGGTCGCTTACGTGACGAATCTGCTCAACGACAGCGGCAACTTCATCAGCCAGATATTCAAGACGCCGAACGATGGGGCGGCGGCGCCGGCGGTGCTATGGGCGCAGGGACTGGCTCTGGGCAAGCTGCCGACCACGGCGTTGAGCGAGACAGATCTCAACCGTTTTGGCGTAGCGACGGCGCCTCACAGCGCGGGCCGCGTCGTCTTCGATGCAGACCCGAACTACAAGAACAACTACTCGATACAGGCCAGCCTGGGCATATCGCGAAAACTGTGGCGCGACATCTCGCTGGATCTGGCGTACCAGATGTATCGCGGCGTTCACATCCAAATGGATCAGGAAGTGAACTATCGGCAAAGGACGGATGTGCCCGTGGATCCGAGCTTCGGCCCGCAATTCGCCCGCATCGACCCGGCCATTGCCCAGAACAACATCTACAAGGCAATCGGGAATTCCATCTACCACGGCGCAACGCTCTCGCTTACCAAGCGATTCAGCCACAACTTCCAATTCCAGGCCAACTACACCTTCAGCAAGGCGATAGACGACAACACCGATTTCAACTCGGCTTTCGCGGCGTTCATCCCGACGCGGCTCGACTTGGAGAGGGCGCTGTCGGCCTACGACATCCGCAACAACTTCGTCTTCAACGGCGTGTGGCGAACCCCGTGGAAGGCGGGTCAAGGGAGCAATCTGTTGCAGAGAGCTTTCGCCGATATATCGATCAGCCCGATTTTCTATGGCAGGAGCGGCATTCCGTTCACGGTCCGTTTTGGAAGGGACGTGAACGGCGACGCGCATTCGCTTTACGACAGGCCGTTCCGCGCTTCGCGCAACTCGGGTCACGGCGCGAAGTTCTTCAGCGGCGATCTCAGAGTAGACAAACAGTTCTACGTCAATCGCGATTCCGGTTTCAGGGTTGAATTCATCGCCGAGGCGCAGAACGTTTTCAACCATGCAAACTTCCTGGCGGTGAATGACGTCTTCGCCACCGACCCCGGCGTTTACAACCTGACCGGTGTCAAGGGTCTGGCCAGGACCAGCCCGCTTGGCTTTACCGCGGCGGGCCCTCCGCGGCAGATACAGTTTGCGCTGAAGTTGGTTTTCTAATCATTCGCGCCGCGACATCTTAACGCGGAGCGGAATCTAAGACGGCGAGCAGGTCCTCGTGGCCTGCTCGCCGTCATTTCATTGCGGCCTTTCAGTTTCATCGCGGCGCTCAAGGCTGTGCGATCGGATCGCGGATCTGCGCGGATCAGCGTTACGGAGTCCGCGGAAATCAGCGGTTTGTTCCGCCGTCTCATAGGAGGGCAATATTTATAGCAGGGTTCGGGCGCACCATCTGCCTTCCGTCAGGGGGCCAGGCGTTTTCTGGGATTGCGATACCTTTGTGCTTCCTTGCAAATGGTCATGCTTACCGTAATGACCTCGTCCACGCGTCACAAAACAGCTAGCTAGCTCTGCTCCCTTCACGATAGCTTTCGCGGGCCACGCTGACCCATCTGGGCTGAAAATTTGTCCATGCGAAGGCTCACCGGATGGCTGCCCCTGCCTGGAACCTGGCGCCTAACCAACAGTCCAACTGGCTGCGCCTTCTTCTAATCACCTTACTATGTCGCAGCCTGGCTCATCGGCGTTGAGCATCTGGGGGCGCGCGGTTCTGTCTGTTCTTGCGCTCCTCGCGTTGAGTTAGAGTTGGCGGGTGAAACCCCACTTTGGATTATGTAGGGATTGAATCACGTTTACAATTTCGCGCGCGTGAGCGTCAAATTTGTAGGTAGGAATTTGGTTTTCGAGCCTCTTCACCGTGTTTCTTCCTGCTCATAAGCAGTCAGAACTTGGGAGAAAGTCGCGGAAAATTGAAGATCTCACCAACAAATTTGACGCACACCCATTTCGCGATTTCGCGGTTGACGATCGGCGAAACGCTGCAGAAAAATCCCGTAGGGATGACCCGTCTGTAGTAAAAGGACGACGGGACACTTGCCAGGTTAGCGGCAGGAAATCCCGTAGGGATGACCTGTCTGTAGTCGTCGCGAATGTGGCGACCTAGTCTGGCACGAAATCCCGTAGGGATGACCCGTCTGTAGTCGTCGCGAATGTGGTGACCTAGTCTGGCACGAAATCCCGTAGGGATGACCTGTCTGTAGTCGTCGCGAATGTGGCGACCTAGTCTGGCGCGAAATCCCGTAGGGATGACCGCCTGTTGCAGAAATCGCCGCGGCCCGTAGGAGCGAGCTCAGCATGGCAAACACGTATTCACAAATCTATATACAAGTAGTCTTCGCCGTCGCTGAACGTCAGCGTTTGATCGCCAAGGAGTTCCGCGAAGATGTCTACAAGTACATAACTGGAATTATTCGAAACGAAGGCCAAAAAGTTGATCGCGATAGGAGGCGTTCCCGATCACGTACATCTGTTGACCCCCGGCATGGCTCTGTCGGACCTCGCCAAAGCGGTCAAGTCCGGGGCGTCGAACTTCATCAATCACCAGGGATGGATGCCCGGCAGGTTCAGTTGGCAAGAGGGGTTCGGAGGTTTCTCGTACTCACGGTCACAGATTCCGGCGGTGGTTCGATACATCGAGAATCAAGAAGCACATCATGCCAAGAGGTCTTTCCAGCACGAATACCTGACCTTGCTTAGAAAGTTCGACGTCGCGTTCGACGAGCGATACGTTTTTATAGTGGATCGACCAGTGAGAGCGCGGTTGTGATTGGACAAGGGTCGCTCCTACGGAGTTGCGGAGGCGTCGGCGGCGTGCCTTACTACAGACAGGTCACTCCTACGGAGTTGACAAAGCCAGCCTCATGAGATGAGTTTGGCGCTTTCATTCCCTCGGTAACGCTAGGCCCAGAAGTTTCGATCAAGAGTCCGGTATTGAATCGCTTCGCTGACGTGATTCGGTTCGATCTTGTCCTTGCCTTCGATGTCCGCAAGAGTTCGGCTCACTTTCAAGATTCGATCGTATGCGCGCGCTGACAAGCCGAGACGAGTGATGGCGTTCTCCAGCAAACCCTTCGAGGCCTGATCGATGATGCAGTACTTTCTGATCAACCTCGGGGTCATCTGCGCGTTCGCGAAGATCTTCTCGCCGTGCAACCGCTCGTGTTGGATTCGGCGCGCCGTAATGACTCGCTCACGAATGGCCTCGGACGACTCGGCCGGAACATCGCTCGAAAGCTCTTTGAACTTAACCGCGGGAACGTCGATGTGAATGTCTATGCGGTCGAGCAACGGCCCCGAAATCTTCGAGACGTAACGCTGAATCTGAATCGGCGAGCACTTGCAGTCGCGGGTGGGGTCATTAAAATGGCCGCAAGGACATGGATTCATCGCAGCCGCGAGCATGAAGTTGGACGGAAAGGTCAGCGACATCGCCGCGCGGCTTATCGTAACGCGGCCGTCTTCGAGTGGCTGGCGCAACACCTCGAGTACGTTTCGCTCGAATTCCGGCAACTCATCGAGGAACAACACGCCGTTATGCGAGAGCGAGACCTCGCCGGGACGCGGAACCGCGCCGCCTCCTATCAATCCCGCGTCGGAGATCGTGTGATGAGGCGCGCGATAGGGCCTGGTAGTCACCAAGCCTCGCTTCTCGGTCAGACCCGCTACCGAATGAATCTTGGTGCATTCGATCGCTTCTTCGAATTCCAGAGGTGGAAGTATGGTGGGGAGCCTTTTCGCCAGCATGGTCTTCCCGGAACCGGGCGGGCCGATCATCAAGATGTTATGAGAACCGGCGGTGGCTACTTCGATGGCGCGTTTTGCGTGAAGCTGTCCCCGCACCTCGCGGAAATCGACGCTGTAATGGCTGAGATCAGCCAGCAGCGCGTCGGTGTCTATCCTGAGCGGCGCGGGCAGCGTCTCCGAGTTGAGTAACTCGACTACGCCGTTGAGCGAAGCGACCGGGTACACGTCGAGGCCGGTCACAACGGCTGCCTCGTGAGCGTTCTCTTCGGGGAGCAGCAGCCGTTTCGCCCCATGCGCGCGCGCCGCGACAGCAATAGGCAAGGCGCCTTTTACGGGTCTGACGCGGCCGTCGAGCGAGAGTTCTCCCACAAGAACAAACTCGGAGAGTTCTTCGCGTTTGAGATCGCCGTTCGCGCCGAGAATTCCTATTGCGATTGGAAGGTCGAAGCTCGATCCTTCTTTGCGAATGTCGGCCGGAGCCAGATTGACCGTGACCCGGTGAATTGGAAAGAAGAAGCCGCAGTTGTTGATCGCCGCGCGAATCCGCTCTCGGCTCTCGCGCACGGCGAGGTCGGGCAGGCCCACCATGGTGAACATCGGAATCTGGCTGTCGCCCGGGCGCGGCGTCAGGTCTACCTCAACGTCGACCGCGTACGCGTCTATGCCGAAGACCGCGGCGCTGAGCGTTTTGAAGAGCATTGTCACCTCCGAAAAAAGGCGCTGCTCTCGCTTGCAAATCGAGCTGATCTTGGACGGGACAGGCGAGAGCAACCTCGAATGAAGCCACGTCTTATAACACGGCGGACCGGGCCGTGTACACCACCAAGACGAGCGGGAACATTCAGTGACTTAATACTGAAGATCTCCTTTATGGATGACGCCGAGATGCTCTGATGATCATTGCCTTGAAAAGCTGTGTGAGAATTCCAAATACCCCACACGGGAGTGTGCGGATTGTTCAAGTTCAACCTACTAGCAGAAGGCCCCTAACCCCGCCCCGCAGGCGGGGAGCGGGGAAGAGGAATCGCGCCGTCTGCGTTTGTAGGCTGAGCTTGAACTATCCACCCACTGCCGTGGGTGGGATTTGGGAAGGGGCAGGACGCCGCGCTTGTGTAGGCTGAGCTTGAACTATCCACCCACTGCCGAGACTGTGTGAAAACTCCGAGAATCCCACCAACGCAGTTGGTGGATTGTTCAGACACAGCCTACAAGGGCGCACGCCGGACTCCCGTTTTCCTTTCCCTCTCTCCCTCGCGTCGCGAGGAGAGAAAATAAGACAACGAGGGGGCCGCAGGCAGCTTTGCTTGTAGGCTGTATATGAACGATCCACCAACTGCGTTGGTGGGATTCGGGGAAGGGATATAGCGCGCCTCGTCGTGTAGGCTGAGCTTGAACTATCCACCCACTGCCGTGGGTCGGATTTGGGAAGGGGCAGGACGCCGCGCTTGTGTATGCTGAGCTTGAACTATCCCCGCACTCATCGCGTGGGTATTTGTTGGGGTTCACATGATCTCTAAAGTGAGTGGTTCTATATTTGATGCGCCTTTCCGAGGAACCGGACAAACCGCTAATTGACGCAGGTCCATCGACGCTGATCAGCGCCAACCAGCGGCTTTTTTCTTTTGCAATGTAGCATGCAGCCATGCTTGACACGGTGAAACAGCCCACCTATACTCGCCTTTGCTTGAGACCGTTCATTGAACCGATGGCGACATGGTTGTTCCACTGATTTAGTGGATAAGTTCCAACCGATAAATTGGGGGCGCGGGTTGGCCAATACGATTCAAGGAAAGTTGAGCGCGGATGGACTCCGCTTCGGAATAGTGGCCGGCAGATGGAACGACTTCATCGTCAGCAAGCTCATCGGCGGCGCCGTTGACGGACTCGAGCGGCTGGGCGCTTCCGGCGATGCAATTACAACAATCAGGGTCCCGGGCTCGTTCGAGCTTCCTTCCGTCACCCGAATACTCGCGCGTAGCGGCAAGTACGACGCACTCATTTGTCTCGGCGTGGTCATCCGCGGAGAGACTTCCCACAACGAATACATAGCGGCCGAGGTCTTCAAGGGAATCGCGCACGTGGCGATGGAGTCCGATCTCCCAGTCGCGCTTGGCGTAATAACCGCGGACAATCTGGAGCAAGCCATCGATCGGGCTGGCGCAAAGTCCGGCAACAAGGGGTTCGAGGCGGCGATGACGGCGGTCGAATTGGCCAACCTTTATCGCGAGTTGAGAAAAACATAGGATCACCGTGATCTTTAGTTGAGCAGGTTGAATTATGGGCGCCAGGCGTAAGGCCCGCATTTGTGCCTTACAGATGCTCTTTCAATACGACATCGCGCGGCCTGCGGCCGCTGATCTGTGCAAGCTTTATTGGAACGAGCTTGGCGACGAGGTTGGGTCGGAGTCCAAGGAGTTCTCGAATCAGCTTGCGCTTGGCGCGATCGAACACCTGGACGAGATCGATGAGATGATAAAGCGCCGAGCCGAGAACTGGCGCATATCCCGCATGGCCGTCGTGGACCGGAACATCCTGAGACTTGCAATCCATGAGTTCTTGAAAGAGCAGGACACGCCAAAGACCGTCGTGATTAACGAAGCGCTCGAGATCGCCAGACGGTTTTCTACCTTTGAAGCCACGCAATTCATCAACGGAATACTCGACGCCATCAAGCGTGACATAGAGTCTAGCCCCGCCGCTTCCAGCGCAGCTTCCAGCCAAACCGCTTAATTGGTTTCCGCGGTGAAACGTCCGGCGTCCGGCAAGCCAGCCGGCTTGTCGGACATGACGCTCCGTTAGGAGGACAATTGGAGTTCGGCCATTTTGAGTTTCGCTCCTGGCAGGAAGGAATTGGTTGAGCACGCCAAGCAACAAAACAATCACGGGTCGGGAAGGGGATTTATCCCCGCTCCTGCTGTCGCACTCTTGATCGCACCCGAAAAGCGGGCCGCGTGACGATTGGAAAGAACCCGCGCGGCCACGGCGCATCTTGCAGCCGCGAGGGTTTCCTGAAGGCCGGTTACGAGCACGGTATACCGAGCCGCTCGGCATAGGCAGCCTGCGCCTTCCGCCAGTCTCGGTGATCCGCGAGCAAGGCCGTTTGCGCCTCGCGTAAAAGCGAGTGAGCTTCGAGCAAAGTGCGAAGCAAGGCTTCGGGTTTCGCCGAGTATGACTCAACGCAGTACCTGTGCAACTTCGCCATCAATGCCCCGCACCATTTGTTAGGGTGCTCTCGACCCAGTTGCCCCAGCAGTTCTATGTGCTCATTCGCCATCCAGGCGTCGAAGCCTCTCACACGCAGATAATTCACGGCGATCGCCGCCACCTTGAGGCAGAAATCCACCTCCAGCGCGTCTTCCTCCGTGAGTCTGTTGACGAATTCGCGTATTTCCCTCCTGGGCACGAAGCGT
>JAHFUG010000249.1 GCA_023265195.1 Blastocatellia bacterium | reverse complement strand
GCTTCCGCGTCGCCCGACCGCAAGAACTTATCCGGCGAGCAGAGTTCGACGAGCCTTCCGTCTTTGAAGAGGCCAATGCGCGTAGCGAGAATAAACGCCTCGCGAATATCATGAGTCACAAAGACTATCGTCTTGCCGAGTCTTCCACTCAGCTCGGCGAACTCGCGCTGCATTTCCGCGCGGGTCAATGGATCCAATGCGCCGAACGGTTCGTCCATCAGAATGATCGGGGGATCTGACGCCAGTGCGCGCGCGACGCCGACGCGCTGGCGCTGTCCGCCAGATAGCTCGTGCGGGTATCGGTTCGCAAACACTGACGGGTCGAGCCCTACCATCTCTAACAATTCGTTTACGCGCCTGCTTATCCGGTCGGCGCTCCAGGAAAGGAGCCGGGGAACGAGCTCTACGTTGCGCGCGACCGAAAAGTGCGGGAACAGCCCCGTTTCTTGTATTACGTAGCCAATGTTGCGCCTCAGCTTGAACTCATCCCACTGCGTTGTGGCTTTTCCCTCGACTTCGATCCTGCCAGCGGTGGGCTCAAGCAGTCTATTGATCAGCTTCAATGTGGTCGTCTTGCCGGATCCGCTTCGGCCGAGCAGCACGAGCGTCTCGCCACGCGCGATCTCGAGGCTCAGGTCGGACACGATCTTGCTCCCGCCGGCAAGTTCAAGGCTCACGTCTCGAAACTTGACGGCGGCGCCGGTGATCGCGCACGTATTCTGAAGCTCATCGGGCAGGCTGGTTATCTCATCACCTCGACGTATTTGTCCAACGTTGGAAGAACCGTGTCGCGATCCGCGGATGGAACGTAGTAGACCATCCGTTGGGCTCCGCTCTTCTCCATCTCGTCAGCCAGCGCGCGATCGGGCGCCGCGCCGAATATCGAGACTGAGATCGACATCGGATCGCGGCCCGCCGCTTCAGCCCGGCTTCGCAGGGTTGCGATCTTCTCGGGCAGGTTGGGCGACCGAAGACCAATGGGAACCCAGCCGTCGCAATACTCGAGCACTCGATCGAAAGTAGTTGGGCCGTCGCCGCCCATGAGAATCGGCGGGTGTGGTTTCTGCACCGGCTTCGGATACGCCCAGATCTTATCAAAATTCACATATTCACCGTGATACTCGGCCTCGTCCTCGGCCCATATTTGCTTCATAGCCAGTACGCGTTCGCGCATGACTCGCCATCGCTTCTTGAAGTTTGTTCCGTGATTCTCCATCTCTTCAGCGTTCCAGCCGCCGCCGATGCCGAAGATGAATCGCCCGTTCGAGAGCACGTCGAGGCTGGCCACTTCCTTCGCGGTGGTAATCGGATCCCGCTCGACCAGCAAGCAGATGCCGGTCGCAAGGCGCAGCGTCCTGGTCACCATAGCCGCCGCCGCGAGCGCCACGAACGGGTCGTAGGTATGCCAGTACTCCTTTGGAAGGTTGGGTCCGCCCGGCCACGGACTGCGCCTGCTCGCCGGAATATGAGTGTGCTCGGGCAGCCAGAGCGACTCGAAGCCGCGGGCCTCGACTTCCCGCGCCAGATCGTCGGGGCGAATCGCGTAATCGGTCGCGAACATTGCTATGCCGAATTGCATGGAGTCCTCCTGAACGAAATTGACGAACAGGGGCCAATGATAACCGCGCTACGTGTGGTGAGGCCAGTCCTGGGCTTGCTTTCCGGCGTCTGGAGATAAGGTGCTTCGGCGCAAGAAACGGCAACAATGGTCTCAACACGGACCGTCTTCACCATTGGTAAGCTTATTTCAGTTTGGGGCCGAGCATCTCGTGGAACTCTCTCGCATTAACTGTCCGCGTAGATTTCCAGCGGCTCGGGAAGTGGCGCTTGTTGCCGGTCACGAGATAATGTGCCCGGCTTTCCTGGGCGCACTCCAATAATCGGTTGTCGGGCTCATGCGGAGACACAGTGAGCGTGGCGGCGGGTTCGACAAACGTGGCCGCCTGACGGACTAGTGGTGCGTGGCAGAAGTTTCATGGCCACAAAAAGGCACAAGAGTCACACAGATGAAGAAGACGGACAAGCACATCCTCGATTGGCTCGCCCTTTCGTAGCTTGAGCCTTCCCAAAGTTCTCTTCTGTGATTTTGTGCATCTTTGTGGCTGATGATTTATTTCCGCCGAGCACCACTAGGTGAAGCACTCGACGCACTCCGCCAGGATCAAAGCAGAACTTCTTGCGGTGTAATACCTCATCATACTCAGTGAAGATTGAGTGGGACAGGTAGAGTAAAATCCTTCCTTGAAGCCCTAATAACAGCACAGCGGCCTCGTTGCCTTCGTCGTTGAGCAGTGCTGAAACAACTATGTTGGTTTCAAGCACGATCCGAGTCATTTATCCGCTTGTGCCATTGCTCGATTCTTACGTTTCTCGCCGCGGTAGGTAGCGATTTCAGCGTTGATTTGGCGCATAGTGAGCGTGTCAGTCCCCTTGCGTCTGGATTCCGCCCAGATTTCTTGTAGGACCTTGGGCGGCGGCGCTATGGTCTTAATATAGTCCTTGACGCTCATTATGATGACCTGAGGTTGACCGCGCTTGTCTACCATGAATCGCTCATCGTTCTCAGTTGCGAGCTTCATAATCCGGCCGAATTGGGTTCGGGCGGTAAGGGCCGATATGACGTTCGGCATAGCTCTTTTGGCTGGCCGTTTGATTGCACACCCTCCGAGAGACTTGATCAGTTCGCTTACAGTCTAGCAACTGCGAATTGACTGTCAAAGCGGCGTGCGCTGTGGCCCCGGAGGCGCCGGATCTGCTCGGCTGAGTGAACGGGCGGTCTCAATTATCGGTATCGGTATGCGCCTAATCCCTTCGGAATTCTTCCGAATATTCACCGTACGGCAGGAGCTGCAAGTTGAAAACGCGATGATCGAAGAGGATTCCCCGTGAGCGCACAACGGAAAACTGAAGACTCTCCCTTAGGCCACTGAGCCCACGCGGCCCACGCGGGTTAAGCACAACGGAGCGGACGCGTCTCACAATCAGGAGGCCGGCTTAGCGCCCATGCTTCCGTGGCCGTCTCTATTTAGATTAATTGATTGAACAAATCAGGTGACGTTGAATATACTGCGAGGCGCGTTGGAGAAACACCGATGAGTTACTGCGCAGTGGCCCCTGGACATCCTTATCACGGCCCCTACCACGAAACCGAGTATGGTTTTCCGATTCGCGATGACAACCTGTTGTTCGAGCGCCTGGCTCTCGAGATCAATCAAGCGGGGCTCTCGTGGCTAACGGTGCTCAAAAAGCGCGAGAATTTCCGACAGGCGTTCGCGCAATTCGATCTGAATCGCGTAGCCCGATTCAAGGCGAGGGACCGCGCCAGGCTTCTCCGAAACGAAGGGATCATTCGAAACCGTTTGAAGGTCGACGCCGTGATAGAGAACGCCGGGCGCATAATCGCGCTTCGCGATAGGCACGGCTCGTTTGCGGCATGGCTTGACGGCCGTCATCCTTTGACAAAGCCGGAGTGGGTTGCGCTGTTCAAGAAGACCTTTCTCTTCACCGGCGGCGAGATAACCGGCGAGTTCCTTATCAGCACCGGATATCTCCCCGGCGCGCACGACGCGGAGTGTCTCGTATACAAGAAGATCGCCAAACTGAGACCGCCGTGGATGAGGTGAGCCTTAGTTCTCGAGTTTGGGCTGGCCCTGGCGGCGGGTTATAGCCGTGGTCTGAGGCTCGAACGCGACCTGACTGCGCGAGAAGTCTATCGTGAGGCGGAAGTGCCGCAGAAAGTCGCCCCCGAGAATTCCGCTTTGCTCGAACCCCGATGTTTCGTTTATCGCTCCGAGGTCCATCACCAGCGCGCGCATATTGTTCTGGCCGAGATCGGCAACCTGGCAATCGCTCAGGTACAACATCTCTACGCCGTTCGATATGCCCGCCGCTCCAATGACTGGGACGGTTTGACCCTTGATGATCTTCTCCCTCATCTTCAACCGGTCTACGGCGGCCGTGGAGATTACAGTCGAGCTTGCCCCAGAATCGAGAATCGCGTTGATGTTGTGATTTCCGTCAAGCTGGGTTTCGATGCTAATGAGCCCGTTCTGCGTGGTCCGGAACTTCACTACCGTTAATATTTCGGGCCCGGGCGCGGCTGATTGCGTTGCTTCCGAGTTGCGGGTCAACCTCATCGACCGGGCGCCGTAGTCAATCTCAGTAAGAAAGTTCGATAGAACCGAGAGGCCGATGAACCCGTCGGCCTTTTCTTCGAGCGGCCGTTCGCCAGATGCGTGAAACTCGCGAATGAAGCAAGGAACGTAATCCATTCTTACGCCGCCCACGTTGATCGCGCTTATCAGACCGTAAATTATCTGGAATTTTCCGGTGCCGCCGACGCCTTGCGAGTTCCCTCCGCGCGCCAGAGCAGAAACCCGAAGCCGCTTGGCTGACGCAGCGGCGATAACGGTAAAACCGGATCCGGTGTCCACCACCAGATTAGCGTCACGGCCGTTGATCTTGACGCGAACGTAGGGCCTGCGGTCCGAGCCGAGCCAGAATTGTACCGTGGAGGATTTGGCGCCGCTGATTTGATGGAGCCGCATTCCGCTGAGCTCCCGGTAAAATTGAATCAGCCCTCTTATTCGATCTCGCCGTTCGGAATCGGTCCTTGGAGCAATCTGAAGGAAGCGGTCGTATGCGTCCGCGGCCTCGCCGAACATCTCGAGCCGCGAGCAGGCTCTGGCGTATGTGATCAAATAGTCGGGCTCCTCCGGATCCAGTGAATAGGCGTAATAGGCCTTCGTGCGGGAGTCCTTGGCGCGGTTCTCGTAGTAGTCGATCTCGGCGAAGCCGCCGTACGCGAGCGCCTCCTTGGGATTAGCCGCAACCGCGCGGTTCAACTCGCCTATCGCCTGGAGAACGAACCCGGAACGAAGCAGCGTAAGGCCGGTCAGCGCGTGCGCGCGCGCGTTGTTGGGATCGAACTTCAGCACTTCGAACGCCTGGTCGAAACCCATCTCATAGTTCTGTAATTTGAAAAAAGCGAGGCTGGCGCCAAGCCGGGCATGAACGTCAGTCGGGCGCGTTTTCGTCAACTCGAGAAAAATCTTCGCCGCTTTCTCGAAGTGACCCTCACGCATCGCCTTGTCGGCGTCTTTGCCCTTCTTTCGATCATCATCGGCGGAAACCGTAAATGAATCGGGAGAGCCGGACACGCGCAGTGCTGATGGGATTCCTGACGTTGCGAGAAGAAGCGCTATAGTGAAAGCCGGCAGGCGGCGCGCCGCTTTGGGACCATATCTCTTGAACGGAGACTCGTCACTATCAAGCCGGATTGTCATTTCAATATCTCCCCGGTCTTCGTGAACCACAACAGCAGATCCAGTTCGTCAACGTCTATGCCGATGCGCGCGGCGAATGCGCGGGTCTTCCGTTCAATCTCGAGATAGCGATTCCTGGTCGAAGGCGGCTTGGGAGCCTCGATCACTCCAAAGTCGGTGAGCCGGGTCAGCACGTGCTTGTCCAAAATCGCGTAGCCGCTGAACCCAACGTTGCGAAGGAAGTGGCTTGCCTCTTTGAAGCCGATTCCGCGGACCCTCCGGTTCTGAGCCAGAAAGTCCCGGCGCGCGTCTGGATCGCTAATGCCCTCAAGCAGTCCCCGCATTCGCAAGCCGAAGCTCTCGTGCAGGTACTCTCGCGTCTCGTAGACATAGCGCCCTCGCGACAGGCCGTACCGGTGCGCCCCCTTCAGCGCCTCCTGGATGTCCGTGACCGAGCCGGTTATCAGAGCCGGGCGAACTCTCTCGATCGAGCGTAATCCCATGCGCGCGCTCGCTCCCGCGGTGAATATGCAAAAGGCCAGTTCTTCAAACAGCTTTTCGTCGGGAGCCGTGCGTCCCAGATCGGAGAACTCAGCCAGCCTCTCCCTTATTCTCTCTCGTTCTCTGCGGTGGATTCGCTTCAGTTCTCTGATTGTCAAGCCGGCCGTCCTCGTGGACTTTCGCAATTCTATGACCCTACCTACCGAAAGTCAATTAAACGGCCTTTCACGCCTTTCACGACTTTCGGCGATTCTGCCAAGACTGAACTGCGGAGATTGTTCGCGCTCAGCGTACACAGCGCGGCGTCCTCCATCACTTCCCTCCCTAATCCCACCCAACGGTAGTAGGTGGATAATTCAAGCTCAGTTTATAAACGAAGACGCCGCCCTCCCTCTTCCCTTCTCCCCGAGGGCGGAATGAGAGGGCTTTTGCCGCAACCAAAGTAGGAACTATCCCCCACACCGGACGTGTGGGGGATTTCGGATTTTCACACAGCCACTCCGTTGGGGGTATTGCCGGGTTGCGTCTCTTTTTCTTGCGAGCAACACAGGATTAAGAACACCACTCCACTGGTCGCATTCGGCAAGCCCGCCGAATATACGATTGATTTTATCCCTTTTTCAATTCAGTATTAGAACCGCATTAGAACCGCGCAAAGGAGTGGATATGTCACGACCGGCTCTGAGAGCATTGATAGCCATAGTCTTCTCACTTCTGATCTTCAACTCGGCCGGCGCGGCTCGCGCACAAGAGATTAAACCCGAGCAGATTCTCATCGTCATACCATCGAATCCGGTCGTGGTTGCGCCCGGCCAGCCGGCGGTCGGAACTCAAGCGGCGGCTACGCCTGATTCGCTCGGCGTAAGAACAGCCAGCCCTACCGCGGGAATAATAAACGCGCTGTGCAGCGTTACTCTCAACATAGTCGGTTGCGGCTTCGATCCCGATACGGTCACGCTTAGTTGCGATACTAACAGCGACGGCGTCCCGGATAATCCGATCAAGCTTCAGAACCTGATGATCGTGAGTCACAATCTGGTTTCCGCCACGCTGGTTCCAGTGTCGGATCAGCTCCCGGGAACCGCGTTTCCTCTTTCTTGCTGCGGCGGGATCGCCACGTTGACGCTATCGAGAACGTTCAACGCCGGGGATGACAATATATTCGGGCCGTTCACTCAGACGGTCTCGTGTTCTATCGACCTTGGTCCGCGGGCGCCGGTGGTGATCTCGGCGTCGCCGGCGGCTGGGGATTGCGCGTCGCCACAGGACATCGTAATTCCAGGCGCATGTTTCGCCGCGGCCGACGGATCGTCCAACGTGACAAGCGTGTTCGCCGTAGATCGCGCTAATCCAAGCAACGTCATCCAATCGACGAGATTCGCGGTGCTGAGTTCGAATCTGATTGATGCATTATTCAACTTCAGCGGCGCAAGCGCGGGCAAAACATTTCTGATCTATGTCGGCGGACGGAACGGTGTGAGCCGGAATCTTGTTGCTCTCCCGCCCGGAGCAGCGGCGGGCTGTCCTCTCGGAAACGAGCAGGGAATTCAAGTGACGTTCCAGTGTAGATCGGCCGGCGCGCCGGCTCTGGACGTGGCAGCCATCGAGTCGTGCTCTCTGGATAGAACCGCGAGCGGGAGCTACGTGCTGAACATAACGGGATCGAACATCAAACTCGATGCGGCGATCAAGATCAACGGAGTCGCCGTCAAAAAAGTGAAGTTCAAGCAGATCGACCTCGGAACCAGCACGTACCGGACCGTGCAGGTAAAAGGCGGACTGTGCGGGCTGCTTCCAGGCCTGGTCGTGATCACTAACCCCGGCGCGAGCCCGTCTGAGCCGTATTCACTCGCGGCGAGTTGTGAGTGAGAACAAACCACGAAGTTCACGAAGACCACGAAGGAAAGAGGGACTTTTTGGTTTCAAGCTCGCGCTGGAAATTGGCCGTTGATCGCGAAGACGGAAAGCGATTTTCCTGGGAGAACAAACCACGGAACTTCATTACGCAAAGAGGACTCTTGGTTCAAGCTGCCGCTGGAAGATGGCCGTTGACGTCGAAGCGTGGACCGACAATCTTTTTTCCTTCGTGGCCTTCGTGAACTTCGTGGTTTCTTCCGGTTCTTAGCCGCCAAATCGTGCACATCTCGCAATCAGGCTTCGAAGATTCTCTTACCGACAACGTCATTCTCGCGCCGTTCACCACGCTCGGGATCGGCGGGCCCGCCCGCTTCTTCGCCGAAGCTAAGAGCGCGGAAGACTTGGCGGAAGGGGTGTCGTGGGCGAGGGCTCGCGGCATACCGCTCTTCGTGCTGGGTGGAGGCAGTAACATCGTCGTCTCCGATGACGGCTTTCCCGGTCTCGTGCTGCGAGTGTCCTTGCGGGGAGTCACCACGCGGGTTGAAGACGACATCGTATTCGTAACCGCGAGCGCCGGAGAAGACTGGGACTCGCTGGTGGCCTTCTGCGTCAACAACAATTGGGCCGGGGTCGAGTGTCTGTCGGGCATTCCCGGCCTCGTAGGCGCGACTCCCGTGCAAAACGTCGGAGCCTACGGACAAGACGTCAGCGAGAGCTTCGTCTCGCTCGAGGCATTGGATCTTACCGACGATAATGCCGTGACGATCGGCGCCGGCGAATGCCGCTTTGGTTATCGCACCAGCCGGTTCAAGACGGCCGATCGCGAGCGTTTCATCATCACGAGAGTGACCTACCGATTGATCGCGAATGGCCGGCCCGCATTGCGCTACCCGGAGCTGCGGCGGTATTTGACGGATCAAGGAACCGGCAATCTCGACAACCTCGCGCTCAAGGACGTGAGAGAGGCCGTGCTGGCAATTCGCAAGCGGAAGGCTATGGTAATCGACGCCGCGGATCCCGACTCACGCAGCGTTGGTTCCTTCTTCGTAAACCCGGTTGTGACCGTTGACGAGTTCGACCGCATCAAGACCCGAGCCCTTCGTATTTCTCAAGACATCCCGGCGTTCCCAGTGGATCGCGGCATGATCAAGCTCTCCGCGGCATGGCTGATCGAGCAGTCAGGGATTAAGCGCGGCCAGTCGTTTGGCGGCGTCGGGGTCTCCACCAGGCATTCGCTCGCGATCATCAACCGAGGAAGCGGGACGGCGCGGGAAGTCGTCGCGCTTGCTGAAGAGATGAAGTCGCGAGTGCGCGATGCATTCGGCGTCGAATTGATTCCCGAGCCTGTGTTTGTTGGTTTCTCCGCCTAGTGGTCCTTGGCACAAGTCGCCATACGGAAAGCCGCTGATTTGCGCTGACTGCGTAACGCTGATCCGCGCAGATCAGCGTTACGCAGTCAAGCGCAAATCACAGGCAGTACTTTCCAGCGTCTATCATCGCGTCGGCGACGCGGCGGCGGGCCCGTATGGTCTTTATCGGAGCGCGGTGCGCGAGCTTATCGATCAACTCTTCCAACCCCTCCCCGTCTTCGGCGGTTTCGGAGGCGATCGTTCCAGCGGCGCGTTCAACCCGCGCGGCTGCTTCCCTCGTGAAGATTCTCACTATGTCTGACTGCACGGCCGCCTGATCGGCGCCTCGCTTCGAGATGAGCTTCTCGGTTCGGAGCAGCGCGCTTTCCATTGCGTACGTCTCCGCGGCCATTTCAGCTATCAATCCGAGCGCCTCCTGTTCCTCCCGAATCTCGCCGCCATAAACGTTGACCGCTTCGCGAAAAGAGAGCAGCGTCATCGCTTTTGCGCCCGCGACGATCCGATGTTCGTCGGCGAAAGAATCGCCCGCTTGCCCCGGCGCGTTGATTGAAGACGAGCCGGCTATGCGTTCCGCGGCTTCCATCAGCGGCAAGTCACCTTTCTTTGCGCGGCGCAGAAGCTGAGTTGCGATCACGATGCGATTGATCTCGTTAGTGCCCTCGTAGATTCGGGCGATCCGGGCGTCTCTATAAGCGCGTTCCGCCGGATAGTCCTTCGAGAAGCCGTAGCCGCCGAAGATCTGCACTTCCTCGTCGACCACGCCGGCCAGCGCTTCGGTCAGCCATATCTTTATGATCGAGCACTCGGGCGCGAAGCCCTCGACGGTCGCGAGTACTTGTTGAGGATCGTCTTTGTCGACGAGTTCGAGCGCATCGTCGATCATCCCCAGCGTGCGATACAGGATCGCTTCGCCAACGTATGCGACGATGGCCATATCGGCGATCTTCTTCTTGATCAAACCGAACTCCGCGATTGCCCGCCCGAATTGGCGCCGCTCTTTCGCATAGCGCACCGATTCACCGAGCGAGAGCTTGATCGTGCCGACCGACCGTGCGCCTAGTTTCAGTCGTCCTATGTTGAGCACGTTGAGCGCCACCTTGTGCCCCATGCCGATCTCACCCAGAACGTTTTCAACCGGCACTCGGCAGTCTTCGAGCATGAGCGCCGTAGTCGACGAGCCGTCCAGGCCGAGTTTCTTTTCTTCATGGCCGCTGACCAGACCCTCTCCTCGCTCGACCAGAAATGCAGTGAATTTTTCGCCGTTTACTTTCGCGAACACGGTGAACAGATCGGCAAAGCCGCCGTTGGTGATCCACATTTTCTGGCCGTTGAGGATGTAGTGCTTTCCGCCGGGCGACAAGACGGCTTTGGTTCTTGCCGCCAGGGCGTCGGAACCCGAGTGTGGCTCGGTGAGCGCATAGGCGCCGATCCACTCGCCGCTGGCGAGCTTTGGAAGATACTTGCGCTTTTGTGCTTCGGTCCCGAAGAAGACTATTGGCAGCGTGCCGATGTTGACGTGGGAGCTTTGAGTTCCCGCGAAAGACGCCTGGAGCGCGAACTGTTCGCCGACCACGGCGGAGCTGACCTTATTCAGGCCGAGGCCGCCGTACTTTTCCGGGATGTCGATGCTGAGCAGGCCAAGCTCGCCGCACTTGAGCATAAGCTCTCGATGAACGGCGTAGTCTTTTGCATAGATGCCGTCTTCGCGGGGTATGACTTCTTTGCGGAGGAACTCTTCAGCGGTGCGCGCGAACATGCGCTGTTCTTCGGTGACGTCTTCCGGGGTAAAGATATGTTCGTGCCCGTGGTTTTCGATAAGAAAACTTCCGCCCTTTGGCGAATGCGCCCCTCCCGGTTTGCTGGCCATGATGCGTCGCCCTCGTCTCGATGAGAATCGCGGAAAGCGTAGACGATACCATCGGGTGTTGAGCGTAGTCTAGCGCGCGCGCCTCGCCTGGAAAGCCTCCGAACGACGTCAACTGGTCGTATAGAGTTC
>JAHFUG010000618.1 GCA_023265195.1 Blastocatellia bacterium | reverse complement strand
CATAGAACGCGATAAGTTGGCGATTCGGAAGCAGCGGTTCAGTTCAACAGGTTTTATCCGCAATGCCAGGTTACCGTGTCGGGAGCGCCCACTCGGCATTGCGGATAAAACCATATTCGTTAGCCCGACGACGAGTTCGCTGGTGCTTTCAATTCATTGAGGATCATGAAGCTCACCTCAGTAGAAATTTACGACCTCGTTCGCTATGTCTACGCGGCTCTTGTTCAGGAGAACAAGATTGAGCCGTTGCCCGTGGAGGTAGTTGACAGCGTGTCCGCCCGGTACTACGAGCAATCAACGGTTTCTGGGCCCTTGAGACCCGGTGAGCAGGCAATCGTGACTTTCACAAAGCCGAAGTCGGCGGCGTTGTTCGCAGACCGGGTTTGGAGCGTCGGCTCGCTGCCGCCGGTTGAGGACGCGCACATGACCTTCGGTTGGGAAATCGCGATGGATGTTCGCTGGCGTGCCATGTTCGATCTCGCCTATCTAGACGCCGAGACGAAGAGATGTGCACACGAGATTGACAACGCGCCACCGGGAGGTACGCCAGAGTTCATGCGATGGCTCGAAGGTATTGCTCGCGATTTCGCCGCTGACTACCGCTTGCGCGGAATGACTGTATCCCCGCTTTATGACTCTGCCGAAGTACGTGACACGGAGTACCGACGTGGAGATCGCGCCGCCTTCTTGGCCAGTGCGGATAACTTGAACTTGGTCGACGAGGACAGACTCAACTGGGAGCAAGTCAAAGAGTTTCGAGATGATTCCGACGCGCGCATAGCGTATCGGATGTTCATACATTGGCTCGAGACAGCCATGGTCGGGAAATCCGCATCATTCATCGCGGATGAAATCACGTCCCGTCTTGAGCGTTATGAATGGGCTTTGCGGAAGCATGGTATCCAAACCGTTCTAGGTACGCTTGAGCGCATCATCAATCCAGGTATGTTAGCTGGGGCTTCGGCCATAAGCGCCAGCATTCAGTTCATCACAAACCAGCCAATTTGGTCCTTGGTTGCTGGCGCAGGGTTCACGGTCGCAGGGGTAGCTCTTTCGTTGTCCAAGGTGCTGCTGGAACGTAAGGACATCGAAATCGGTCAACGAGACATTGCCTACGTGCAACAGGTAAAAGCACGGCTCGGAGGTCGGTGATCGACACTGGCACGAACTGTTGCCGGGCTAACTCAGGCGTGCAGCGGAGCGCGCGAAGCGGAGTCCGTATGGTACTTCGAAGTATTCGGCGCGCGCCCGCTGACGCCGACGTTAGCCGGGAGGAAAGCGACTGACGAAACTCGGCAGACGGATGAAGGTAAAAGGACAAAGAAAAAAGTACCAATCCTACAATAACTGAAATGCAAAATAGGAGGATGGTCATTAATGTGGACATTAGTAACAGCGATACTAGCAACGATTGGAGCATTGATAGGATTATGGCTGACATGGCTAAAATTACCTCCCAAATTATGCATCGAAGGAACCGTTGATAAAAGTAAGAAGTTCAACTCCGAGTCTAAAATCAAAATCAAGAACATCGGCAAGCTGTCCGCAATCAATGTAAAAGCCGATGTCGAAAACTTATGTGCCGGATGGGATAGCGTTCAAATGGAGAATTGCGGATTTCAAGATTTCCCAAATGTTATCGGCAGTCTTCCTAGTGATGAGTCAACCGAAATATCGGTACGTCCTCACATAACTTTCGAACAAGGAAAACAGATGACCAAGTTTAGCTATATTCTTACTCTCAAATATCAAGTAAAGATTTTGCTTTTCAAAATCCGATGCTCAAGAAAATGGAAAATAGAGCTTCGCCGCTTTGAAGATGGATATACATGGGAAGTGACCAACATCTAAAGCAATGCCTAATCGTACTAAGACTTCGTGTGGCGCGGCGGTAGGGTCAACTCAGGCGAGAGCCACCTGAGCCGCCACACAAGTCTTGTTGAACTAAGCCGGATTGGAAAGAAAACAGTAGAGTTCAGCTTGGAGTTTCAATAAAGGGCCGGGCTGCTGTCAGGGTAACGGTCAGCCACGCCATTAACCGCCTGGTTCAGGTTAATCGGGGATCGGCCCACGGTTCTGACGGGCGATGTTGAATATTGGTCACGTCGTTGTCCTTCAAATGGTCAAGGCGGCTATCGACCGAGAGGGCTGAGTCGGCGCACGAAAACCAGTTCGCCTCCGGATTCCGGGCAAAGCCGGGGTTCGGTTTGTTCTTGTTGTTCTTGAGAGGGGTCCAGCGCTGATTTTTGTCCGGCCGGCGCGGGCAGTTGTCGGGCTCGGTTGAAGTACCCTCACATGCTGAGGTCGCATCCGCGGGCCATGCAGCACCTCGGTGATGAGGTCAGGAGACTTGTGATAGTGACGGGCAATCGACGCACCTGCGCGCACACAGGCTTCCCGAGTACGTTCAGAGAGCCCGCCCAGTTGAAGAGTCTCGATCATTCTCTTTCTGAGTTCGGTCATAGCTACACCTCCGGATTGGATTGAGTTTGTGCTGAACTCAGTGTAGCGGATCAGGCTTCCAGGTTGAGAATGATCGAGCTATGACAGTCTTCAGACAAGCGCGCTAGCGTCTGCGCGTAGCGCTTAGTTCAACAATCGCGTCAACCGGAGCGCGCGAAGCGGATTTCTTATGGTTCCTTCCAGTGCCGCTCGCGCGGCCGGTTACGCGGGACGTTAGACGCTTGCGGGTAGAATCTTCACACATCGCTGACTAAGAAACCAGCTTGTGGTATATTCTTTTCGAGGTGATAACAATGGCAAAAACTGAGAAAACACTTAAAACACATAGCAAAACTGCTGACAACGGCAGAAATATCTCAACTCCCAAAACGGGCCAAAAACGAAATAAAGCTGAACCCCAAGAACCAACAGCTAATGAACTAATGATGAAAGCCTGGAAGAAACTTTACGAAAGCAGAAATGACAGGCTCTTATAACCTATGACAGGAATCGTTTTCGACACCAGCATCTGGATCGCTTACAAACCTACAAAGCTGCCGAAGAATCTCATTATGTCGGCTGTGGTTTTACAGGAGCTTGCTGCTGGAGCTGCTGATCGAACAATTCTGAAAGCTCTTGAAGCATCAAGAAAACAATATGAGAAGGAAAAGAAACTGCTCGTGCCAACGGGCGAAGATTATTTTCAAGCTGGCAAGATACTGAATTCGTTTCTTCACAATCTGAAATCAGAATCCGGCGGTAGGACGCCACGCCTTCAGCCAAATCGAATTCAAAAGCTGTTCCGAGATACACTGATCGCAGTCAGTGTAGGAAGGGCGCAGGCGTTGCTTGTGACAAATAATGTAAAGGACTTTGAAGCGATTCAACGATATAGCCGGATTCGCATTATGTCAGGCGACGTAATGACTCTCGGATTGCGATCGGCCAGACCGGTGAGGGACGATATTTAAGAGTCATCTATGTCCCAGATCCTGTTCCTGATTCTGTTTTCGTCATAACTGCATACGAGTTGGGTC
>JAHFUG010000617.1 GCA_023265195.1 Blastocatellia bacterium | reverse complement strand
GCCCTCCTAACGGAGGGCGAATCCTACTGCCGATTCTTGCTATAAACATGGCCCTCCTAACGGAGGGCGGGGCGGGCATTCCTACGGAGGGCCGCCCTCCGTTAGGAGGGCCATGTTTATAGCAAGGATCGGCCGCAACATCCGCCCTCCGTTAGGAGGGCCATGTCCATCTGTGTTTCAAGCGAACAATAAGGCTGCCTCCATTTCAGAGAACACATGGCCCTCCTATGGAGGGCGGAGCGTCCCACCACACGTACTATGAACATGACCCTCCTACGGAGGGGCGGAAGAAGTGGCCAAACCGCAGACCCTGCTAACACTGGGTGAGAAAGAGACGAGCCCAAAGTTCCGTCCCGATATCCCCATCAAGCTTGTCATACCCTCAGCCCGACCAGTCAGTTATCACGCGGTTGCCCATGAAGCGGGAACCAAGCGATCCACTTCAGCGATACCGCTGCAGTTTTCTTGCTACAGATTGACATCGGTCGACTGGCGCCAATGTGATTATGGGTGTCCAGACTGGACTGCCTCGTATTGGCCACCGTTTGAATATCCTTTCCGGTTTGTAGCCCCTCGAGCAACGGCTAAACATGCTCGGAGCGCCAGGTTGCTCATCGACCGCAGGGCCAGGTTTGAATATTTGGGCGCGCGCGCTTCTATCCGTTTTCTTGTTACTCGCCTGAAGTTGATCTTGGATCCAAAGCGAAGCCGTTTGGACGGCATGATCTCAGCGCCTGTGAGGAACTCAGGCTCTACAGGTCTTCGGAGATTCATCCATATCTATTACGCACGCCCCCGGACGATCGGCGCCACGACCGCCATTTGAGGGCAAGACGCGGAATACTCTTCGCAAGTAGCCAGGCGCCTGAACAAGCCATTGCTCGACGCGCAAATTTGGGACGTGCGTTTGAGAATGAAATTTTCCGCCGGTCACGATCACTTATGGGATAGAGAGAACGGCATCCCATGAAATCGCCAGTCAAAGAAACGCGCCAGTCCTTTTTAGCGGTCTTACTTGTCGTGTTTATCGCGGCCGCTATTAGCCACCGTCCAGGGCAAGCGGCACAAAGCCAACCCTCTTCATCCAGGCGGCGAGCTCTGTTGGTTGGCGTCAATACCTACAGACAAGCGCCGGAGACGGGGCCGTCAACTGAACCGGGAAGAGGCGGCGCTCCTGGTTCCGGGTTCCGGGCAACCACTCGAGAGTTCGGGGACCTTCGAGGCCCAGCCAACGACGTCGAGCTTATGCGCGAGATTCTTACCGCCAAGTACGGATTCACCGAAATCAAGGTCCTAAAGAACCAGCAAGCGACACGCGAGTCAATCATTCAAGCGGTCCGAAGCCACTTGATAGACGAAGCCTCGCCCGGCGATGTTTGCGTCTTCTACTATGCCGGCCACGGATCGAGAGTGCGCAACTCGAAAGACCCGAAGGGATGGGACGAGAGCATAGTGCCGGCGGACTCCACTCGAGGAGCGCCAGACATTCGCGACAAGGAAATCGCCAGGCTTTTCTTGAAGGCGATCGACAAGGGGGTGTTTCTCACCGCGATCTTCGACAGTTGTCACAGCGGCTCCATAGCCAGGGGATTCCCGGGCGCACAGCGGCTAACCAGAACGGTCGCCCCCAATCAAACCGACGTCGCCGACCCTCCGGACTTTATTGATACGCCTGAAGACAAAGGCGCGCTCGTACTCTCGGCTTCCAAAGACGATCAGCTCGCGCAGGAGGATTTCTACGGCGGCCAGTGGCACGGAGATTTTACCTGGGCGCTGGCGGAAGTTCTGAGACAGCCGGCGATCGATGTGAACGAATCATCCAGCCGAGTCTTCGACAGGGTCGTCAGCATTATGAAGGGCCGCGGAGCGCCCGAGCAGCCGGTCCTGGGCGGGAACGCCGCGCGTAGAAGAGGCCCGCTATTCTCTGCTTCATCCAATGAGCAGTTTGGCGCTCCCACCGCGGCCGTTGTAAAACTCGACGGCGGCGTTGTTACTCTGAAGGGTGGACTGGCGATGGGTCTCAACGATAATTGCGAGATCATCGAAGCCGGGGCTCAACCCAGCATGAAGCCCTTTCGTCTTCGAATCACGAGAGTCTCAGGCTTGGACGGTTGTGAGGCAAGGATTATTGCGGGCTTGAACTCCGGCAGGAACATCGAGCCCGGAATGCTCTTCGTGCTGGACCGATGGGCGGCGCCGGAAAGGCTGAATCTTACGGTGTATGTTCCTCCTCCGTTAGCCGACGCGGAAATGGTCCGGGTCAGGCGGGAAGTAGCCTCCATTCGCGGAGCCGGCCGCGTGCAACTCGTCGATGACCCAACAAAGCAGGTTCCAACCTGCGTCCTGCAACACGATCAAAAAGGATGGAGCTTGCTCAGGGCTGGCGGAAGGGTCGATTATCTGGCTCATTGGCCGGAGTCCGGCGGCCTTGCAGCCCTGCTGTCTACCGGAGACGCGCTATTAGTCAACGTCCCTCCAACGGCCGGTCTTAGAAAGACAATCGCCTTGGGACAGGGCACGAAGCGAGAGTTGATCCGTGTCTCCGATTCCGCGGTTGATGCGCAATATGTGCTCGTTGGCCGCATCGCCGGCAATGACCTCGAATACGCCTGGCTGCGTCCCGGCGTGATGATTGATGATTTGCAACGGCGAGAAGCGGCGCTTCCAGCGAGGACCGATTGGTGCAGGCTCGGCGAGAACCCGGCGGACATCAATCTGTGCGTTGATAAACTCGAGGATCGAGCGGTGAGATTGGGCAGGATCAGTGGCTGGCTCCAGATACAGGCTCCGGCTTCGGAGTCCGAGTTTCCTTATAAGCTTGCTCTTCGAAGAGTAGGAACCGGGACTCCAATCAAGACCGATAAGGGCGCTCAAGAAACACTGTGTTTCGATTTGCCCGAGCCGCTGGGTTCATCTCAACCAGTCAGAAAAGGCGAGGTGCTCCAGGGCGATTGTTACGACCTGGTGCTAGCCGCGGATGCAGCCATCCTCCAGGAGATCAAGAAGCGCGGCTTGGCGGTAAAACGACTGTGGATCTACGTGTTCTCGATAGATTCGCATGGAAAGAGCGAGCTACTGTTTCCGGACAATGGCAGTGTAGAGAATCGGTTCCCGATCAACCCGGCCGAACCGCCGCCGCTCATAACGCTGAATCCGAAGAACGCCAGGTTGTCATATGAGCCGCCCTTTGGTCTGGACGCCTACATTCTGCTCGCCAGCGATCAAGAGCTGACTAATCCCGACGTATTGACTTCGGACGGAGTGGTTGGCCGAGGCGCCGGCGGCAATTCAACTCTCGCGAGTCTCATCGACGACATCAACACGGGGACCAGAGGCGGACCAACTCCCGCGCCGCTGAATTGGTCGATCGATCGCATCTTTATCAGGAGCGTTGGTAAAAGGAAGTGAACGGCGTGTTCGGAGTTCGGAGTTCGGAGTTCGGAGTTCGGAGTTCGGAGTTCGGAGTTCGGAGTTCGGAGTTCG
>JAHFUG010000248.1 GCA_023265195.1 Blastocatellia bacterium | reverse complement strand
AAACGGATTCTATATCGTCTCGCGCGCATCGAGCTCGGCCCAGCAGTGCGTATATCGCAAGTTCGTGCTGTGTCGGTTTCGATGAAGCGTCCGAGCCCAACGTCCAAAATTCACCGGAGGATAACGTTATGAAGAGACCCTTACATGTAGTAGCTTGCGCCGCGCTCCTTCTGCTCTCTCCATTTTTTTCGCGGAGTTCAGCCATTACAAGTATTGCTCCATTCGCGACTCAGGCGTTAGCCGGCCACATGACAGGCACCGGCCGATACTGCGAGTGTGGAAGCAGTGACGCATGCATTTGCGAACCGGGTGATCTGGGGAGTCTGAAAGCAACCGCAAATCAAAATAACACCTCAGCCTCAAACAAAGGATTAACCGGTCAACCACTGGCGCCGGACACCGAGCCCGGCCTGGCTCTGCTGGTCCTAACGCTCCTGTTTGCGATGCTTTTTCGGATACGCTGAAGACCAGTCGGCCTTGCGATTCCAGGCCGCATTCAAACCACCCTGCTGTAACAATCCCGCCGGAGTAGCTGGCGGCTCAGGGTACTTATCGCGCGCAACGGCGGTAGGGTATCACACGCACGCCCGTCGCGCCACCCCAAAGTCAATTTGATTTCATGCTTTGAGGGATTGTTCAAGAGGGTCAACTCAGCGTTACAACCGTGCGCGCCAGGCGCATGTTGTGTGCCCCCGACAGGAGCCGCCCTCGTAGTAGACCAAACTCTTTGCAGGTAAGAAAATCCCTCCGGCGTCAATTGCGAAGCTGTGTTCAAATGTGCTCTCTTAGGAGGCGTAAAAAAATAACTTCCCGTTTTGAGTCATGGGGCAGCGCGAGATGAGTACCGCCGGTGAAGCGAGGACTTCACCGATTGAAGTGAGTCGCCATGCTTCTCTTCAATGCCCCGGCGACCGGCCCCGGCGGCCGCGCGGTTCGCGCAGCGCGAACACGACTTCACTCGGCTTGACCGCAATCGTGCAACCGCTTCGATTCGAGATGAACTTCACGTCCGGGTCCAACTGACCTGCGTTGGCCTCAAAGAAGAGGAACCTTGTCGCGCGATTCAGCAGGCTTCCGAATTAAACGAATACGATTATGGCGATCTGACGCGCTACCTCGTCCGGGGCCGTTTTCTACGAAGGCAAAACCAGTTGTATAATTGGCCCCGTCTTCGAGCCTTCTTGAATGTAAGAGATGATGACGCTTGGGCGAAGAAGCCGCGCGAGTCTTCCCGGATGATGATAGAAGATAAAGCTCTCCTTGCTGAATACGTTTCGGAATCCGAAGAGCTGCTCGATTCACTGGCGCTCGACCTGGAGGCTTTGTGCGACGCCTGGACGAAACCCGGCAAGAGCAAATCGGCTCGCGGCCCGGCCCTTGTCAATCGCTTGTTTCGAGCGGTTCATTCGCTCAAAGGGCTGCTTGGAATGATGGGGCTGCCAGAGCTTCAGTCAGTCACTCACGAATTCGAAGATATTCTCGATGATCTGCGGCTCGACAACATCAGTCTGGATCGCGATAGCGCTTCGGTTCTTCGGGAAGCGGGCGGCGTGCTCGCGGGCCTGGTGGGAGCGGCGGTGCGAGGAACCTTGACCGACGACGATCTCGACCGAATGCGTGCGCTGTTGACGGCCTTTGGACGCGGATCGTCCGATGGTTCAGGCGAGGACCAGCGCAACGTCTCGCAACTCGACCTCTCTGAAAAAGAACGCGATCTCATTACGTCATACGAGCGTCGCAGAATCAGCGAGAATCTCAAAGCGGGACGAGCGTTCTACGCGATCACGGCTCAGTTCTCGATTGACGATCTGGACCGGCTTTACAACGCCCTTGCGTCCAAGCTCAACGGCGCCGGCGAACACATAACGACTTTGCCCGCGGCCGCGACCGATGCGGCGATGGTCGCGCTGAAGCTCGTCTTTGCGACCCGGCTAAAAGAGGCGGAACTGCTCGCCGCGCTTAAAGGTTTCGGAGTCAAGATTGAACGGCTGATGGGTTCGCGTTGGCGTAGAGCCGGCGAGGCGATAATAAGCGTTGGGCGCGGAAAGAGAAGAGAGCCGGTGGAATCGGGGACGGCCTTCAGAGTGGCCGAAGCCGCAAAAGCGGTTGGTGGAGATCACCCCGGTACGCAGGAGCCAATTCAGGTGAGACAGCGCGGTCGAGCCGCTTCGCAAACGCCCGCCTTGTCGCAAGAATCCCTGCGCCCGCTCTCGCCGAGCGTCAGGGTGGAACTCGCGCAGGTCGATTTGCTGTCGAGCCTGGCTCACGAACTCGCGCTCGAGACCGAGAAGCTGTCGTCGCTCGCGGGGGAGGTTGTCGACGCCGCCGAAGCGAACGTCGCCACCCGCTTTCACCTTAAGCAGCGAGTTCGCCGGATAAAGCGCCAGTTCCTGGCTCTCGAAGAGCGCTTGGTCGAGCTTCGCATGGTCTCGCTCACTCAGACCTTCACACGGGCGTCGAGGCTCGCGTCGAAGCTGGCAAGAGAGCTCGGCAAGTCAGTACAGGTCGAGGTGTCGGGCCGGGACACGCAACTGGACAAGACAATCGTGGACCGGATAGCTGATCCCCTTTATCATATTCTCCGGAACGCCGTGGATCACGGCATTGAGTCCCCCACCCTGCGCAAGATCGCGGGAAAGAAGCCGGCCGGCAAAGTAATCATAGAATCACGTCTTGAAGGAGCCCGCGCGATTGTCTCGGTGTCCGACGATGGAGCGGGGATAGACGTCGAGCGGGTGCGAAGGCGAGCGGTGGAGATCGGCGCCATTTCGGGCGGCGAGGAGTTGAGCGATGAAGAAACGGTTCGGCTCATCTTCAGGCCCGGCTTCTCGACAGCCGAAGAGGTGTCCGCGGTGTCGGGCAGGGGCGTCGGGCTCGACGCGGTCGAGAAGACGATCTTCGATCTCGGCGGCGAAATCAGAGTGACGTCCGAGAAGGGCAAGGGGGCGAAATTCGAGTTGGTGGTCCCCACGACCCTGGTGATGATCTCGGCCTTCATCGTGAAGTCCGGAGGCTGGCGATATGCGGTCAACGTAAGTCAGATTGTTGAGTTGATTCAAGTTGAACCTGCGTCAATCGCCGGCTCCGATGGGCGGCGGAGAGTTATGTGGCGCCAGTCGCGGATACCACTCGTTGAGCTGAGCTTTCTGTTGGGTCTCGGCGGCGCAAGGCCGTTGTTTCCCGGCGATTCACACCCGAACGGCGGCGGGCGGATTGATCAGCGCGACGGATCTCTCGCCAGGATTCCGGCTTTGATTACTCGGATCGCGGACAGGCCTGTCGCCATTGCCGTCGAGCAGTTCGAGAGTCAGAAAGAGATAATCGTCAAATCTCTTGGTTCGCTGGCGCGAAAAATGAAAGGCGTATTGGGAGCGGTCGATTTGGAAGAGGGCGACGTAGCGCTCGTGCTGGATCTTCCGGCTCTGCTTCTAATGAAGAGCGTTAGAGTGTAGAGCGGTATTACCTGTTATGGCGATGCAGTCGTTTAAGGACGTCGGCGGGTTGATCGCGAGGCTGATCCGGGCCGGTTCGCCGGATCTGGCGGACTCGGAGTCCGGCCATGTCTCGGCGCTTATCTTCGAGGTTGGAGACCGGTCTTTTGCGATCAATGTCGAGAATACCGAAGGCGTAGTCTACTGCGGGCGCGTGTCGCCGTTGCCCGGCGCGCCCGATGGAATAGTGGGAGTCACCAGCGTCAGAGGCCGGATAACTCTCGTCGCGGATCTGAACATGAACTCGTCCACTCGGTCCGGGAGGTTGAGGCTCATACTGCTGAAAGGCGATTCGCAGTTGGGGTTGATCGCGGACAAGTTCGACGCCGTGGCCAGCTTCAACCCCGAATCCATAAGGCGCGACGTTCCTCCCACGATCTCGGGTCAGTTGCGAGACATGCTGTCAGAGGCGGGCTTTAACGAGATAGGAAGCGTGCAGCACGAGGGGCGGCTGGCGGCGCTGATCGACGACGGATTTGATGGACGCCAGTGAGGTATCGCGGACTTCAGTCTGTCTCTTCCAACAACGCGCATTCTTTCTTCAACTTACTTCATGGAACCTGACCGATGGCGAATGATGATCCCGTACAGTTTTCCGCGCAGCGGCGGATTGACGAAGATCTGATGCGGATCGCACTGGGCGAAGCACGGCTTGCGTGGGCCGCCAATGAGGTGCCCGTAGGCGCTATCGTCGTTATCGGCGGCGAAGTGATGGGTCGAGGTCACAACTCGGTTGTAGGCGCGAGCGACCCGAGCGCTCACGCGGAGATCCTCGCGCTTAGAGCCGCCGCCAGGGCCATTGGTAACTACAGGCTTGCCGGAGCCAGTCTCTATTCAACCATCGAGCCGTGCGCGATGTGCGCTGGAGCGATCGTTCACGCGCGAATCGGCCGACTGATATACGGAGCGGGCGATGCCAGAGCCGGCGCCGTCCGGACTCACTTCGGGATTTGCACCAGCGAGTTCCTCAACCATCGCGTTGAGGTGGAAGAAGGCGTGCTTGAGAACGAATGTCGGCAGATGCTAGTATCCTTTTTTCGTTTGCGCAGGGAAATAGGGAATTGATGATTGCGAATTGATGATTGATGAATCGGGGGGGAATTGATGATTGCAGATTGATGATTGATGAATCCGGAAGGAGTGGGGAATGGGGAATGGGGAATGGGGAATTGATGATTGCGAATTGATGATTGATGAATCCGGAAGGAGTGGGGAATGGGGAATTGATGATTGCGGATTGATGATTGATGAATCGGGAGTGGGGAGGGGGAATTGATGATTGCAGATTGATGATTGATGAATCCGGAAGGAATGGGGAATGGGGAATTGATGATTGCAGATTGATGAAATACGGAATGCGGATTGAAGATCGCGATCATCAATCATCAATCATCAATCATCAATCATCAATCATCAATCATCAATCATCAATTCCCCCAATTCCCCCAATTCCTGGTTTCAAATTCGTAATCAACAGTTCAAAGAGTGCGGAGAGGTGCGAGAGTGGTTGAATCGGGCGGTCTCGAAAACCGTTGTACTCGAAAGGGTACCGTGGGTTCGAATCCCACCCTCTCCGCCAAGGGAAATTGATGATCGCGGATTGATGATTGCGGAATACGGATTGATGACCGCGAGCCAGCAACCTCGATTAACGGTCCTACGCTGAAGCGATTTGAGAGGCATTCATTCTAAGAGAGGTTACAAATCCGGAATCGTCGTCTTGCAATCCGCAATCCGCAATCCGCAATCCGCAATCCGCAATGAATTGATTGGGTGGTGGGCAAATCGGAGAGGTGCAGGAGCGGCTTAACTGGCAGCACTGGAAATGCTGTGTACGGGAAACTGTACCGTGGGTTCGAATCCCACCCTCTCCGCCAAGGGAAATTGCGGAATTGATGAAACTGATTACGATGAAACTGATTGCTGATTGCTGATTGCTGATTGCTGAACGCTGATTGCTGAACGCTGATTGCTGAACGCTGATTGCTGAACGCTGATTGCTGAACGCTGATTGCTGAACGCTGATTGCTGAACGCTGATTGCTGAACGCTTCATTGCTGAGTGTAATGGATAAAACGCACACATCTAGTCGCTCCCTAAATTTGCAATCATCAATCATCAATCATCAATTCCCTAATCTGCAATCATCAATCATCAATTCCCTAATCTGCAATCATCAATTCCCTTTATCAGGCTCCGGAAGCCGTGCAATCGCGCGGCTGCGAACCCCGCCAGGCCGGGAACGGAGCAACGGTAGTAGCTCGCGGATGTGCCGCGGTATCTCCGGAGCCTGACCAGTAGTTTGATTTGGATTAATCCGGGAGGCTTCCCTTCATTTCTTTAGCTCAGCGGAGTCCCGGCCGACCGACGCGACAAAGGCCCGATGGCTGACTCTCAAGTAATAGCAAGACGATTTCGGCCAAAGGCCTTTGGCGAGGTGGTTGGCCAGGAGGCCATCACTCGCACTTTAGCCAATTCCATAGACAAGAACAGACTTCATCATGCCTATTTGTTCGCCGGCGCGCGAGGCGTTGGTAAGACGACGACCGCGCGGATACTGGCGAAGGCTTTGAACTGCATAGCGGGGCCGACCCCGGATCCTTGTCATGTTTGCGATTCGTGCGTGGAGATCGCCGCCTCGTCATCGCTCGACGTCCGGGAAATGGACGCGGCTTCGAACACCGGAATCGAGGACGTGAGAGAAACCATTGTCAATTCAATCTCCATAGGCCCAGCCCGGGACCGATTCAAGATATTCATCATAGACGAGATTCATCAACTATCGACAAAGGCCTTTGACGCGCTTCTCAAGACAATAGAGGAACCGCCGCCGCACGTGCTTTTCATAATGGCGACGACGGAAATGCACAAGGTTCCCGAGACCATCCTCTCCCGGTGCCAGGTCTACGAGTTTCGGACAATCGCGCCCAAGCGAATAACCGAACAACTGCGGCACGTCGCGAAGACGCTCGGCGTCGAGATCGGTGATTCGGCGCTCGCCGCCATAGCGCGCGCCGGAGAAGGCTCGATGCGCGACGCCGAGTCAGCTCTCGATCAGGTCATAAGCTTCGCCGGCGATTCGATAACCGAAGAAGATGTTTCGGAGGCGCTGGGTCTGGTCGGATTCGAAACTCTGAACGCCACTTTGCAAGCCATAGCCGATGCGGACGCGCTCAAAGCAATCGCCGCGCTGGACGAGATAGTCGCACTCGGCTATGACCTGCGAAACTTCTGCCGCGACCTGATGACGCACCTGCGGACTTTGCTGCTGATAAAAATCGCGGGAACCGAAAGCGAGTTGATAGAAGCGCCGCCGGGCGAAGTCGAGGCGCTCGGAAAGCTCGCCGACTCGCTCTCGGAGCAAGACATAGTCCGCTCTTTCACGATTCTGACAAAGACCGAACAGGATGTTCGAGTTTCCTCGCAGCCTCGGTTTCAACTGGAGATCGGTCTAGTCAAGATGGCTCACGCCCGCCGGCTAGATTCGGTGGAAGAGGCGTTGGCGAGGCTGACGGCGCTGCAGGAACAACTGTCGTCTCTTGGCGCGTTACCCTCCGGAGCGGCTGCTGGAGCGGGTTCAACCAGACGGGCTAGAGCCGCCCCGCCTCAGCAGGCCGCGCCGGCAGGGCGAACAATTCAAAGATCTCAGCCGAACAACCCCGCCGCCGCCCGGCGAGAAGCTCCGCCGGCTGACGACTATGACGAGCCGCCCATGCTCGAGCCGCCGGATGAAGAGCTTCGGCCCGTGAGCCAGGGCGCCGCCAAGTCCACGCCTCCGCCGAATTCGACCGATGACATCGAGAAGCTCAAAAACTCGCTCGAGGCGAAAAGAAAAATGATGATCGTGTCGGCCTTGGACAAAGCTGAGAGCGTCACGCTCGAAGGCGGCGTTTTGACCGTGAGGTTCAAGCCCGGGGCGAAAATTTACAAGAGCAATCTCGAGGGCCGCGACGCCCGCAAGAGCGTCGAAGACGCCTGCAAGGAGGTCTTCGGCCGGGCGATAACTCTGACCGTGTCGAGCTCGGCCGCCGCGAATCCGGCCGCGGATCAAATTGAGCGGAAGGGGCCTCGGGTTGAAGCTGATCAGAAGGGGCCTCGGGTTGAAGACGATCCGGTCGTTCGAGCGCTCGTCGAAAAGTTTCATGGAGAAGTTGTTGAAGTCACCGAACCGGATCGTGACGGCCAATAATCCAGCCGCTGACAAGGGAGGAGCCAATGAAGTTACCCGGAGGCATTGACATAAATGAAATGATGAAGCAGGCGCAGCAGATGCAAGAAGATCTGCAGCGGGATATGCAACGGATTCGAGTCGACGCCAGCGCCGGCGGAGGAATAGTCACCGTCGCCATGAACGGATTGAAAGAAGTCGTTGACCTCAAGATTGAACCCGAGATCTTCAAGACCGGCGACGTGGAGATGCTCCAGGATCTGATCATAGCGGCCGTGAATGAATCGTCTCGAAAGGTCGATGAAGCCATGAAGGGCAAGCTCGGCTCGACGCTTGGCGGAATGGGACTTCCGCCGGGACTGTTCTAACCGGCCGTTGAGGCGGCGGCCGCTAAACTCCTGCTTGAAAATGGCGCGGAGAGATGGATATGACCCCCGGCCACGCGTACTTCGCGCCCGGGCTTTTTGCTGCCCTTAGACTCCTGTGGCCGGCTATCGCAATGGTCTTTGCGTCCGGCGCCCGTGAATCAAGGAGCCCGGAGCAGGCCCCTGCCAATCAATCATGAGTCAGCCGCGGCCCGTCCACTCAGTGTGACTAAACCAGGCGCCACCAACCTCTTTATTGCGATCGCTCCGGTTTGCTCGGCCGTGGCGGCGTTTTCTTATTTCAGGACATGGGCGACGTTCGAAATGGGAGGCCAAGGGCTCGGCGCGATCGAGATGAGCGGGCTTACACTGACCCGCGAAATCCGCGGAGCTATTCCCTGGCAGTTGATCATACCGGGGCTGCTTATCGCCGCTCTTGCGCTGTCATCCGTAATGTTTTTGGCTCGCGGCGCCAGACTGAATGCGCCTTATGGTCTCCTGTTGATAGTGTTGGGCGTATTCGTCGGGTTGTGGCCGATGGCTGGAGTTGCGCAAATGTCGAGGCGGCTATTTCGGCTCCAGGCTATAGGAGCGACCAGTATGAGCTTTACCATATGGTGGTGGGTCTACTTCGCTTCGGTTCTGCTGATCGTCGTTTCGGGCGCGCTTCAGCTTTTGGCGAGAAGGGCTAATGATTAGCAAGCCCAGGGCCGGCAAGAAAAATGGAGTGAGCAATGCTAGACTACGCTGAACCCGTCACTCGCCTGATCGACGAGCTAAAAAAGATGCCCGGCATCGGACACAAGTCGGCTCAACGGCTGGCGTTTTATCTGCTCCGCTCGGGCCGCGAGGAAACCGAGAAGCTCGTTGAATCAATCCGGGAAGTCAAAGACAAAATCATTCTCTGTTCCGTCTGCAACGACTTCACGGACACCGACCCGTGCCGATTCTGCGCGAGCCAAAACCGCGACCGCCGAATGATCCTGGTCGTCGAAGAGCCCTTCAACCTTGTGACCATCGAAAAGACCCGCGAATACAAAGGTCTCTACCATGTATTGCACGGCGCACTGTCGCCGATTCGCGGCGTCGGTCCCGACGAGCTCAAGATCAAGGGCCTGCTCGAGCGGCTCCGGTCATCGGATGTCGAAGAGGTCATCCTGGCGACTAATCCGAACACCGAGGGCGAGGCTACGGCGAACTACTTGTCGAAGCTGCTCAGGCCGCTCGGCCCGCGGATCACTCGCATAGCGATGGGCGTTCCCGTAGGTTCCGACCTCGAGTACGCCGACGAGGTGACTATGCACAAAGCACTGACTAATCGGCATGAGATTTGAGAAAGCCGGCGGTTCCTCGGCTCAACGACGCTGCGCCGGCCCCTCGTAACTCACTTTCAATTCCAAGCCGCGAAAGGGAGGGACTATGTTCTTCGTAACGTTTCACAAGACGGTCGCCAATGTCTACGCCTACGACGATGACGGCAATCTGCTCAACCCGGCCAGTCCGAATGTTCTGAACAAGGATGGAGACGAACTGCGTGGCGTCTACCTGGAGGCGAGTTCGGGTCTTCTTTACGTCGTCGACGGCGGCAAGAAGGAAAGCAAGATTCATAGCTATACCGGATCGGGCACAAGCTACACGGAGGCTAGCGACTTCATCTCGCCGAAGACCACGGACTCAATCGATCACCCGTTCGCGGTTGCGTTTGACGGCGAGGGGAACTGCTACGTATCTAATCAGGATACGAACGTCGTAGCCGCTTTCAGCATCTCCCCCGACGGCCGGAAAGGCGCGGCCCTACCCGTCGCGAAATACCTGACTTCTCTGTATCCTTCGGGCTCTTTTCTGGACGCAACGTTGGTGGCTTCGTCCAGGAACAATCTGCCGAACGCAAGTCAGACAGACAATGTGACCGAAGTGCCCAAGGAGTTGGGAGGACTCGCGGTAGAGATCGATTCCAAGCAAGACAAAGTTCAGAACTCGGTGCGCGACGTGGCGTTCTACGCCTTGAACTACAACGGCTCGACGGTTCCGCTGCTTTTCGTTGTTGACGAACCCGCTGGTCTGGTTCGTACCTACGACGCGGCGACGGGCCAGCTCTTGAGGAGCAGCAATCCGTTGACCTCTCCGGTTCACCTCTTGATCAACGGCGGCGCGATGTATGTAGGAGCCAAGGATCAGGTTCTCTCCAGTCCGATTCCTAATCCCTACGATCCGAATGCGCCTATATGGGTCTTCACGCCGGTGAGTTTATCGCCGGCCGTTCCGTCTGGCGAATCGGTTTCCGGTATGGCGTTCGACGGCGAGGGCAATTTCCACGTCGCTATTCGAACGAACAACACGGTGATGAAGTACGATTCCAGTTTCAGCAACGGGGTTCAGTGGGTTTCGACTCCGATGCCCGACAACCCGGAGTTCTTGCTCTACCTAGCCGGCTAAGGCCGCGTAAAACTTTGCTTGATAGCTATGCTCGGGGAGTCAATGTAAGAGTGGCCCTCGAAAGTGTTGAATGCCACTTTAATCTGGCATTAAATCGTCAAAGTATGCTGACCGCTATGGTCTCTAGCGGTGAAGGCCTCACTTCACCGGCGGTCCTCATCTCGTGGCGCATAACTCAAAACGGGAAGTTATTTTTTTACGCCTTAGCCTCTCTACGAATCTTCTTGCCTCGTTTTCGTCAAGCAGGGGCTGGACGCCCCTGCCTTGATCCCGCGCGAATTGACTGACCCATGTTGCTTTTTCACAATAAGTCTCCTTTTTTTGGGTCTCCCTTTTTTCGGATAGGCTCAGGATCGGACGCGGTCTTGTCGCCGGGCTTTGATTTGTCGCCGACCATTGATTTGTCGCCGACCTTTGATTTGTAACCGGGCTTTGAATTGGAGTCCTGTTCCGAGGTTTCGTCATCGTCCGATCCGCCGAACAATTCCTCGACCGGTATGTCGAGCTCTTGCGCCAACCTTTTTTTGATCTCGGGCGAGATTCGCCTCCGCAAGATGCAGTAGGAAAGTTGAGA
>JAHFUG010000616.1:1616-3497 GCA_023265195.1 Blastocatellia bacterium | reverse complement strand
TGATATGTCGCTGATTGACATCATCAAGCTGGTCGGATTCTCGACCGGAGCATTCCTTCACCTATACATATCGTGGTTGATATGGAGCCGCCGCCGCTACGGCCGGTCGGACATTCGGTACGCCTCGTCGGCCGGCGATCGTTCCGCTGCTCCGCGCGAAGAAGGCCGGCCGGATGAAAGCTGGTCCCTCACTCAGAGCGAACGAACCTTTGTGATGCTGGGGATGTGCCTTGGCGCATGGTTTCTGGGCAACCTACTCAAGACGCTTCAGGTGTTATTGCTGGACGGCGACGGCCGCGGAACAGGATGGCTGAGGGCCTGGGACACCATCACCGTGCTCGGGGTGTCGTTGTTTCCCTCGGCTCTGCTTCACTCTCACATAGCATTTTGGAGCTGGCTGGATAAGTACAAAACGATGACGCAACGGCGCGTGGCCCTTGCCGGGATCGCGTGTTACATACCGATGGCCTTCTTGCCGTATACCATTTATCGAATCAACACAGGCGGCTACCAGGATTACTTTCTCAAGCTCAGATGGTTTCTGCTGCCGTATTCCATCTGGCAGGTAATCGCCTTCTGGTCGTCGGCTTTCATCGACTGGCGGATGAAGGACAGGCTACACAAGTGGGCGGCGCGCGAGCGGAAGTTCTTCAATCGGCTGTCGCTAATGCTCTTCGTAATCGGCGCGTTTCAGTTTGTAGTCGTCGGCCTGCGCCGGGCCGGACCGGGTGATTTTCTGTGGCTTCCCTACATACTATTCTCGCTGCTGCCCACGTTCACGATCGCCTATTATATCTACCGGTACAACCTCTATGAGCTGGTGATCAAAGGAAGCCTCGTCTATGCGGCGTTCGCGGTCGCGTTCATCACGGTGTACACATACGGCGTCCGAAGATTGGATCAGTTCCTGGTCGCGGGTTACGGAATCAAGAACGGCGTGGTCGAGACCATTCTGATTCTTGGCATGGTCGCGCTTACCGGCCCGTTCGTCCGGCTGATAGATAAGACGGTGCGCAGGTTGTTCTCCCGGGAGATAGGCGTGTACCGCGCCGTCGTTCGCCAAGTGTCGCAGTCCGCCGCTGGGTTTGGCGAACTCGAGTCATTCACTCGATATACGGAAGAGATAATAAAGAACGGTCTCGATCTCGGCCGCGTCCGCATAATTCGACTGGACGCCGCCGGCTCGGGCGGCCCGGCGGCGGTTCTGGCCCGAGAGATGACGCGGCTTCAGACAAACATCATTGAAGACCATGCCGCTTTGGCGGCGGCCGGCGCTACTGTAGCCTATGCGCTGAATCGAGAGGATAGGTTGATAGGACTCATGCTGATTACCGACGACCCACGGTCGCTCACTTCGGAAAAGAGAGCCGTGCTCGACGTGCTTGCCGGGCAAGTCGCTATCGAGGTCGAGAGATGCTTGCTCGTGGAAGAGAAAGTGAGGCTCGAACGTGAACTTGCAAGCCGGGAGCGGATGGCCGCGCTTGGCCAGCTTGCCGCCACCATCGCTCACGAAGTAAAGAATCCGCTTTCGTCGATCAAAGTCATTACTCAAGTAATGCGCGAAGACCCGGCGTTGAATGGCTACGACCGCGATCTTCAACTGATAGTCGGCGAAATAGACCGGTTGAACCGCACAGTTTCGCAGTTGCTGTCGTTCTCACGTCCACAAGAGGATGCGCGATCGTCTCGAGAAACCAGCGTCCAGGAAATCATTGACGGCGTCGCTGAACTCCTAAGGCGCGAGGCGAATGACCGTAACGTCGCGCTAACGGTGAAGACGGCGCCCATAGCGCCAATCCCGGTCCGTAGCGCGCTAGCCCTGCGCGAGATATTGACCAATCTGATCCTGAACGCGCTTCAGGCGGTGGCGGCGGGCGGCGA
>JAHFUG010000616.1:0-1516 GCA_023265195.1 Blastocatellia bacterium | reverse complement strand
AGTGCATGAGGGCGCCGTTTTGGGAGGCGAGCCGCAGGACGTTAGCTACGCCGAGTGTGAAAGCTTTCTTCGCATCGGGGAGCGCAACCGCTTGCGCGAAAACGTGACCGTGCACAGAGGAACTCAACCTGGATCGGAAACAAGGATCGGATCAGACTGTCTTATCATGGTGGGCGCGCATATTGCTCACAATTGCAAGGTCGGCGACCGCGTCATCATGGCGAACAATGTAGCGATGGCGGGTTACGTCGAGATTGGAGACGGCGCGTTCATTTCGGGCGGGGCAATGGCTCATCAGTTCACGCGAATCGGGCGTCTGGCGATGATCGGCGGCATGTCGAAGATAGTGCAGGACTGCCTGCCTTTTTCAATAACGGATGGGAGGCCGGGCCGCGCTTGTGGGTTAAACATCGTTGGTCTTCGCCGCGCCGGTTTTGCCTCGAATAAGATCCGTGTTCTCAAGCAGGCATACAGGATACTGTTGAGGTCGAACCTCTCTCTTGAAAACGCGATCGACAAGATGAATCAGCTTGACGATCCAGCCGTGAACGAGTTGGTGGAATTCGTGAAGGCTTCAACGCGCGGATTCTGTCATTAGAGAGAGATGCTTCCCGGTTTCACAATACGTTCGACGAATCACTACACTGGCGGCGCTTCGCCGGCCCTGTAGAATAGACCGCAAAGGCCACGAGATCGGCATGCCTGTTGTTCGGTTCTCCGGAATCCGTGGCCACACTCGGCCTCTTTTGCTTCGTGGACTTCGTGACCTTCGTGGTTTTTTTTCTACTCCTGAATTCGCCATTCATCGGCTTCGACCCGCAGCCGGTCGAGCGACGCCTGAAGCGCTGCTTGCTTTGATTGAACTTCGCTCTCGCTCGCGTCTCGAGGAACATAGATCGGCTCGCCGATGATCGCGATCGCGCGAGAAAACGGCGCCGGGATCCGTTGCCTGTCCCAGCTCGCCACTTCCAAACCGCGCCGGGCGGCTATGTGAAACGGAAGAATCGCGTGGCCCGTGTGCCGCGCCAGCGTGACCGCGCCATCTTTCGCCACGTAAGCAGGCCCTCGCGGCCCGTCGATCGTGAAGGCGACGTCTATTCCGCAAGCGAGGCATTCGGACATCTCGGCGAGCGCCCGGCCGGAGCCTCGCGTCGAGGAGCCGCGCGCCGCGCCATATCCGAACCGCTTTATGACCCGCGAGGTGTATTCGGCGTCGCGGCTTTTGCTCGACATCACGACGATTCCGCGCTTTCTCCAAAACCACGTCGCGCTGAATATGCAGGCGTGCCAAAAAGTGAATATAGCTCGATGTCCCGACGCGTGAATGGCGTCGAGATGTTCGGCCCCCCGAACCTCCCATCTCAGCGTGGAACAGACCAGTTTGATCAAAACGAAAAGAAGGATATCGGTCGCTCGAATGATGAAGCGATCCTTCGAACTGTATGACGAGAGATCGCCGAATTGATATGCGCGCCGCCTTACCGTGGCGGTGTCGGCTGTTGTTCTATCGCGGCGC
>JAHFUG010000031.1 GCA_023265195.1 Blastocatellia bacterium | reverse complement strand
AGCGTTACGAAGTCAGCGTCAATCAGCGGCTTTCCCGTAAGGCGACTTGCGCCGAGCGCAACTCGAAAGAACAACCGAGTCAGGACCGAGCGGCGATTCCAAGCGCTTTCATTCGGCGATAGAGGTGGGAGCGGTCTATTCCCATAGCTTCGGCAGTGCGGGTCATGTTGCCGTCACACTCGGCGAGCTTGGTGACGATGTATTGCCGTTCGAACTCCTCGCGGCCCTCGCGATAAGAAGTGAAGTTGTAGCGGGGCGCGAGCGACACTCCTTCAGGCGCGCCAAGCTGGGGCAGATCATCCGCGGCCACCCGTTCGCGAGAGTTCATTATCACAACGCGCTCGATAGTGTTGCGCAACTCCCTGACGTTACCCGGCCAGTCATAAGACGACAGACGGTCCAATGCGTCATCGGTGAAGGTCTTCAACGGACGCGCGTAGCCCGCCGAATACTTGCGATTGAAATGCTCGGCAAGAAGGGGTATGTCCTCGCGCCGCTCGCGTAGCGGCGATATCTCGAACGGGATGACGTTAAGGCGGTAAAACAGATCCGGCCGAAATGCGCCCCGCTCCATCTCTTCGTCGAGCCGTTTGTTAGTCGCCGCGATAATCCTCACGTCAACGGTGGTGGCCGAATTCGACCCTACCGGCTCGAAGCGCTGCTCTTCGAGAACGCGAAGCACTTTGGCTTGAACCTTCAGGCTCATGTCGCCGACTTCATCCAGGAGGAGCGTGCTGCCGTCGGCCTGCTCGAACTTGCCTTCCTTGGCCTGGGTCGCGCCGGTGAAGGCGCCTTTAGTGTGGCCGAACAACTCCGATTCAATAAGCTCTTCGGGAATAGCGGCGCAGTTGAGTTCGATGAACGTCATCGAGGCTCGCGGTGAGGCGCGATGAAGCGCGCGCGCCGCCAGTTCCTTACCGGTTCCGGATTCGCCGTAGATCAGTATGCGCCCGCCGGTTGGCCCGGCCACCGCGATTTGCTGGCGAAGCGCGCGCATGGGCACGCTTTCGCCGATCATCACGTAATCATCCACCTGCTGTCGCAGGAGCAGATTGTCCGCCTCGATCTGACGCCTCCGAAGCGCATTGCGGATAGCGAGAACCGTCCGTTCGATCTGGAGCGGCTTTTCGATGAAATCGAGCGCGCCGAGTTGAGTCGCTCGAACCGCGGTTGCGATATTACCGTGGCCGCTGATCATTATGACGGCGGTTTCAGGATAGATTGCTTTGAGTTTCTCGAGAGTCTGGATGCCGTCAATCCCAGGGAGCCATACGTCCAGCAGCACGCAACTGAACACCCTGCGCTCGAAAGCCGATAGGCACTCTTCTCCCGAAGCGACGGCGTCGACGAAGAAGCCCTCGTCCTCGAGGACGCCCTTCAGCGAGCGCCTTATCCCTTCTTCGTCGTCAACTACGAGGACCGAGTTTGGCATTCCGGTTAGCTACCAGTCCTCTTGATTATTGGATTCCAGTCTCAACCGAGGCTCGCCGCCAATGTGCTTCGAGTGGTCAAAGAGAGGTTCGATGTCCAGATGGAGCATTCCGCCGGCGTCGGTGAATACCTCGCGGAGCCGCCGCCGCCGCTTCATGAAGACGAACGCGCCGAAGCTGCTGCCTCCGGCCAACACTCCGACAATTAGAAGTCCGAGCACGCCGAAGGTCGAAAGAAGCATTTCAGCGGCCTTTTGCGTGCGAAACGGATCGTTTGTCGGCCACAGCGGGTTTCGAAGCCATTTGACGCGATACGGGTATTGCACGGAACCCACGAGTTGCTCCGCGCGCGCTCGTTCCTCGGTGTTGAGGGCTTGAACCAGATAGTTTCCTTCGCGCTTGAGTATGGTTTTGCTTCGTTCCTCTTCGGGAAGCGAGGCGAGATAATATTCCGCTCGATTCATCGCGTCATAAGCGAACTGCGGCGTGTGATATTCCACTATCAGCAGCTTTATTGACGGCTGCGCCGCTGCTTCGGACGGATACTCACCGAGCACGGCTTCCGCGTTCCCGTCAAACGTGAACAGTTCAGCCGCGTGGTTGACGTACTTGCTTAGCGCGGACGGTCCCAGAAAGTATCGAGCCAAGGGAGCAGCCGGTCCCGAATTGGGGAGGCTCGATACGATCATTGGGAGATCGGGGGAGCCATCGCCGATAAGCGACGCGACGGCCGACGCCAGTTTTTGGAAGTCGGCGCCGGGCGAACGGCCGGGTTTCCCTCCGACGGAGACGAAATAGTTCTTCTTCCAAAATAGGAATTGGCCGTCGACCCGGGAACTGCCCCAGCCTGTCGCCGCTTCCTTGTTCGCTATTCGCGCACCCGCGCTATAAGTGAACAATCCGTATGCGCTGGAGATACTGTTTGTTTGAAAGACCGCTATTCGCGCGGCGCCGTATTGGCGCGAGCACGCCGACACAACGTGGTATTCGCGGTAGATGTTTGCGCTATAGCCGGCCAATTGAGCGAGCGCGGCGTCTGCATATCTGACGATCTCTGCACTCGCGGCCGCGCCCGCGAGCCGGTCTGGCAGTAGGCCGGAAGAATCGGCGTTCCCGGCTGTCTGAACGACTTCGCCGGCGCCTTGCAATGACGGCTGTGAGTCCGCTTTGACCGCCCGCGGACTAAATGAAACAACAACTGAGATGATGATGGAGACGGATATCCCGGCGGCTGACAACTGGGTTCGGGTTCGGTCTAACATTGCTTCACCCTGTCTTTGTGGAGTTACACTCACGATGAGCGGGCGCTCCGGGGTATTGTATCAGAAGGCCTTTTTCGATGCGTCAGGGTTTCAAAGGCCAGGTGCTAACAGCGAGGCGCGCTAACGCGGCTTGTCGCTCGTTTATTTGGTCTGGTCCCCACTCATCATAACAGCCGGCATCCTTGGTCAGAGAAAAAGCCGACTTGAGCAGAGAAGCCTTTTTGACCTCATATGCGCTGTTAGCGATTAGATCGTTTTCGCTGGCTTGCAGTAGAACGAGATTACCCAGGCGCTTGTAATGCGCACTCAAAGTGTCTGAGTCCACTTTCCATTCACTAGACGGGTTCTGCGGGAGTATGTGTTCAAGATTGATTTCACCTCCGTCGTTAGGGACATACTGGGGCTCACGTTCACCGTCGGCCTGAAGCTGGAGGGCTCTCAGATAATAACGGGCTAGATGGGCCTTCGCGACTCTAGCTACAGAGAACGCCGATTCAAAAGCGTCATCCGGCGGAATGATTCCTGCCATCGAACTCGCTAGAGCGTCTGTCGTAGTTATGCCGCCCTCGCTAATCTCGAAGGCGCTACGACCGTAGTTTCCTTCGAGAACGCCGCTTCCCGAGGCGCCGAGAATAAGAAAGCGCACCGCCCAACACACTATTGTTAGAAGAAGTCTATTAATCTCACCTTGAGGAAAGTTCTTGATAGCCGCCAGAAGCACCGGCCGCAATTGCTCCATTCCAAGATTGCGCAAGGTGTCAATGTGTTTTCGTGCGCTCGGCCCGTATGGATTCCACATTTCATGCGCGGGGTTCAGCAACGCGGAGTAGCGCGCTGCATTACTGGCAAGCTCATTTGCTAAGTCGATTGCCGCCTGCTTTCCCCTGATACCTTGTTTGATTTTGTCGAACAGGTCTCTCGTTCGCGTTGGTCCATGCCGAGAAATCCAGAGATGCCGAATGTAGGTAACAACAATGTCCTCGTCAGCGTCCGGCACAGCCTCGAGTGTTCCCGTCATTGCAATCCAACTGCGCTCGGCTTCCTCTATTCGATTATCAGCCAGCCCGAATAGATGATTTTTGAGCAAGTCGGCCGCGGATGGCCTCAGACCACGATCATTCATTGTTTCAAAGACAATATAGGCGCTCCGATCATCAGGGACTTGGACACAAATCACCATGGCCCTTTCGACAAGAAATGTCACCCAATCATAGAGCACCTGGCTTCGCGAAGCCTCCGGAAGCGGAGCGATTACCTTCTGAACGTGCGCCGCCGCAATTTCGGCGGCCTTCTTTATCCGCTCGTGTGATTCAACTTGAGGCTGTGCGGACTCTCTAACGGCCCTATCATCCGAGAGAACATGTCTTCGATAAAAATCATGATCTACCTTACTAAGATGTAACTTCGGCTGTTCCTCCAAGGTGCCCAAGTCCGTGCCCATTAGGTACTCGGATTCGATTATGTTGGCGCGCTTCAGGTCTCGCGTATTGCGATAGTAGTTTCTGATCGCGGCAAGCAGGATGACCGTCGTGGCAAGCCGTTGTTGTCCGTCGAAAACTTCAAGATGACCGTTGCTCTTGGCTACTACAATTGAACCCAGGAAATAATCCGGTTCCCCGTCACTGATTGCTTTCGCCAGGTCTTGATATAGATCAGTAACGTGCTCTCCGCGCCAAGCGTACTCCCGCTGGTTGGGCGGCACGCTTAGGTTGCCATCCTTGATTAGCTTTGCGATTCCGTGACGCGCGATCTCTAGCCGTTCATTTGGCATCCGGATAGACCCTCTTGCTGTTGCAATCATAAGATAACTTGCTCGATTTTGTCTAAAAGGCTTTTTAGCCCTTTCAGCCCTGCAAAGCCGCTACTTACTGGGTCGTTTTCGTCTTCTAATATCCAAACACCTTCAAGACACGACCTGACTGTATCAACTGCGTCTTCGCAGCTCAGCCATTATCATATCCGCATAACGCTCGGGGTGATGAATCTCCGAAAGGAATATCTTTCCGGTTTCGGAGGCGCTGTCGATGACGATGTCGCCGAGATTGGCGAGCCTTTGCAATATCGAAGAAGTCACGGTTACGTCTTGAATGTTGCGAAGCGGGATGTTTCGCACGGTCTTGGCCAGCAGTCCGTAACGCATCTCCAGTTTGTAGTTGGTCAAGGTGTAAACTTCTCTTCGCCGTTGGATGTGCTTGTAGACGGGAATCGAAAACGTGACCAAGAAAACCACCGCGATTACGATGAATGCTAAGCTTGCCGCTACCTTGAATACGCCCATCAGCGCGGCGGCAACAAGCACGATCACGCTGGTGAATATGTACCAGGCCATGACGAAGATCAAGGTCGGCCGAAGGGTGAAGATCGAATGCTCTGGAAGACCTTCTACTTCCATTTGAGACGCGCCGGTCCGAACCGTTGCCTGTGTCCTTTCCGCCTGAGCGAGGGTCGCCCCGCAGTTGTTGCAGAACCGGCTTCCGTCTGGCAAGGTCTGCCCGCATTGATTGCAGAACATAATCACCTCTTGCTGTTTTGAACCGGGTGAATCTTAGCACAGCGGTCCGCCCCTCCTGAAACTCTACTTGTTGCGGGGTCATAGAGTGTCGTTCTTTCGGACATCTCCGTCCGCGAACTTCTCCGCCGGCGGCTGATGTTCTTCGCAGCCAAACGAGGACCGAAGAGTTTCTCGCAAAGGCGCGAAGACCCTCGCAAAGAACGCGAAGACCCTCGCAAAGAACGCGAAGAAGACTTCCGAGAAAAGTGAAAAGCTTCGGGTTTGCTTCGCTGAAAAGTTCAGAGTTCAACCTTCAGGTTGCGCTCACGCGGGCAAGCTAAAGCTTGAACTCTGAACTTCCGCTTCCCTTGCGCTCACGCGGGCAAGCTAAAGCTTGAACTCTGAACTTCCGCTTCCCTGCGATCACGCGGGCAAGCTAAAGCTTGAACTCTGAACGTCCGCTTCCCCCGCGGCCCCCTGCTACTACCAAAGCAGGTGAATATCCGAAAACCGTTCCGGATGGCGCCGGCGCTGCGTATACTGCTAAAGCGCGCGTTGGTGAACAGGAGGAATTAGTGGACGCTGGGCGGAAACGATCCAATCCATCGGAATCCCATCGAGAGATCTCAACGGAGACAGTCTATCCGCGAGGAGTGGCAGGCGCCGTTAAGGCGGTTGCAAGCGAGTCAAAGACGTTGACACGGAAAACTCCAGGAGCTACATGGCTTCGACGAGCCGGCTTGGCGGCGCTCGGCGCCTTGGGATCCCTCACGGTGCTTCTTGGGGTGGCCAGCATTCCGCTGTCGGGGTTGCTGATCCGGCCGCGCTTGAAACGAATGGCTCAACTCAAGAGCGGGCACTTGAGGGCGTTGATCAAAAGAGTCGGGATAGCGCTGGAAGATGTTGCGATCACTTCGTTCGATGGAACCAAGCTATGCGGGTGGTGGATGGCTACCGCAAAGGATTCGCCTACGGTGGTGGTGCTTCACGGGGTCAAGAAGAATCGAACCGACGTGCTGAGAACGTCGCTGGCGCTACGGCAGGCCGGCCTCAATGTGCTGGTGCTTGACGGCCGTGCGCATGGCGGCAGCGAAGGGCGTTACGTCACGTACGGGTTTTACGAGACGCGAGACGTTGAGTCGGCGGTCGAATGGTTGATCGGCGCCAAGGGGGTCGCTGGAGACTCAATAGGATTGGCGGGCGAATCGATGGGCGCGGCGATCGCTCTCCAGGTGGCTGCTCTCGATAATCGCATCAAGGCCGTGTGGGCCGATAGCCCGTTCGCTTCCCTCGAGCGGGTCACATCGGAGTTTCTCCATAAAGTGACTCATATACCAGGCCCCATGCTCGGTCCCGTTCTTTGGACGGCGATTCAAGTGGCCAATTACCGGGGAAAGTTCGATGTGAAGACGGTCAACCCGCTGTCGCTTGCCCGTGAGATCAAGTGCGCTGTATATCTGGTGCACGGAACGGCCGATCAATTGATTTCTGCAAATCACTCCGAGAAGATCTATGAAGCACTTGCCGGAGCCAAGGACTTGTGGATGGTGGACGGAGCTCAGCACGCGCGCGCGATACGCCGCGAAAGGCGCGAATATGTAGAGCGCATCACGGGATTCTTCAAAGCGCGCCTGAGCAAAACGGATCGAGTCCAGCTTTGACGCGGCCGAGGCCGCTGGTTATGATTACCCGTTAGCCCCCGTTGAATCCGCCGGCTTTTCGCCCACTTTTAGAGAGTGGGCATGAGGGTTCAACAGGCGCAAGATTTTTCTGGAACCCCCTGAAAAAACGGCGCGTATTAGCATACGGTTACTCACGCACCCAACGGTTTAGGGAGGACAATCCAATCAAATGGCGATGAATCGAAAGAAGAAGACGATAATCATATCGGCGGTGGTCGTTGGCCTCATTGCAATCGTAATCCTTTCCAAGGCGGTGCAGACAAAAGAAGGTCAACCGGTGCAGACCGCGGCCGTTGAAAAACGCGCGTTGATCGAATCAAAGGTTACGGCGTCCGGTGAAATTCGGCCGGTGAACTTTTACAATCTTACAGCCGAGGTTCCTGGCCGCGTCGAACAGATATACGTAGTCGAGGGCGACGCGGTTAAGAAGGGGCAGCCGCTGGTGAGAGTGGACGCGACCCAGTTCTCGATGCAGACGGCGGGTCAGGAAGCCGCGGTTCGAGTCTCCCAAACGGACGTCGCTAACAATCAGGTCGCCGTCCAACAAGCCGAGAACAACATTCATCAGGCAAATTCAAACCTCTCGGCCGCGCAGGCTGAACTGGAGCGAACCAGAGCCGACTTTCAATACGCAGAGAATGAATACAACCGAAATCTCCAGCTCGTGGAGAACGGGGTCATTCCGAAATCTGTTTTCGACCAGGTCAGATCGCGATACGTTCAGGCTCAGGCCGTGATTAAGTCGCAACAGGCTCGAGTCAATCAGCTCACGCAGCAGATCAAGGATGTAGAGCTTGGTCTCGAGCGAGCCAAGTCCGCGCTTGCCGCCGCCGAAGCCCGCGTCAATCAGTCAAGATCCCAACTCGATATTCAATCGGATCAGTTGAAGAAAACCACTAGGTACTCGCCTATCGACGGCGTCGTCTCCAGCTTGCCAGTGAAAGTGGGCGAGTTCGCGCTTGCGAATTTCTCGTCCACGCCGCTGCTCACCGTGGCGGATATGTCTCAGATCAACGCCGAGATCAAGGTCGATGAGACCGACATTGCCGACGTCGCGATCAGCCAGAAGGTCAAGGTCAAAGTCGATGCGCTCGGCGAAGTGGAAATCGAGGGCGAGGTGATCGAGAAAGGCGCGTCGGCGATAACCCGCTCGGGCCAAACCATAAGCTCGACCTCCAACACCCAGGAGGCGAGGGATTTTCTAGTAAAGGTAAAACTGAACCCGACGCCTGAGATCAGGGCGAAGCTAAAGCCGGGGATGTCCTCTACCGCCACAATAACGACGGCGCGAGTCGAGAGCGCGCTCGCCGTGCCGCTCCAGGCGATCGTTCCGCGAGAAGAAGCCCAGCAAGGTCAGGAATCGAAAGATCAACCCGTGGCTTCGGGCATCGCGCACAAGAAAGAGGTTGATGGAGTCTTCGTATATTCCAAGGAAGGACGAGCGAAGTTCGTCAAAGTGACGACTGGAATCAAGGGCGATCAGGAAATCGAAATCAAGAGCGGCCTTAATGAGAAGGACGAAATAATAACTGGTCAGTACAAGGTTCTGCGCGGACTCAAAGACGGAGACTTGGTGAAGCGGGAACCAAAGACCGAGAATTCACAGAGCGGGTCCAATCAGTCGAAGTAGAGTTCAGCTCTCTGGCGCGGTTAATATCGGGAAAGAAGGCGAGAGCGTCAGGAAGGCGAGTCATAGTGGATGCTCAGGATCCGAGTCCCCGGTTTTCCTTGGCTGAACCATTTGAGGATCGAGGCTGAAGAAAGCGTTGATGGAAACTGGAGACGATATGGTGGAAGAAGCGGTTCTGGAGAGAGAAATCGAATTGGTCGAGGCCGTTCCGGACGAGCGCATGGTGATCAGGACGGACGACCTATGGAAGACGTACGTGATGGGCGCCGAGCAGGTACACGCCCTTCGCGGAGTCTCATTCGACGTTCAACACGGCGAGTATGTGGCGATCATGGGCCCGTCGGGTTCGGGTAAGTCGACGCTGATGAATCTGATCGGCTGCCTGGACACGCCCTCTTCCGGCCAGTATTGGCTCAACGGCAAGCTCGTCTCCGAGATGGATGACGACGAACTGGCGAGAATCAGAAACAAGGAAATCGGCTTCGTGTTTCAGACATTCAATCTGCTGCCTCGAGCGACCGCGCTTCACAACGTCGAGTTGCCGCTCATCTACAATGGAACGCCGCGGGCCGCAAGGCTCGAGATGGCCAAAGTATCGCTGGACAATGTTGGATTGAAAGACCGGATGAACCACAAGCCGAACGAACTGTCCGGCGGCCAGCGGCAAAGGGTCGCCGTGGCCCGCGCGCTGGTGAACAATCCGTCGATCATACTCGCGGACGAGCCGACCGGAAACCTGGACTCACAGACGTCTCAAGAGATAATGGGTTTGTTTGAAGATCTCCATAAGCAAGGACACACCATAATTCTGGTCACGCACGAGCACGACATAGCCAGGAACGCGCATCGAGTTTTGCAGATACTCGACGGCCGGATTCACAGCGACGAGCGTATACAGAGGAGTTGATCTTCGCGGAGAGGCTCGGGCAATCCGCGGCCTTCTCGTCGAGCCGTTCTCTTGTGCTGCACGGGAGAAATAGTTCATCAGCCACAAAGATGCACAAGATCACAAGAGAGAACTGTGGGAGGTGTCTTCTCCTCTCCGTGACTTTGAGCCTTTTGTGGCTATGAAACTTCCGCCAAGCCCAACTAGTTGATCTTTCCGGAAACCGATTCTCGCAATCCTTCGAAATTCTTTCGGCCCTCCGTAGGAGGGCCATGTTTATAGCAGATGTCGTCGGAGGATCCGCCCTCCGTAGGAGGGTCATGTTTATAGCAGATGTCGTCGGAGGATCCGCCCTCCGTAGGAGGGTCATGTTTATAGCAGATGTCGTCGGAGGATCCGCCCTCCGTAGGAGGGTCATGTTTATAGCAAGGATCGGTCGCAACATCCGCCCTCCGTTGGGAGGGCCATGACCTGACTGTAGCAATCAGCCCACCTCATTGAGATTGCGGCGCGTTGGCCGACGCCCTGACGAGGGCCTCCCGCCTACGGAGGGTCAATTTAGAAATGACAACCTCCGGGCCGTCCTACGGAGGGATAGGCGCTCGTTCAGGAGGGCGAAGGCGCCGCGATCTCAATGAGTCGGGCTGGTTGCTAGACAGGTCACTCCTACGGAGTTGAGGTCACATCACCCGCTTGTTGATTCTTCGGTTTACCTCGTTGCTACAGACAGGTCACTCCTACGGAGTTGAGAATGAGGATGGGCAAACCCCAAACCTCACTTCAGTGAGGTGCTCGGAACCTTCTTGCGAGAGCGAACCGTTTCAAGGTTTTTTCCCCAGCGGACGCAACCAAACTGTTAAAACGGTTCGGCGGCTATCGTCCCTCCAAGGCGCCTCGCTGAAGTGAGGTGTTAATGAGATATTGCGTCAAGCACCCAAGCATGTCGCACTCCTCATTGCACCCGAACCACTATTCAAATCCAGACAGGCTTGCCCGCTTCGTTCCGCCGTCTCTATACTGTTGGCTTGCTCCGCTCGCGTTGACCGTTCACATAGCCATGCATAGCTTTCTAGAGGCCGCGAAAATAGCGATATCCTCGATCATGACTCACAAGCTTAGATCGTTCTTGACTCTGCTTGGAGTCATCATAGGTGTGTTCGTTGTCATCTCGGTCGCCACGGTGATCGAAGGAGCCAACGTATATATCAAGGAAAAGATCGCGACCCTCGGATCCGGTGTGTTCCGCATCCAGAAGGCGAGCCTGACCGGTTTCGGCGACTTTCAGAAGTTTCTTGACGCATACCGCAAGAATCCCGATCTCACTATTGACGATCTCGCCGGACTCAGGGCTGGCGTTACTCTCGCGGATCAGATTGGCGCGCAGGATGGCGCGGCCCAACCAGTAAAGTATGGCAACGTCACGCTCGAGTCCGTCGGCGTTCAAGGCGTCACTCCTAATCTAATCACCCTTTCGAACGTAGAGGTCGCGCTTGGCCGGTACTTTAGCGACTCGGATAATGATAACCGCAGGGACGTTTGTTTTCTTGGCTCTGAAGTGGCGAAAGGATTATTTCCATCCACCGACCCGATAGGCCGGGAGATCCGCGTCGGCCGCACTAAGTTCATGATAGTCGGAGTCGCCACCGAGTTGGGAACGGTGCTGGGTTTCTCGCAGGACAATTACGTACTCCTTCCTCTTTCTACCTTCCTGAAGGAGTATGGCGCGCGGCGCTCGCTCACGTTCGTAGTAAGGGGAAGGAGCGGGGTTGACATAGACAAGGTGCAGGATCAGGTGCGAGTGCTGCTCCGCTCTCGTCACAAACTCAATTACAACCAGTCCGACGATTTCTCGATTGTAAGCGACGAAGAAACCGAGCAGTTATTTGGATCGATCACAAAAGTGGTGGCGGGTGTGGCGTTCCCCGTTGTCGGAACATCGTTGGTCATCGGCGGCATCGTCATCATGAACATAATGCTCGCAACGGTGACCGAAAGGACGCGCGAAATAGGGATTCGCAAGAGCCTCGGAGCAACGAGACGGGATATTCTTATTCAGTTCCTCGTCGAGTCGTCAATGCTTTCGGGGTTCGGCGGATTGATAGGCATGCTGATGGCTATCGCGCTGATGACGGGCATCAGCAAAGTCGCTCCCGTGCCTGTCGCGATACCCCTGTGGGCGCCCGTCATTGCAATCAGCGCGTCGACTCTGGTCGGTCTCTTCTTTGGAATATATCCGGCTAATCGCGCGGCCGCGCTCGATCCAATTGTCGCGCTCAGAGCTGATTGAGAATGCACGTTCAGGAAATCGCGGAAAACGTCTTGATGGCGATCGACACGATTCGCGCGCACAAGATAAGGTCGGCGCTGACCATGCTGGGCGTTATTGGCGGCACGACGACGGTGATAGCGATCTCGTCCTTTCTGACGGGCATGCAGGAGTTCATACTGGAGCAGACTCAACGGTTCGGCCCGGATTTGGTCTTTGTTTCAAAATACACCAACATCGGAATTCGCTTCAGCAGGCCTTCTCAGGAAGAGAGGACGCGAAAGAACCTCACGGTGGAAGACGCGTATGCAATCGCCGAACTGCCGTCGGTGCTCGGGGTCAGTCCAACGGTCATCAGCGGCTCTTTCGCGCCGGCCGGCTCCCAGCCGGTTGTAAAATACAAAGGCGTCGAAGCGAACCGGCCTCTCATTTTCGGCGTAGCCTCGAACTATGACGAGGTTCGAAACGTGTACATCAAGACGGGCCGATTCCTGACCGCTTCGGAACAACAACACCGGGATCAAGTAGCGATAATAGGAGCGGGGATCGCCGATACGCTGTACGGCGGCGTCGATCCGCTCGGCCACGAGATGGAAGTCGAAGGGAAGATATACCGGGTCATCGGCGTGATGGAAAAGGCTCCGGGAGGCTTGTTTGGCGGAGACCCGGTTGAAGACCGACAAGTCATCGTCCCCTTCGATACGCTCAAGCGCGACCACCCCGAGATTGAAGACATAACGCTGAGCGTGAGGGCCAAACCCGACAGTTTCGGCAAGATGACCGATGATCTGACCGAGTTGCTCAGAAGACGGAGAGGCGTCCCCTCCAACAAGGAAAACGACTTCGGCATAAGCACTCCGGGCGCTATTTACGAGTCGATAAGCAAGGTCGCCGCGGTGGCAAGTCTCATCGTGTTTCCGTTGTCGGCGGCCGGCCTGCTCGTCGGCGGCATCGGCGTGATGAACATCATGCTCGTGTCCGTGACCGAGCGCACGAAAGAAATCGGCGTGCGGCGGGCCATCGGCGCTCGCAAGGCGGACATTATCTGGCAGTTTCTGACCGAGGCAATTACGCTCACCGCCGTCGGCGGAATCATTGGAATAGCGTTCGGATGGTTGATTAGTCTGGGGCTGAAGCGGCTCGCGCCAACTCTTCCTTCGATCATACCCGCGTGGGCGGTGATACTCGGTTTTCTGGTTTCTTGTACAGTGGGTCTGGTTTTCGGACTGTGGCCGGCAGTTAAGGCCGCACGTCTTGACCCCATAGAGGCGTTGCGATATGAGTGAGGTGTGGCGATATGGGCCGGCGCCTGACGATCCTCTACATTTAATTCTCAGTTCATGACTACATGGTAGCCAGCTCGAGACGACTTGGGTATGAGGTTTCCAGTATCAATGCCTTCGGCGGTTTCATCCAGCAGCATCAACATGTTGCACTCCAGATCGACAAACGACGACATGTATAGCACAGGTCTATAGCCTTTCATTGCACGCTCACACAACATCTCCTCGAGGATATCCACCAGATCAACCTGCTGCGATGATTGCTGTTTCATTATTTTCTTTCCTCCAGTCCTTTCCACCATTCAGCCATCGATCAATTGACACGCGGAAATCTTCAGCAATCCTCGTGCCGTTTGCAGTTCGGTGCTGAAGAGGAACATGAGTGTTTGGAATGCGAGCAAGGGCGCCCGTCAAATCGCTCTTTCGTTCTCGACCTCTAAGTCAGATGGCTCGAAAGCGCAGGGCAGGCAGGGTTGCAAAGCGAACACGCTGCTGAGTTGCAGAGGCCCTCCAAAGTTCATGTCTTCGAGGAGAGAATCCGGGTTTCAAACCGATATGGATTTCATCCGCCAAAGCCGAGGGCCGCGATGCCGGCCTTGATCAGAATCCAGAGAATCCATAACCCGAACACGATGGAGCCTGTCTTGCCGGTCGTAACTCGACGGGAACCCGCAATAGCGGCAAAGCCGATTGTAAGCAGGATGAGAAACCAGATACCAAACACGTCAAGTGAAGCCGCTATTGCAACCAGGGGCCGGGCAGTGCCTGACGGAAGAAATGCGGCCAGGTTGGTGGTGCTGATGCTTTCCGGCTTGGATGGGTCTATTCCCTCCGTGTCTCGCACCATAAGCGAAGCGCAAGTGACAATCGTCCCGACAAGGCCCGTGGAAGCCGCGCTCCACGACACGACTGAAAAAATCTTCTTGAAGGTTGTTTGCGTCTGGGCGATCAGCAGCGCAAGCGCGAATATTGCCGCGAGAATCACGTAATAGATGGGCGTACCGACGACGGCCAGAATTGGAAAAACCTTGCCTATCATCTTCGTGATGTTCACCTGCTGTTGAATCTGCTCTTCCGGTGGCATGCTGCCGCCGGTTTTCTCGACCGCGGTTCTGATGCGGTCGCGAGTGATTCGCTCCCAGTCCACTTTCACGCGCATGCTGAAGACTATGGATCCAGCGAGAGCCAGAATCATTCCGATGATTATTGGCGCAATGAATGTCGGCTTTCTGTTGACGTCGGCGAAGGTCTCGCCTGGCGAGAAGAGTGCGCCGGTTAGCCGTTGAAAAGGGCCGAGCCGTGCAGCTTCTTTCGGGGTTGGTTGAGTCATTGGCGGCGCGCCGTAGGGTGGTGCGCCAGTGTCGCTATGATCACTCATCACTTCCCTCCTGATCGCCGAGAAACAAACTCAGAACTCGAAATCCAAAAATACTCGCGACAGCCTACTATTTTTTTCGCTGTTCCGCAATCGCCCAAACCAACCAATGAAATCCAACGAAGGAGCCCTCGCTTAGACGGGAGGCGATCTCCGCCGCCATAAAAAATATTTTGAGAAACCTCTTGACTTCATAGTAATGCAAGTTATATTATGCCGCCTCTTGAAATGAGCGGGGTGACTGATTCCCTCAACAAATTGCTTTCATACTGACTGACACCGCGTGGACGCTATAATACTGTTCGAGGCAGGGTTGAACTTTGTAGCTCAATTGCTTCGCTTGATGGCGTATTTCAGGTCGGGCCTTGAGACTCGTTTGAGCAGGAACGACCTTTCATCAATCATCCGCGGAGCCGAAGGCCATCGACAAACTATGCCTTGTTGATGGTCAGCGAGCGTGGGTTGTCTTATTGCTGTTCGGCCAAGTGTAATGCGTTGGAACTCATGCCCGGCATGTACCTGCCTGGGGTCTTCGGGTTTGTGCGCCAACCCTGGGATGGGATTCCATAGCGAGTTGACCTGATCGAGTCGAACTGAGTTCTTTATGAGATCATGGAAAGTAATATCGGTTCTTATCGCGGTGGCGATCGTCAGCGTGATCTTTCTATCGGGTGTCATCGGCAAGCCTTATGAGCCGGTTCAACCGATAGCCTTCGATCATTGGCTGCACACGTCAAAGCAACCTGATCCAAACCAGAGTGACACGGACCCGGCCCCGCAACTCAAATGCGAAGACTGTCACGAGCACGCCGACAAGTCCCGGTACGCCACCATCCCCAACGTCTCGAAGTGCATGCAATGTCACGAAACGATGAAGACGGACCGTCCCGAGGTCCAGAAGCTGGCTGCGATAGCCGCACGGTCCGAACAGCCCGCCTGGGCCCGAGTTTATTGGATCGATAAATCGGCTGACGTCTTCTTCACGCACAAGCCGCACATCCGAGCCGGCGTTGACTGCGCGGTGTGTCACGGCCCAGTGGACCAGATGCATCGCGTGCGCCGGGAAGTAGATCACTCGATGGGTTGGTGTATAGAGTGCCATCGCCAAAAAAAGGTCAGCGTGGATTGTTCTATTTGTCATAGGTGATCCGTTGTGGCGAGCACGACGGGCCCGTGAGAACGCGCCCAGCTACTTTGAAAAGGACAACTAATGAAGCGCCGTGAATTCATAATACTGACGGGATCAGGAGCAGCCAGCACAACGTTGCTCTCGGGATGCGGGCATCCTGAGAACACCCTCATACCAGCCCTTATTCCAGACGAGACTACCATCCCCGGCGTTGATTACTGGAAAGCCGGCACGTGCGCCCTTTGCCCAGCGGCATGCGGAATAGTGGTCCGAACTCGAGAACATAGGGCAAGCAAGATCGAAGGAAATCCTCTGCATCCGGTTAACAGGGGCGCTCTCTGCGCCCGCGGCCAGGCGGGGCTTCAAGTGCTTTACAACCCCGATCGAATCAAGAGCCCAATGAAACGAACGGGCGAGCGCGGCTCCGGGCGGTTTGAACCTATTTCGTGGGAGGAAGCGATCAAGACCCTGGCCGAGAAGCTAAACGACATCCGGTCCAGGAATCTCAATGGCTCGGTTGTTTTCTCGATGGGAGCCGCGCTGAACGTGAATAGAATAGCCGCCGAGCATTTTATGGACGCTTACGGTTCAAGCCGGCTCGTCACGACTCCGCTCTCGGGTGACGACCGCGCCGTCGGGTATGCGTCGGCGGGTGGCCAAGCGCCCGTCTTTGACATCGCGAACGCCACCTACCTTCTTTCGTTTGGAGCGCGATTTCTCGAGACGTGGCAGTCACCGGTCATGTACTCGCTTGCTTACGGCGATTTCAGACGGGGGCATGGCAGGAAGCGCGGACGGTTCGTAATGGTTGAGCCTAGAATGTCGGTCACCGCCGCCAACGCCGACGAGTGGGCGCCTGCGGCTGTCGGAAGCGAAGGCCTTTTCGCGCTCGCAATAGCTCAAGTAATAGTTCGTGAGAAGCTGGTCCCAAACGCCGCGCCGCCGAACCTCGCCAGCGGTTCGCTCGACGACTACGCGCCGGAGAAGACCGCTGCTCAAATCGACGTGCCCGCGGAAAGGATCATCCGCATCGCTCGAGAATTCGCCGAGGCGGAACGCCCTCTCGCGATTTGCGGAGGAGCAGCTACGCTCGACGAAGACGGCGAAAACGCTAAAGCCATCCACTTTCTCAACCGACTCGTTGGTAACTTGAACAAGCCCGGCGGCGTGCTTCAGACGGATCGATTCGACCCGATCGCCGGGCTGCGCCCGGCGAAACCGGCCAACTGGACGCCGCTCTCCGGCGCGAGCGGCTACAAGGACGGCGGCAGCGCGCTCTTGATTCACGGCATGAATCCTGCCCATTTCGCGCCGGATCTCCGCGATCAGATAAAGGCCTTCGGGTACATTGCGAGCTTTTCGCCGTTCCTCGACGAGACAACAGAGTTGGCTGACCTGATACTGCCGGATCATAGCTACCTCGAGAGTTGGGACCTCTATGCGGCGGCGGCGCGCAGGACTGAAAAGCGCGCTGAATCAAGAGAGTTGAAGGTCGGCACACTGCCCTTCGCCTCGGTCGCGAGTCCGGTGGTCCCACCCGAGTTTGATACTAAGCAAACCGCCGACGTGTTGATTCAAGTCAGCCGCGAGCTTGGCCAGACCTTGCCTTTCGAATCCGCCGAGGACTTCGTGAAAAAGGCCGTTCCCTCGGTCAGGAAAGCAATGGGTCAAGCCGCCGAACTCACCGAAGAGGAGTGGAGTAGCCTTGCCGAAACCGGCGTATTGCTGGTCGAGCATGGAGCCGCCTCCTCGACCGCGGAGTCCGATTCCGCGAAGGCGGCCGACGAGAAGATCGCGATCGGTCCCGCGATCGAGGAAAACAAGCGTGACGACTATCCCCTCTACATCCTGGCGTACGAGCACGCGGCGTTGGGGCACGGCGAGCATGCCAATCTTCCGTGGCTGCAAGAGCTGCCCGATCCAATGACCACCGTGATATGGGGAAGCTGGGTCGAGATCAATCCAAAGACGGCGGCGGCGTTGCGCATCAAGGACGGCGATCTCGTCGAAGTGCGGACGCCGGCGGGGGCCGCGACGCTTCCCGCGGTTTTCTATCCGGGTATTCGCCCGGACGTCATTGCGACACCATACGGACAAGGACACACGTCGTTCGGCCAATACGCCGGAGGCCGCGGAATTAATCCGGCGCAATTGGGCCTGGCCTATGGAAACGGGGCTCGTAGCTCCGATAGTCGTGCGAGAGTGACAATAGCGGGAGGAGAATCTCGGCTGGTGCGGTTCGGCACGAGCTTGCCCGAGAAGATCGACACGCCGCGTTAGGAACCCAATGCAAGAAACACCCGAAGCGAAAAAGCCGCAGTGGGCGATGGTGATTGACCTTGACCGATGCACGGGATGCGAAGCGTGCGTGGTCGCCTGCCACGCTGAAAACAACGTCCGCATCGCCGGTGAAGAAGAGGCGGCGCGCGGCCGCTCGGTCAATTGGATTCGCGTCGAGCGCTATCTGGAAGGCGAATACCCGGACGTGAAAGTGCGGTTCATGCCCGTGATGTGCCAGCATTGCGAGGAGGCGCCGTGCGAGCCCGTGTGCCCGGTGTATGCGACGTATCACTCGGACGAGGGGCTGAACGCGCAGGTCTACAACCGCTGCGTTGGAACTCGTTACTGCGCGAACAACTGTCCATATACGGTTCGATTCTTCAATTTCTTTCCCGCGCAGTGGCCGGAGCCGCTGTGGAAAGCGCTGAATCCGGAAGTCTCCGTTCGCTCCCGAGGAGTGATGGAGAAGTGCACTTTCTGCATTCAACGCATTCGAAAGGGCGAAGAGAAGGCGAAAGACGAGGGGCGCGACGTTCGCGACGGCGACGTGAATCCGGCTTGCGTGCAATCGTGCCCAACGCGAGCGATGAGTTTCGGCAACATCGCGGATCCGGCGAGCGAAGTGTCAAGGCTTTCGAAGAGCGGCCGCGCGTCGCGTCTGATGGAAGAGCTGGGCACAAAGCCGAAAGTGATTTATCTGAACAGGGGAGAATGATGCCCGAAGTCGATGATTCTTCGGAAACCGGTGAAAAACAGGGCGAGCGGAGGATACTCCAGATAATTCCTCCATCGGAGTATAACGTCGTCTATTTCGACCTCGAGACGGGCGAACCGTGGGCCGATAACGTGATATGTTGGGCGCTTGTGGAGGAGCTTGGCGGCCTAAAGCCGCCTAAGACGAAAGTAGTGGGAATGGTTGCCGACGGAGCCGAAGTGATAGGGGTGGATGAATTCCCAAATTTCGTTGGCTACATGATATCTATAGAAAGCCTCGATAACTGGAGGGACGCCAGTTACGAAGCCTGGAAACAGTGGCGCGAAAGTGGCGCGCCTGAAGATCAATCGCAAGGCAGGCGCCCGCTTCAGTCGAAAACGTGACGCGGACCGCGTCCGCCTCGAATATTTTAGTTTTTTTTGTTCGGCAGTGTGTGGAATGCAATGAGCAAAGATCACGCATCGAACGCTGACATCAACTCTCAACTGCTCAGGCCCGTGATGAAGACCGGCAAAGGCTGGTATCTCACCGTGACGGTGAGTGGCCTGGTGCTCCTGGCGGCGATCCTGTCATTCGCTTACCAGGTCTATCGCGGGATCGGAGTGTGGGGCTTGAATCGGCCCGTATTTTGGGCTTTTGACATAACCAACTTCGTGTTTTGGATAGGCATATCGCACGCAGGCACTCTGATCTCGGCGATACTCAGGGTCACGGGCGCTGAATGGCGAAGACCAGTCACGCGCTGTGCTGAAGCGATCACGGTTTTTGCGCTGATGATCGGAGCCATGTTCCCCATCGTTCACTTGGGGCGGCCGTGGCTGTTCTATTGGCTGGCGCCTTATCCGAACTCGCGTGGATTGTGGCCCAATTATCGCTCGCCGTTGTTATGGGATTTTTTCGCCATAAACACATACTTGCTTGGGTCTTTGATCTACTTGTACCTGCCCTTGATCCCGGACCTGGCGTTGGTTCGCGATAAGACGAAGGGCCTGCGCCACCGCATCTACTCGGCCGCCAGCCTCGGATGGCGAGGAACGCAGCTTCAGTGGAAGCGGCTCGAGAAGGCGGTCGGAGTAATGGCCGTCGTAATAATCCCGGTCGCGGTCAGCGTGCACACGATCGTATCGTGGGACTTCGCGATGACCATACGGCCGATGTGGCATTCGACTATGTTCGGGCCGTATTTCGTGGCGGGCGCGATTTTCTCGGGCATAGCCGCTCTGATCATCGCGATGGCCATTATTCGAAAGGTATTTCACCTCGAAACGTTCTTGAAGCCGATCCACTTCAATAACCTTGGGCTTTTACTGCTCACCATGAGCCTGCTGTGGTTCTACTTCACGTTTGCGGAGTACCTAACCACGTATTATGGGAACGAGCCGGCGGAGAAGGCGGTCTTTCAGTCCAAGGTTAGCGGCGCGTACTCACCGCTTTTCTGGGCGATGATCGCGTGCTGTTTCTTCATACCGGTTCCGATCCTAGCCATTAAGAAGCTGAGGACCATCGCGGGCACGGTCATCGCCTCCGTCGGCGTCGTGATCGGAATGTGGCTGGAGCGATTTTTGATCATCGTGCCAACGCTCGCGCAGCCGCGCATGCCTTTCAATTGGGGAAGCTACCGGCCGACGTGGGTTGAGATAGTAATAACCGCGGGAACATTTGGCTATTTCGTATTGCTGTACGCGATCTTCACTAAAGTATTTCCAATTGTCGCGGTCTGGGAATATAAGGAAGGATTGACCGTGTCGAGTCAGGAACACGGCGCGCCTGAGGCGCAGCGCCTCGTGGCTCACGGTGATTGACGAGGGTTGAGCGGATACCGATAACTGAGGTTGAGGTGTAACGTGCCAGAGAGTATTCATGTGGCGTTCGATTCGGCGGACAGGGCGCTTGCGGCGCAGGCAGCCTTGATCCGCGAAGGCTTCAGCAGCGAAGCCGTCACGGTTATGTCGAATGAGCCGATTCATGAGAATGAGGATGAGGATTCCGAAGACGGTAAGAGTCATATAGGTCTGTTCGCCATCATAGGCGGGGTTATTGGAGCGGCGTCCGCGGTGTTACTGACGGTCGTAACGGCCAAACGCATGGGCTTGGTAACCGGGGGAATGCCTGTAGTGACACCGTGGGCGTTCGGAATAATCGTGTTTGAGTTGACGATGTTGGGAGCGATACTGTCGACGCTTGCCCGGATGCTCTATGAATCCGGGCTGGCCAGACCCGGCTGGTTCAAGCATTATGACAAGTCGGTAGCCGAAGGCAAAGTAGTCGTTTTCGCCCGCTGTTCCAGCGATCCTCTTGTGGAGAAGGCTCAAAGAGTGCTCCGCGGGGACTAACGAATCTCTTATTTTCGCGTGTTTGAAAAATTCAAGTGAGGAGGCTGGGTCTTATGGAAAGAGGAAAAACCTTCAAATTGGCGGCGGCGTCCGTGTTTGCGGTCTTATCGCTCGGCATAATGAAGGGTGGTGCGGCTGCGCCGGCTCGCGAGGTGTCGCCCGCGGCGGCCGTGGATCAGTTTGCGCAGAAATGCGCCTTGTGTCACGGAAAAGATGGACATGGTCTTCCGAGCTGGAAGGCGAAGGGGCAGCCGGATTTCACGGACGCCCAATGGCAGAAGGGCCATACCGACGCGCAGATTGCCGAGACAGTTAGAAACGGGAAGGGCAAATATATGCCTTCCTTTAAAGGCAAGCTATCGGAGGCCGACATTACCGCAGTGGTAGCGAAAGTTCGCTCTTTCGGCAAGAAGAACTGATTTGAACTAAACAGAAAATTACGGCAGACGCTAAAACGGCTGATGAACCGAGATTCATCAGCCGTTTCTGTTTGTTTCCGATCCTATCGCGATGGCTTCAGGCGTTTACACCCATCAGAACGCCGTGCCAAGATGGATCGCGAAGGTCACTGCGGTTACATTATTTCCGGGAGAAGGCTTCGCGAATCTGACCGGAAGGTCAAACTCAATAAATACCTTGTTATTTTTGTGGCCGCTGATCGCCCAACTGTGAGCCAGCAACGGCGTGAATCCCCATGACGTTTGATTGACGTCAAAAGCCGCTCGTACACCGCCCGCAAAGTTATGTCCTAGGTCCCAAATGAGTCCCGGGTGTACCGTGAGGTTCACGTGACGTGGGTTCGTCTGCACTGCCGGAACGAACTCGAAATCAAATGCGAGCTTAGAGCCGTCCCTCTTGATAGTTATGCCCATGGGAAATGCAGTCGTAAAGTTGTCGGCGATAGTTGTTGTCTCGCCATCGGCATGTGTTACTAGCGGAAATGCAATGCCTATGTGTCCCCCGACACTATTCTGCGCCGACGCATCCTTGGCCGATGCCAGGCCAAAGACAGCCGCCACAAGAAGCGACACGACCAAACTAGCGCGTCGCGAGATTAACGTGTTCTTCATAACGATCGATTCTCCTTTAGAGTGTTTTCTGTGGTGTTGTCTCCTACGAATCCCCTATCTTGCCCGCCAGCCTCGCTTGGCGGCGGGCAATTCGGTTGTCTCGCGCTCTCAACTCTGCTTCTTCGCTTGAGCGAGTCCGCGGCTAACCTCGATATTCAGTTTCTCCTGCGCGGAAACGTAATAGAGGTATCCATCCATCATCTCGTCTTCCACGCGATCACCCCACCGCACCAGTTTGGTTGGGTCAGGGTTGAGCTTGTTCTTGCTGGTGTTGTCCCATGTCGCGATGTACTCGGCGATCGTGCCCTTGGGCGCCGGGATTGGCCGGGCCAACTGATAGACCTCCTGCCAGTTCGGGTCGAACCGCGGCACTTCGAAAGGCGTCTCTACCCGATTATCCGGGTAGCGCAGGCGTACGACGAACGACTTTCCGCGTAGATGCAAATGACAGGTGAAGCCAGTGATCACGGCGTCCTCTGGCAGGCTCCTCGCATCTACGACCTTGTGATCCTCCGCACCTGCGGGGATTTCAAGCGCCTTGCTTCCTCCGTAAAGCGTTCGCGCACGTTTGACTATCATGCCTTCGGCTAAATGGACACCCACCAGCGTCTGATCGCTTAATGGCACGGCGGTCGGAGCGTAATGAACCTGTATTCCAAAACGAGAACCCTTGGGAATAAGCGCCGCCACGCCCTCAGGGTAGATCATCGGGGATGACCCCGGCTCCCAGGCCACGTAGAACTGGGCTCCCAACGTAACAGGATCGAAGACATCATTCACCCGACCGGCAGGAAGGTTATTCTGCGATGCAGGCAATATGTAGACATTGACATGGTGCACGGCCTGAATATTACCCGGCCTAACCTCCACTCCTCGTATCCAAGTTTCCTCCGTAAAAACGTGGCTCAGCACGAAAAAGGCGTAATCGTCTTTCCTGTCGGGCTTCACGCTGAACGGGCTCGGCATGCTCAACTCGATATTCGGCTGGCCTGCCGTCCAATCATCCTTCCAAACCTTGATCGGAGGCATATCCGCCGCTCGCCCCTTTGAACTCCCAGTCGCCACCCATTTTGTGATGGTTGCAACTTCGTCCGGTGACAAGCGAGGATCGCCAACAAAATAGCCCTGCGGGCCGCTGGCATGGAAAGGCGGCATCTTATGTTCGAGAATGGCTTCACGGATGGCGGTCGCCCATGGCCTTACATCCTCGAAAGTCTGTAGAGGCATGGGAGCGATTCCCCCGTCGTGATGGCAGCGGGTGCAGTGCTGCTGCAGAATCGGGGCAACGTCCTTGCAAAAGGTCACAGGTCTACTGGATTTAGTTTGGCCGCCTCCCATTACCACGGGAGTTCGTACAAAAGCTGCAACCACAATAGGACAAAACAACGCAACGAAGATGAGCCTCTTCATCGTTCCTCCTCTGGGCTGAAACTACGCGCGCGTCCGCCTCTCCTTCCCCTGGCCGGACGCGGCCTTCTAGCAATTCAAAATTTGTTGGACTGCGTCGCCGTTGGCGCCTTTTTGGCGCGCTGGCGGCCAGAAGGAAAGCAGGATATGAGCGGAGCCTCGGAAATCTCAGAGAGGCAAGGTTGCTCGTATCCAACCCTCTGACTGCTTGGCAGTCGGGCGCGAACCCCGAGCTGCCACCCCTGGATCTTAAATCCCCTGACTTGTTGGAACTCTGGCGCTTGCCTTAAAACCAGGTGTGAATCCCCTCGGTCCACTACCTCGCAAGCATGACATTCTCTATCAAAGACTTCTTATCAATCGCTATCAAAGGACTTTTTATTAGTGCCACCGTGAGGAACGGTGCATTTTATAATGAAGAGTGAGTAAAAGCAATAACAATCTGCGATTAGACGAATAGTTATGCTCGCCGGGGCTCCTGGAGGCTCTCATATCGAGATGGCCACGTTGACGCGACACAGCCAGTCATCGAGTAGGAAACTCACTCGGGAGAGATTGTATGGCCGACGGCAAAGCACGCGACGAAATGGTCCGGACTCACTTCAGCAAGGGCCGGTTCTTGAACGCTGCATCGAGGCTCGGCGATTGGGCAACGCATCTGAAAGCGGCAGCCCGATGATGGCATAGCCGGCATTGCCGTATCTTGTTTTAGCGCCAGCCTGCTTCTCTGCTTATCAGGGTCGGGCGAAGGAGCCGCTGAAAGCAATGCTCGAGTATAAGGATGCCGCGCATCGTGAAAGATATCGCCACAGACTCCCACTTCCAGAATTTTGCCTAGATACATTATGCCGACGCGGCCGGCTATGTGCTCGACTATTCGGAGCCCGTGCGAAATGAAGAGGTAGGTCAGGCCAAGTTCGTCTTGCAAGTCCTGAAGCAAGTTCACTACCTGCGCCTGAACCGATACATCGAGCGCGGACACTGGCTCGTCGCATACTATGAACTTCGGCGTAAGGGCGAGCGCGCGGGCTATGCCTATGCGCTGGCGCTGCCCGCCTGAGAACTCATGAGGGTAGCGATCTCTATGTTCGGTCTTGAGCCCGACCTTAAGCAGCAATCGATTCACAATCTCGACGCGGTCCTTTCGATCTCCCCGATTGTGAATGATCAGTGGTTCTTCGATTATGTCGCCGACTCGCATCCTGGGATCGAGCGAGGAATAAGGGTCCTGAAAAACTATCTGCATCTCGCGGCGAAGGCGGCGCAGGTCTTGTCTTCCAAGGGAAGAAAGATCTCGGCCGTCAAAAATGACTCGGCCAGCCGTCGGTTCGATCAATCGGAGGATGCACCTGCCCGTCGTAGACTTGCCGCAGCCCGACTCGCCGACCAGCCCAAATGTCTCGCCGCGCTTGATCGAGAAACTCACGCCGTCAACAGCCTTGACTACATCGTCGCCGCCGGCTGAGATTCGTCGGCCTGCTTTGAAGTGCTTCTTTAGGGCCGTGACTTCAATTATGTTCTCGTTGGTCATATTCGATGAGCCGCCGTTCCTCAAGCCTCTTGCGGTTCCTTCCCCAAAGGCCCGTCGCTTAAACAGAGCCGGCGAGAAGCCGAATCGGTTTGCAGCACTCCCTTAGGGAAGACTCCATCCACCCGCGGCTCTGTAGATATCCGCGGCGCAGTGATACTATCACGTGACCAGATGAGTGTTCAGTCGCGGCGAAGGCGCCAAACCTCGCAAGGCTCGCGCAAGAGGCTCATTCTAACAACTAGCGATCGCCGATTTGTGACGCCGCACGGACAGCGGCGTTGAAGTCGTCCGAAATGCTAAAGGAGTTCCCCATTCTCACAAACAGGGAGGTCCGTTATGCGAGTCGTAACAGCTTTCATGATTCTTCTTGTCTTATTTCTTCCGTCCGGATGTCATTCTTCAAAGACAAAAGGCGTACTCGAGACCGAGCCAACGGCGTCATACGCCGGCGACCAAGCGCGTAAGCCGGGAGAACCCACTACAATCAACGCCCCAGCGGGCTTATCCGCCGCGGCGATGACAAAAGCCGGCGGCCGTAACAATCAATTGGACGCGATAACCGGCTCGGTAGCGCCCGACCAAATCAGAGCCCAATCGAACGCCTTTGACCGTAAGATCATACGCAATGCCGAAATCACAATCGAGATTGACGATCCCGCCGCCGCCCAGAGCAAAGCGGCTTCAATAGCTGAAGCTCGAAACGGGTTTGTCGTGAACTCCGAGTATAAACAGGGAGCCGGACAATCGGGCGCTCGCGTTTCCGTCACCGTCGTCCTTCGCGTTCCCGCATCCGAGTTCAACGCTACCGTGGAAGCAGTGCAGAGTCTGGGCGGTAAGATCATCTCGAACAAAACCACGGGCCAGGACGTGACCGAAGAGTACGTGGACCTCGAAGCACGCATCAGATCCAAAAGGGCTCTCGAAGCTCAGTTCTTCGAGATAATGAAGCAGGCGCGAAAAGTGTCCGAGGCGCTCGAGGTGCAAAGTCAACTCGGGGAGGTTCGAACGGAGATAGAACGGCTGGAAGGCCGAAAGCGTTATCTCGAAAATCAGTCGAGTCTTTCGACAGTCACGCTGACATTGCAAACGGAGCCGCCGCTCGTCGCAACTACATCCTCCGGCTTCTGGCGCAATCTCAGGCAGTCAGCCGCGGAAGGGCTCGATGACGCGGCTGGCTTCATCGCGGGCCTGGTTCACCTGTTGATCGTCTTGGTCCCTATCGCGGTATTCATCTGTTTTCCCGGGTTCTTGTTGATTCGTTATCTCGTTCGCAAGATGCGCTCGACAGCGAAGGCCCGGCCGCCTGCGTCTCCGGAACAGGCCTAAGGAGGTGTAAAAACCAACCTCCCGTTTTGAGTTATTCGGCAGCACGAGATGAGGACCGCCGGCGAAGTGAGGCATTCACCGCGAAGGCGCAGAGAGTAAGCCCCCTCCGCAGTCTCTGCAACTCTGCGGTGAACTCCCTCGAAAAAGGGAACTCATTTCTTTTACGACCTCTAAGATGTCAGCGAGCGGCGGGCGTTTTATAAGTTAGGCGCGGGTAGGCGCCTGTCGTCACCGCCGGTTTGAGGAGCTACCGCCGCTGAGCGAACTACTTTGTTGAGTAGACCGCCGCCCGGCTATTGAACTCGTTGCGCCCGCGTCAGCCGGCTATGCGACCACGGCGTACGCTTGCTCGGAATTGATCTCAGGTTCCATCCTGATCGCCGTCTTAATCGACTTTGAGATCAGGCAGTTCCTCTCCGCTTTTTCCAGCAAGCGTGTGGCTCTCTCTATATCACGGGCGTCACGAACCACAAGCGTCGGTTTGAGCACAATCTCGGTTACTTCATACCCAGAGCCGTTGATCTTATCGACCTTGCCGGTTGCTTTCGATGAGAACCCGGAGAACTCGAACTTCGAAAACTCCGCGACGCCAAGAAACGTCATCGCAAAGCATGCATTCACGGCTGCTACGTACAGGTGTTCAGGAGTCCATACTCCCGGTTCGCCGTGAAACTCGGGTGGCGGTGCGACTTGAAGGGTAGGTAAATCCGAAGAACGTAGGCTCGCCTTTTTCCCAATCGCCCACTCCACTTCCGTCTCGTAAGAGTAAGGTAGTTGATGGCTCATATTATTTCTCCTTCTAGACGATTAACCGTTAGCGATCATTAGTAAAGAAGACGCCCCGGACGGCGCGGTTCCGCTAGTATTACCCGGTCTCTTCGTAAGGGCCTCCTGCCGCAATTCCGTCCGTATCAAAGTACACCCCTTTAGAAGTTAACGTCCCCACTTATCCAATGCTCCCGGATGCAATAAGCGCGCCGGGCAAAAGCGCGCTGATGCGATGCGTTGAATTGAAGGAGAAGCGTTGCCTCCGCGAAGGTTATGCTCTCGATAAGATCCTCCTGTCTGATTCAGAGTGGCTCTTCTCTGTGGGAAATTGGTTGCCCAGTGGGGCATTGGCCCCGCCTTCTCAAGGTAAACGAGGCCAGACGACAGTGGTTCATTTTGAGTATTTTGAGGCGGCCAATTAGTGAATTAGTGGTGCTCGGCAGAAATAGTTCATCAGCCACAAAGATGCACAGGATCACAAGAGAGAGATGTGGGATATGGTGTCTGTCTTCTCGTTTCTGTGACTTGTGAGCCTTTTTGTGACTATGCAACTTCTGCCACGCGCCACTAGCAACCCTCTGATTGTCGCCGACCGCGTCGAGATGATCCGCGGACCGCCGGTCCAACGTGTAATCCGGGGTAATTCTGGAAACGGATGAAGAGCGGTGTTGTCATCAAACCGACCAACCGTCAGCGGACGAGCGGGTGCTTAACCGTATTTTGGGCGACTGAGGTTTATCCGACCGAATGGTATCGGTCTTGATTGTCGGATTTTTACAAGCCGGCCGGCGCCGGACACCTCGATTCATCGAGGTCTCGAGTTTGGGCCATTCCATTCCCGCGCCCTCCGTTAGGAGGGCAATGTTTATAGCAAGGAGCGGCCGCAACATCCGCCCTCCGCTAGGAGGGCCATGTCCATCTGTGCTTCAAGCGAACAAAAAGGCTGACTCCATTTCAGAGAACACATGGCCCTCCTACGGAGGGCGGAGCGTCCCACC
>JAHFUG010000247.1 GCA_023265195.1 Blastocatellia bacterium | reverse complement strand
TGTCGCTGATGGCCGGAAACTCTTCGATTTAAAATTAAGAGAGACCGGGATGATCAACGTAGCCCCCAGTACCCAGATCATCCGGTCTCTCTCTTTCTCCGAAGCTCGGCTTGGTCTACTGCAAGCACGATGCCGCTCGGCTTTGTCGTTGGCGCCGAATGCTAATTGTTGAATCTCAAAACCGCGAGCCCAGGCTGCTATGAGAAACGCCCATCGATTTACATTTTTTGTCATCGTCTACATTCCCAAAAATGTTATGGAGGCTTCCGTGAAGAGATCAAGTATCAAGACTTCGGTGGCCATGCCCGACGCAAACCCGAAAAAATCTTGCGTTTCCCGCAAGGCTTTCTTTGTGGCCTTTGCGCCGATCTTTGCGCCTTTGCGAGAAATTCTTTTCGCCCGGTTTGGGGCGGTTCGGCTGCGTTGTGTTTGGTACTAAAACTTGGACACTTTGACGGCCTGTCTCTTTCCAGATAAGATGATTCACCTTATTTACACAACTCGACAGTCTATCCCCGGTGACTGTGACAGCTTGGGAAAAACAAATGGTCGAACTTAGGGTTAAGCGTATCCCGCTCCTTGATCTCAATGCGCAATATCAGGTCATCGGCGATGAGGTCAACGCCGTGGTGAGATCGGTGTTAGAGAGTCAGCAGTTCATCTTAGGACCTGAAGTCCGTGATCTCGAACGTGAGATTGCCGGCTACTGTGGAACGGCCCACGCCGTTGGCTGCGCGTCGGGCTCCGACGCAATATTGCTGGCGTTGATGGCTCTCGAAATAGGTCCCGGCGATGAGGTAATAACTTCCCCTTTTACATTTTTCGCCACGGCGGGCTCGATAGTTCGACTTGGCGCCCGCCCGGTCTTTGTCGATATCGACGAGCAGACCTTCAACATCGACGTATCCTTGATTGAAAGAGCGGTCACTTCCCGAACCAAAGCGATAATGCCCGTTCATCTCTTTGGCGAGTGCGCTGAAATAGAGCGGCTCCGCGAGCTTGCTTCCGCGCGGGCGATTCCGATCATCGAAGACGCGGCGCAAGCGATCGGCTCGACGCATTTTGGAAAACCTGCGGGCAGTCTCGGCTTGGCGGCTTGCTTCAGCTTTTATCCGTCCAAGAATCTCGGCGGAGCCGGCGACGGCGGCATGTTAACCACGAACGACGTGGAGTTCGCCGATAAACTGAAGGTGATGCGAGGACACGGCGCGAAGAAAAAGTACTTCCACGAGTTCGTGGGCATGAACAGCCGGCTGGATTCGCTTCAAGCGGCGATATTGAGAGTGAAACTCAGGCATCTGGATGATTGGACCGCCGCCCGCCGCGCCAACGCGGCTCGCTACCGGGAGCTATTTGCGAGAACCGGGCTTCCGGAGAGCGGCAAGGTTAAGCTTCCCGTTGAGAGCGCGGGCGGCTTCCACGTGTACAACCAGTTTGTAATCCGAGCCGAGGAGCGCGACAAGCTCCAAGCCCATATGAAGGAACACGGCGTTGGTACGGAGGTCTACTATCCGCTGTCGCTGCATCTCCAACAATGCTTCAAGACGCTTGGGCACAAGCCGAGAGACTTCCCAAAATCGGAACGAGCCACAAACGAGGCATTGGCTATTCCGGTGTACCCTGAATTGGACGAGGACGATCAGGAGTACGTCGTGGAGACAATAGAGTCGTTTTATAGGTGACGGCGAGCTAAGCGCCGCTGACTTTAGTGCGCGTTCTCTCGCGAGGGAGACTTGAAAGAGACTCAATGACTCTTGAAGTAGAGCGGAGTGAATCGGTCAGGTTAGAGGTTCGGTTTGGTGTCGGCCGCGCGCGCGACTGGTTTTTCGGAATAACCCGGATCAATTCCGCCTTCGGCTCGCGGATCCCGGCCGATCAGCGTTACAGAGTCGGCGGAAATCAGCGGTTTCCCGCACGGCCATTTCGCTCGGCTCAAATTGAACCGCTACTGATGCCCGCGATACTTTTAAGGGAGGAGGCAATTTGAGTCAGAGCGAGAAAGCCGACGGTCAATTTGAAGACGGAGAGATTCAGGGCGTAGTGATAAGAACGCTTCGCCAATTTGAAGACGCTCGAGGCTGGCTTACGGAACTCTACCGCGAAGATGAAGTCGATCCAGCGTATCATCCAGTGATGGCGTACATTTCCTCCACTCGTCCGGATATTACAAGAGGTCCACACGAGCATGTAGCGCAAGCGGATCTATTTGCTTTCGTGGGTCCGTCCAACTTCAGGCTGTATCTGTGGGACAATCGGGAAGCAATCTCGACCTATCGAAGGCGAATGATCGTAGACGTGGGAGAGTCGAATCCGGCCACCGTGTTGATTCCGCCGGGCGTCGTGCACGCCTACAAAAACATTGGAGATGTAGACGGCTGGGTGATCAACTGCGCGAATCGGCTTTATTGCGGAGAAGGCCGTCAGGAGGCCGCCGACGAGATCAGGCACGAGCGCGACCCGGAAACGATTTATAGAGTAGAGTGACGCATGAAGGTTTTGATCACAGGCGGGGCTGGGTTCCTCGGTTCGCATCTGGTGGACCGGTTGATTGCCGACGGCCATAACGTCATTGTCTTCGACAATCTATTGACGGGCAGGATCGACAACGTAGCGCACCACCTCGGAACCGAGACGTTCAAGTTCGTCAAGCAAGACGTGACCGAGTACCTGTTTGTCGCCGGTCCGCTCGACGCGGTAGTGCATTTCGCTTCTCCAGCCAGTCCGATCGACTACCTGCAGCTTCCGATTCAAACATTGAAGGTCGGCAGCCTCGGCACTCACAAGGCGCTTGGGCTTGCTCGCGAAAAAGGGGCTAGATTCTTGCTAGCGTCCACTTCCGAGACCTACGGCGATCCTCAGGTGCATCCTCAACCCGAGGACTACTGGGGCCACGTCAATCCGGTAGGACCTCGCGGCGTTTATGACGAAGCTAAACGGTTCGCGGAAGCGATGACGATGGCTTACCATCGATATCACGGCCTCGACACCAGGATCGCGCGAATCTTCAACACGTTTGGCGGACGCATGAGGCCCAATGACGGGCGCGTTGTGTCCAACTTCATAGTTCAAGCTCTGGCCGGCTCACCGCTTACGGTTTACGGGGAGGGCGCTCAAACGAGGTCGTTTTGTTATGTGAGCGATCTGATCGAAGGTATTGTGCGGCTGCTGATGTGCGACGATCTGTGTCACAGCAAGCCTGTGCCGGAGACTGAGCCGAGTGACGACGTTCATCTGCCGGTTAACATCGGCAATCCTTCGGAGTTCACCGTCATCGAATTGGCGAATATGGTGCGAGCGCTGACGAACAGCAAGAGCCCAATTGAGTTCAATCCTCTGCCGGTTGACGACCCGCGCGTAAGACAACCTGACATCACTCGCGCAAAGAGGTTATTGGGATGGCAGCCGCGCGTTCCCCTGGAAGAGGGTCTTACGAAGGCCATACAGTATTTTAGAGATCTAGCTTCGGGAGGGGGAACAGAATGCATATAGCCGTCATCGGAACAGGATACGTCGGTCTGGTTACGGGAGCTTGCTTCGCCGAGTTCGGCAACAACGTGACTTGCGTGGATAAGGACCACGCCAAGATAGAATCGCTTGTGAGAGGCGAGATTCCTATCTATGAGCCCGGATTGGATTCAATCGTTCAGAAGAACCTCAAGGAAGGACGGCTGAAATTTGATACGGACACGGCCGGCGCCATTGATAAGTCGCTCGTAGTCTTCCTGGCGGTTGGAACTCCCGACAGAGGCGACGGCGTCGCCGATATGACTCAGATCGAAGAAGTCGCCCATGAGATAGCGCGCGCGTTGAATGGCTACAAAGTGATAGTGACGAAGAGCACGGTGCCCGTGGGGGCGGCGGGCCGGATCAAGGCCATCATCACAGAGAACAAGAAGTCGGCCGCAAGATTTTCCGTGGCCGCCAATCCGGAGTTCTTGCGCGAGGGAGCGGCCATCAACGACTTTCTCCGGCCAGATAGAGTCGTGATTGGCTGCACCGACGAAGAAGCCGTAGCTATCTTGAAAGATTTGTACAGACCGCTCTATCTGATCGAGACGCCGTTTGTCATCACGACTCCGGAGTCGGCCGAGTTGATCAAGTATGCGTCGAACGCGTTTCTGGCGGCGAAGGTTTCGTTCGTCAATGAAATCGCCAATCTCTGCGATCTGCTGGGAGCGGACGTGCGCGACGTCGCTAAGGGTATGGGGATGGATAAACGCATTGGCTCTAAATTCCTTCATCCCGGACCGGGCTTCGGTGGAAGCTGCTTTCCCAAAGACGCGAAGGCGCTGGTCGCGCTCGCTAAAGACGCCGGATATGATCTAAAAATCGCCGGCGCGGTGCTGGAGGTCAACGAGCATCAGCATGAACTATCGCTGCGGCGCATAAAGCAACTCGTCCCCGACTTGAAATCCAGCACGATCGCCGTGCTTGGTCTTTCATTCAAGCCCGACACCGACGACATTCGCGAATCGCCTGCGATAAGAATCATAAGACGCCTGCGGGAAGACGGCGCCAACGTGCGGGCTTACGATCCAGCCGCGATGGAAGCCGCGAGAACAGTCTTGCCTGACATTGAATATTGCGAAGATGAATACGCCGCGGCTCGAGGTTCGGACGCGTTGGTTCTCGTAACCGAGTGGAACCAGTTCCGAGGGCTCGATCTTGAAAGGCTGCGGCGTGAAATGAGTATCGCCAACATAGTAGACTTGCGAAATATGTACGAGCCGGATAGGGTAAGAGGCTTTGGATTCAAATACGTATCGATGGGCCGGAATCGAGCGGTCTGAATGCGGTGCGGTGAAAAATCGGCTCGATCATACAAATCCGATAACGCGGAACGCAGGCCCCCCCAAGAGTTCAAAGGAATTTAGCCGCTTATGCGGACCTACTACGAGAATTTTATTCGCGTTTCCCGAGAAGCCATGAATCCGGCACTCCGAACTCCGCATTCCGCACTCGGGGTATCAAAGGCTGAGCCCTTGGATGGCCCTCCGTTAGGAGGGCCATGTTTATAGCAGCGATCGGACACGGCATTCGCCCTCCGTTAGGAGGGCCATGTGCCTCATTTGGTTCAAGTAACGAACAAAGGGTCTCACAACTTCCAGGAAAACATGGCCCTCCTATGGAGGGCAAATGGCCAAACTCCAGTCAACGGCAGAGCCCTTGGCTAGTCAGGACTCCAGTCTAAGCAGGAAAGCGTGTCATCCATTTTTCATTACTATCAAGAAGCGGAAGCGAGTGGCTTGCGCGAAACTAACAGGAGAGCGAGGCTTCCGCGATAAAGTGCATTCGGAGGTGGATCGTGTCTGGGATATCAAGGCGTCAGTTTGTGAAAGGAACCGCCGCCGCCGGGATCGCGGCTCCGGCCATAGTGGGCTTGAAGCCGGGCCACGCGGGGGAAGTGAACCCGGTGGTAATTTCAAGCGCAAACGGCTTGCGCGCGGTCGAGACTGCTTATAATAAGATCAAATCGGGCGTCGATACGCTGGAAGCCGTGATCGCCGGCGTTAGCATCAACGAAGACGACCCGGAAGACAACAGCGTCGGGTTGGGCGGCCTGCCGAATGAGGACGGTATCGTCGAGTTGGACGCGTCGGTTATGCATGGGCCTTCGGGCCGCGCGGGAGCCGTCGGCGGACTCCGCGATATCAAGAGCGCCGCGAACGTGGCTTACCACGTCATGAAGAGAACCGACCACGTGATGCTGGTGGGCGAGGGCGCAAGGAAATTCGCGCTCGCGCATGGATTCAAGGAAGAAAACTTGTTGACCGAAAAATCCAGAGTGGCCTGGCTCGTGTGGAAGGAAACCATGAGCGACAAGGATAGCTGGGGCCCTGGACTCGCCACTCCAGAAGCGGAAAAACAACAAGAGCAAAAAGTCAGAGGGATGCTGGACGAAATGAAGCGCGGTCATCTGGCCGACTGGGTGATCGGCCTGTTGAGGCATAGACCGGCCGGCACGCTCAATTGCCTTGCAATTAATGAACGCGGCGACATGTCGGGTTCGACCACGACCAGCGGACTGGCCTGGAAGATCGCGGGCCGGGTCGGCGATTCGCCGCTGATCGGATGCGGACTCTTCGTCGATAACGCGGTGGGCGGAGCGGGTTCCACGGGACGGGGAGAGGAGAACATCAAGATCGCCGGCGGTCACACTATCGTCGAGATGATGCGGCGGGGCGCCTCGCCAACCGACGCCTGTCTTGAGGCTTGCAAACGGGTGGAAGCCAACTACGGCGGCAATAAGGATAAGCTCGTCAAGTTCAATATGATCTTCTACGCGCTGAACAAGAAGGGCGAGCATGGAAGCGCTTCGCTTTGGAGCAGCGCGTGGCGAATCGACCGCTACGCGGGAGCCCACTACGCCGTATGCGACGCGAAGGGAGCCCGGTTGATGAACTCGGCTTTCCTGTACGACCAGCAGGCGCGCTGAGGTTGGGGGTTGTGTGGATTCGGCGGATTTGCTCAGCGAAATTGTCGAGCGGTCGAACGCGACCGACCTGCTTCTGATCGCCAGCTCTTTTGACCTAGCGGGACGGCTCGATAAGATCGTTGTTCCCCTGGCCGCTCGCAATCAGGGCCAGAGCGATGTTGAATCGGCGGTCACGCAACGGCTCATAGATCTTTCGAAGGAAATGATAGAGCGGCGCCGGCCGACGCTGCTGGCGGAAGTAATTTGGACGGACGGAACTCTTCGGCGGACGGCCCTGGAGCTGATTCGTCCGAAGGCTTCGATACTGGTTTACGGAGCCGGCCATGTCGGAAGGGCGGTCGCTATGCTCGGCGCGATGCTGGGTTACGAGGTCGTGGCGTTCGACGACCGCGAGCACTTCGCCAGCCGCGAAAAACTCCCCGATCCACGAATTAGGGTAGTGGTGGCGCCTTTTGAGGAGGCGCTTGAACATGTGACCGTGTCGGCCAGTTCGGCTATCGTGATAGTCACCCGAGGCCATCAATATGACGAGGTGTGTCTTAGACTGTTGGCGGGCTCGCCGGCCGCGTACATCGGGATGATCGGAAGCAAGCGGCGCGTTATCGCCGTGTTCGACCGGCTTGTCAGGGCGGGGTTCGAGCGGTCTTTGCTGGATCGTGTTCACGCCCCGATAGGTCTCAAGATAGGCGCACGGTCTCCGCAGGAAATTGCGATCGCTATCGTGGCTGAGATCATTCAGACGTTGAACGGCGGCTAGTATTCAGAACTTTGGCCCGGATGCTTTTATATACATACGTTCTCTGAAGGGACGCCCCTGGAGTTTATTCGTTTGCGCCCAGTGCGTCATGTTTATAGCGCGTGTGGAGGAACGTTCCGCCCTCCGTAGGAAGGCGATGCTTATAGCAAGTGTATGATCCGAATTCGCCGATGCAAGAACGCTGAGAGCTGCCGTTTGAAATAGAGGCTCTTTGGCCGCGGCTTCCGCCTCAGACACATCAAATAGTCTATGCTAATATTTGGTCGTGAGGTTTGTGTTATGACCACAAGAACTCAAGCGACAATCGAAGACCTATACCAGGTGAAGAGTAAAGCTGAACTTGTAAATGGAGAAATTCTCTTAATGGCTCCTACCGGATACTTACCCAACTATGCAGCCAGCGAAATATTTGTCAGCTTGCGCGAACACTCCGGACGAACAAAATCCGGATATGCCATTGCCGACAACGCGGGCTTTAGGGTCAGACTTCCCAATCGCGGTTCCTTTAGCCCCGATGCCGCTTGGTACACCGGCAAACCCAAAGGCATGAAGTTTCTCGAAGGCACGCCCGCATTGGCTGTCGAAGTGAGGAGCGAGGGTGACTACGGAGCGAGCGCGGAACGAGAGATGGCGGCCAAGCGCAGCGATTACTTTGCGGCCGGGACGCTTTGCGTTTGGGACGTGGATTTGCTTGGTACGGACGTGGTTAAAGCCTATTTTGCCAGCGATCCAGAGAATCCGGTTATTTTTCGTCGAGGCGATGCCGCGAATGCAGGAGAAGCGGCGCCAGGGTGGTGCATGTCCGTTGATGATCTATTTCCGGAAGAGGAAGAATAAACTTGGAGACCGCATTATTGCAGTGCAAGTTGAGCGGAACTCAAGCATGAGTTAAAGAAATCTATTGATCCGATGTGGCTGGAACGCCGAATAAGCGACAAGTAGCCGCGGCCTCTTCCTCATTGTCTCGATGAGTTTCCGGTTGGCTATTCCTGGCGAGTTGCTCTCCAGCAGAGCCCACTCCCGCTTAACCACCGGCGGCTGATTGTGCGAGTACGATCGACAGATGGCGGAACTTTTTTCCTCCTGGCGCTGGTGAGTCTTAACTTTTTATCTCACGGAAGGGGCGCACCCCACCCGCGACGACTGAACGTGAGCGTTAGATGCATATATCGTAATGACCGGCTGTGTTATCATTTCGCGCGGCAAGAGAAAGTAAACGAATGTGAGGAGCTATGTCAGTCCAAGTTGAAAAATGGATATTTACCGTTGATGAATATCGTCTGATGTCGGAGGCAGGAATTTTATCAGAAGATGATCGCGTAGAACTCATTGAAGGCGAGATTATTAAAATGAGTCCCATTGGAAAATTTCACGCCGCGTGTGTCAAGCGCCTGAACTCGATTCTGAACCGAAGAGTCGGAGACAACGCAATCATCAGTGTCCAAGACCCAATACGACTGAATGAGTACTCAGAACCAGAACCTGACCTTGCTTTGCTCAAGCCTCGCCAGGATTTCTACGCTCACGAGTTGCCTGCCGCGGCCGATGTGCTGTTGATCATTGAGGTAGCTGATTCCTCCGCGGAGTACGATAGAAATGTAAAGCTGCCGTTGTACGCCAGAGCGGGTATTCCCGAAACCTGGCTGGCGAACATCAAGGCAGATCAGATTGAATCCTATTCCCTACCCGTTAATGGGGCCTATCAAAACGTCAGGTTGAAAAAGCGAGGCGAGAACATATCGCCCGCGGCATTGCCGCGGCTAGTCTTAAGTGTAGAAGAGATACGCGGTTAGTAACGGTATCTAAAGGTTAGGGTTAGTCTCGGAGGTGAAGACCGGTGAATTCAATCGCGCAATCACACGACACAATCCAGGAGACAACGGCGTCCAATGGAACAAAATGCAAGGGTCAATGCGGTCGTTCAGTCATTAGGAACCTTACTCGAGGGCAACGAGCGAGAGCAGCGCGAAACATTTGAATACTTAAAACAGACGCTCGATGAAGACCGCCCTTCAAACCGAAGCAGACGGACGAAAGTCCGCGTTACTCCCGAGATCTTCGAAGGTTCGAGAGGTAATCATGGCTCACACTGAAGTGGATTTCTTCAAGCTGGATTCATTGTTGTCAGACGAAGAGAGGCTGGTGCGGCAATCGGTGCGCGCGTTCGTCGAGAAGGAGATCAATCCGATAATCGCCGAATGCTACGAAGCCGGAAGGTTCCCAACCGAGTTGATAAGCGGCCTTGCGGATCTTGGGGTGCTTGGCGCGAATCTTCCCGAAAAGTATGGCTGCGCGGGCATGAACAATGTTGGTTACGGACTGGTTATGCAGGAGCTTGAAGCCGGCGACTCTGGAATAAGAAGCTTCGCTTCGGTTCAAGGCGCGCTTTGCATGTATCCGATTTTTCAGTTTGGCAGCGAGGAGCAGCGCATGAAGTGGCTGCCTCGGATGGCCGCCGGAAAAGTGCTCGGTTGTTTTGGGCTGACCGAGCCCAACTTCGGCTCCAATCCTTCAGGCATGATCACACGAGCCGATCGAGTCAAGGACGGGTGGGTGTTGAATGGCTCGAAAGCCTGGATCACAAGCGGGACGGCGGCTGATATCGCGATCGTGTGGGCTAAGGCCGACGGCGAACGGATTCGAGGCTTCTTAGTGGAGAAGGGAACCAAGGGATTCACCGCCAGAGACGTGAAGCACAAGATGAGTCTACGGGCGTCGATTACATCGGAGTTGTTCTTTCAGGATTGCTTGATTCCCGAAGAGAACGTGCTTCCCGAAAGCGGCGGGATCAAAAGCCCGCTCTCGTGTTTGACCCAGGCCCGATACGGAATCGCATGGGGAGCATTGGGAGCCGCTATGTCTTGCTATCGAACGGCGGTCGAGTATTCAAAAGAGCGAATTCAATTCGGCAAACCCATCGCTTCATTCCAACTGACTCAGGAGAAGCTCGCGGGCATGTTGACGGAGATCAGCAAGGCTCAGTTGATTTGTCTCAGGCTTGGGCGGATGAAGGACGAGGGTGACTACGAGCCGGTTCACGTCTCGATGGCGAAAATGAACAACGTGAAGATGGCGCTCGAGTGCGCGCGGACTTCGCGAAGCATCCTCGGCGCCAACGGAATCATGGCCGAGTATCCGATAATGCGGCATATGTGCAACCTGGAGTCGGTGTACACCTACGAAGGCACTAACGAGATGCATATGCTGATCATCGGCAATCATATTACGGGAATACCGGCGTTCAGCGGGTGAGGTGCTCGTACGTACGCGCCTTTGCGCCTTGAGCGCTCGCTCTCAGCACCGTGGAGCAGCCGGAATGTAATTGCATAAGGGAAATTCATCAATGCGATGATTGACTGGCCGGCTCAGGGGTCCGCGAAGGGAAAACTTAGAAGGCGTAAAAAATAGCTTCCCGTTTTTGAGTTATGCGACAGCAAGGAATGAGGCCGCCGGTGAGGTGAGGTCTCACCGCAGAGGCGCGGAGATCGCTGAGAGAGCCGCGGAGAGTAAGCCCCCCTCTGCGTCCCTCTCGGCGGTCTCTGCGACTCCGCGGTGAACTCCTTCGAAAAAGGGAACTTATTTTTTTGCACCAAGTTGTCTAACGCAAATAGCAAAGCAGGGAATGGAGGAAAAGTGAAATGAACCTCATCGGACAAACCGCGACCGCCGCGAAATTCATTTTGCTCGTGCTGGCGCTAGCCGTAGCTCCAGCAATAGCACACAATGGTCAGCGTCAATCGGCTGCTGGCGCCAGTGCTACCGCAAGCGCTGCCGGCACGATCGTTGATACCCTTGGCGCAGCCACTCCCGCCACAACATTCAGTGTTTTTGGATCAGGCGGACAGGGTATCACCCAGTCC
>JAHFUG010000615.1 GCA_023265195.1 Blastocatellia bacterium | reverse complement strand
ATTTTTGAACCAATGCTCGAACCGAGGATTGGTCATAATTGGGATTGTATGAGTATTGAGAAGAAATGCTGACGAAAGCCTTGAGGAAGGATCACACCACCGCGAAGCGGTTTAGTTCAACAAGATGTATACAGAAAACTGCATATTCCTTTTATCCAGGGGTCTGTATAATCCAATCGCCTTTCGAGCTTGCGCGCACCGATTACTCTTCCGCAATTCAATACCTTGCCTCTTGAGATCTGATGTAGTGTCTCAAAGGTGTTAGCCATCGATTCCCTCGGTATCACATCCGGCCTTTTCTTCATTAGACCCAGCGTCCTTGTAGTTTCACAGCATATCGGCCGGGCTGCGCACTCCACGCCCACCTTTGTTTAGTACGTGGGTATAGGCCATCGTAGTGTTGAGATCCGCTTGACCCAGCAACTCCTGAATCGTGCGAATGTCGTAGCCATCCTCGAGAAGATGGGTGGCAAACGAATGACGCAGGACATGAGGCGTGGCGAGCTTGCCGACGCCCTCGCCAAGAACGGCCTGCCTCATTGCCTTCCGCTCAACAGCCTCGTGAAGATAGTGACGGCGCTCGATTTTGGTTTCTCTATCAAAGTAACGAGTCGGCGCGGGGAACGCCCACTGCCAAGCCCACTCCTGGTCAGTGCTGGAATACTCTCGGTCTAGCGGATGCCGCGGCGCCACTCGGCTCACGTTCCGTAGATTTGTCCCGTCGTCCTGTAGCGAGGAAGGTCTCAGAGTCTGCATACATCTCCGTTTGGTTGCGGGAGCAGTATATAGATGGGGCGGGAACGCGTGCAACGTCAATTCGACTTGATTCGCAACGGCCGCATCATTCAGTTGCGGGGGCTCATCGGTTGACGAAAAGAATCCACAAAAAAGGCCGGTCGTTTAGCCTCGGACGTTCATCGATTGGCAAAAGAGTACACGGTCCGACAAAAGCGTCCGGCATTCGAGCAAAAAGTCTTCGGCTTCGGAAGCTCATTATCAATTCAAGAGCATCAATTCAGAATTCAGCAACCGGTCCGCAAGCCCGGGTTGCGCCAACGCAGCGCGATCTCAATGAGGTGGGCTGGTTGCTAGACAGGTCACTCCGACGGAGTTGAGACCACATCACCCGCTTGTTGATTCTTCGGTTGACATCGTTGCTACAGACAGGTCACTCCTACGGAGTTGAGACCACATCACCCGCTTGTTGATTCTTCGGTTGACATCGTTGCTACAGACAGGTCACTCCTACGGAGTTGAGACCACATCACCCGCTTGTTGATTCTTCGGTTTACCTCGTTGCTACAGATAGGTCACTCCTACGGAGTTGAGACCACATCACCCGCTTGTTGATTCTCCGGTTTACCTCGTTGCTACAGACAGGTCACTCCTACGGAGTTGAGACCACCATCACCCGCTTGTTGATTCTTCGGTTTACCTCGTTGCTACAGACAGGTCACTCCTACGGAGTTGAGAATGGCCAAACTCCAAACTCCGTGGGAGTGACCTGTCTGTAGCATGACCGCCGAGGGGCCGTGAGCTAACTCCGTAGGAGTGACCTGTCTGTAGAATGACACCGCCCGAGGGGCCGCGCGCTAACTCCGTAGGAGTGACCTGTCTGTAGATAATCGGCGAGGGCCATATGTTTCTCGGGAATTGCGACACTTTGTTGTTTCCTTGCAAATACAGATGGACATGGCCCTCCTGACGGAGGGCGATGCCCTGCGATCCTCGCTATCTATAAACATGGCCCTCCTGACGGAGGGCAGGACGCCCTGCGATCCTCGCTATGTATAAACATGGCCCTCCTGACGGAGGGCGGACGCCCTGCGATCCTTGCTATCTATAAACATGGCCCTCCTGACGGAGGGCGGACGCCCTGCGATCCTTGCTATCTATAAACATGGCCCTCCTGACGGAGGGCAGGACGCCCTGCGATCCTTGCTATCTATAAACATGGCCCTCCTGACGGAGGGCGGATGGCCTGCGATCCTTGCTATCTATAAACATGGCCCTCCTGACGGAGGGCGGATGCCGTGCGATCGTTGCTATCTATAAACCTGACCCTGTAGTTCACCACGAATACGTGATGCTCTCTTGAAGCGTGCTTCCTTCCGTTTCTCGCCTCACCCGAACTTCACGGAACGCCAACGTCTTGATCAGCCTCGAGAGATTATCGCTGAAGAACTTTATCTCAGCTTCGGCGTCGTCTTTCTTATCCGCTCTTGTCGTTTTGCCGTCGAGAGTCGACATTAGTTTATCGAAGAGCGGCATCGCTTCGGAGATTCGCACTACAGCCAGGTATTCGGTCGGGCCTGTTGGAGCAGCGAGAGCGCCTCGCGCTAAATCGCGGGCTCTGAGCGTGTCGGCAGCCAGATTTTTCGTTGAAGCTAACACCAGGTATTTGCCGGAAACAGCGTAGGCAGCGGAGGCCCCTAGCAGTGACTGAGCGCCCGCCGATTGCGCTACGTAGCGGACTCCGTTTTCTTCTTGCCATGTGAGATTCTGCTCGGCTCCGGCTACGACGAAGCGCGCGCGTAGCTCGTCGGTGACCGCTTTTTCCATCGCCGGCCGTTCTACTCCGTTTGGTTCGGCCAGTTCGATGATGAGCGCGTGGTCGAAGCCTACGAAGAGCTTCTCCCGGTCCAAGCGCGAGCGCATCACTTCACAATAAGCGGCGGGAGCCGGCGTCTTGATCAGGGCCGAGACTCGTTCTCCAAGAGACGGCTTCGCGGCTTGTGTTGATGAAGACTGCTGAGCTTTTGCCATCGCGCCGGAGAGTTCTTCGTCGTCAACGTCCGAGTCGAATCGCGAATCAAGCCGGCGGTAAGCTTCAGAGCTGTTCTCTGCGCCGCTCTGGTTTTCGCTATTGTCATCGCCGGCGGTATCGCTGTTGCTCTGCTCGCGAGCCGCCTTAAAGGATGGATTGGAATGCCGGGGTTCCGGGCCGAGAAGCGTCTGGGAGACCGCGCGGCTTAAACTTGCGGCGCCGCTCGTCAGTCTCACAAGTTGGCCGTCGGCGGGAACGAATCGAAGAAGTGGAATACTGCTTTCGCGAGAGATTGGTTCGCCTCCGCGAGCTCCGGATTTCAAAGTGAACCACCGCTGTTCCTCCAGACCTCGCGCGGTCAGCTTCATTCTGACAAGGCCGGTTTCAAGTCGCGCCAGTTCTGATTCGTTCTTGTGAATCCAATACGTGTTGAAGTAGAGGTTGGCGTTGAGCCGGGTTTGATCGAGCCACATAGTCAAATCGGCGGCGGCCGTGTCTTTGACGTGAGCGGCCATCGCTAGAACATCGGGGAGGAGTGAGTCGGCGGACGGTTGCGCGGCTTTGACGTTACGCAACGCGCGGATCATCAGCCCTTCCGTGGTCGTGACGATCACCTTATTGTCGGCGTAGGCGAAGCAGAACTGTTGCTTGAGGTGGCCTCCGTCGGTAGTGACTTCGCTGACGTAGTAAGGCGCGCCATCGGCCGACCGCTCCTCGAACTTCGGCGCTTGTTTGAAGAGTT
>JAHFUG010000614.1 GCA_023265195.1 Blastocatellia bacterium | reverse complement strand
AGCACATAAGCCGAGACCGGGCTCTCGTGCCCTTCGCGGTCGACCGCCTTTACCCCGAAGACAAGTTGGTCGATCGAGGTGTTCTTCAACGTGAATTCCTTTACGTTGCCCGCCCAAATCTCGCGCTCCCAATCGGGAGCGGTCGTGGAGCGGACAACCACGATAAAACCGGCAAGATCGGGCTCGGGGTCCGGATACTCCCATTTCAGCACCGCGTCGTAGCCCGCGCCTCTGCTTAATCCGGAACCGGACTGACGAGCGCGAGCGGCCGCCAACAACTCTTCTTCCGTTTCTTCCGTGGGTGGAGCCGCCGGCGCTCCCGCCGGCGCTCCCGCGGGCGTTGCGCGCGCGGTGATTGGAGAGCGAGGTGCAAGCGCCATCGACGCCGCGGCCGCCGCATTGATCCGCGTCACCTTGGCTGCATACGACGGCGAAGTGTTAGCGAAGGTGTCGGTCGGCGAGTGCTGATTCGCGAAGTTCTCGTTTGGCGTGGTTATTCGGATGGCGGCATAGCCCTCCTGGTTAAAGGAGGTATGATCGCCACCGCGCCCGAAGCGGTCGTAACGGAAGATCATATCCACGGTCATCTCGGGATAGTATCGTTCGCCGATTCGCTTCACGTAGCGGGCGATCTGTCGCGAAGGCGAGTCGTTCGGATCTTCCGATAGCACAAGCACGCGGCGATTGTCGATCACACCGTTCCCGCTTACCTCGCTGCCTATGATGTCGTTGTTCAAGACCGCTTGAATCGTCTGAGCATTTCCCTTCAGGCGTTTCGCCATCGCTCGCGATCCGATAAGGCCTTGCTCTTCGCCGGCAAAGGCCACGAAGACCAGTGTTGCATCGAACTCATATTGGCTCATCACCCTCGCGCATTCCATCACGCAAGCCGTGCCGCTGCCGTCGTCGGTCACTCCAGGCGCGACGAGTTCGGCCGCCTTAGCGAAATCGCGTCTCAACTCCCGTGGCCCTTTCAAGTTCAACGAGTCGTAATGCCCTGTGATCAGGATCCAACGGCTGGCCGCCTGTTTCATCTTGCCTGGCAGGACCGCGACCACGTTTCGAAGCTCGACTTCTTTCCACACCCGGCCGCCTTTCGGTATGGTGTGCGTGTCAAAGCTCACTTCCAGCTTCGGACTGTAGCTCTTGAACTGATCGAATATCCACTGGCGAGCCGCGCCGACGCCGCGATTCGGTTGATTGGGATCGGAGAGGGTGTCGCGGGTCTCGAAACCTTCGAGCTTCTTTTCGATCTCGGCGATCCGGTCCGCGGAAATGTCCGAGACGATCTTTTGAATCGTGGGGTCGAGCCGCTGCGAGGGCTGAGGCGCGTCCTGCATGCCCTGGGCCCGCAGTGGCATGGTCGAGAGAAGAAGACTCGCGCCGATAAGATAATTCACGCCAAGAAACATCAGCTTCGCTAACATAGTCCGTTGATCCTCCTTTGAGAACCCTCTTACCTATCACGGCGGAGGCCAATCGTCCAGCATTTTCGCGTCGTCAAGAAGGCAAAGGCTTGCAACAAGAAGCGGAACTGGAACTTTCAACAAGCGATGGCTCTGATCAACACCGACGTTCAATAGCTGGAACTGGAGTTTGATTATTAGACGTGGTGCAAGGCGCCGGATAGCGTCTTATGCAGAAGGCCACGCTCTAATAGCCTCGAACCGGGCCGGCGCTACAAGTCCGTGTATTCGATCTTAGCCGATTGGGATCATTACGGTTTCGAGGATCTACGGGCAGGACTCGATTCCGCCAGCCCGCTTAGTATATATATTCTGCCGTGCTGGTATTTCCATGAGAGAGTGGTCACGAGGAGAGATCATCGGGTTGATAGCATTACTGGTTGCGATTGTCGCAGCCATTGCCGCCATTGCCGTAATCCCTCTAACGTGGGTCAGGACCACTTTAACGATCTCGCTTCTCGTCATCACATTCTCCGCCGCAATCTTGATTGTAGTACATTCAATCAAGACCAGAGCCAAATCAAAACCAAAGCCCGAACTCGTGAATCCCAGTCCACCCGGAACAGCGCCGTTTCATGAGACATCTCAAAACAATAAGGCCAGTACATCGTTGATTGAATCAGTAAAGCCGGAAATCAGCGAGGGGAATGCTCACGAGAAGAGTAGCGCAAGCGCACCGTCACTGGAGCCTGTAAAACCTCCATCGGTGAACTCCGGGGATAATCAAATTCTCAGCCTCTCAAAGCAGGCGACCGCCCGTCCAATCAGCGCTAATAGCCCCGAGAAGTTCTTATTTCAGGTGCGCCAATGTAACCTGGTACAGCGGACATTGGACTGTGATTTAATCGTCACCAACTTGGGAATAAATCGATACTTAAGAATTGAGAAGAAAGAGAAAAGTGGGGAAACCACTCTGCTTGACGAGTTCGGTAATAAATACAATCCCACGGAAATCCTGTATGAGAATAATCCTGAGATTGATTCTGACGATTTTCTCTTTCTATCCGGCGTTCCTACAGGAATAAAAATGAGATTTCAGGGGCTCTCGCCTGGAGTAACGAAAGTAGCGCTACTCAATTTATGTTGTTTACATCGTAATAAAGAGGAGTCGTCGAGCAAGGTAAGAGTCTGTTTTGGTTTTGAGGTAGCGTTGCGGAATATTCCTATTCGTAAGAGTCTCCCAGAATGATCACAGGCCGCTGTCGAATATTCCTTTGCGTGGCGCCTTCAATTGAAGCGAATTCAACACACGCTCTCGGTCAGCGCGAATCCTGACGGCAGGCAAGGACGCTGTGTTCGCCAAGAGTGAGGGGAACAGTTGTCTCAGTCGGCGCACCACGGTCAATGGTCGAAGACAACGTGGCTCCCCTTGGGATATTGCATGGTTCTACGTCTCATCGTAAGCGTTCAAGTAGAGCAGTTGTTCATAATCGACAAGGCCAACGCGAAGCCGGTCCAAGAAGCCCACTCGCCCGACAACGTTGACTGGAAAGCCTTCGTACTCGGCGAGGTAGATAACCGCCTGCCATTCGAATTGCCCTACACGAATAGTGACTTCGTGGCCGTAAGTCGCCAATGACCCAGTCGCCGTCTGGATTCGCTGCTTCGTCCCGTGCTCTGTTTCCAAGCCGAGCAGATCGGCGTAACGGCGTTGAAGGACACAGAACGTGCTCCCCGTTTCAAGCTTTGCCCTGACGAGAACTTGTTTGTCGAGACCCGCCGAGATCGTAACCGGAAATAGGATGTCGCTGAAATGGCTGTAATCAAACCCATCAGAGAAGGACAGACGCCAGGGATTCACAACCAACCTCCCATGAACGGCTCTGAATCGTCCCTGATAAACTCAACGAATGGAATCTTGACGCCCTGCGCCCGCCCTCTTGCCACGATCGGCCGCGGGTCATCGCCGGACCCTATCAGGCGGTCCCCCTCGAGCACGACCCACTTGCCTATGTACTCGGGCCGGTGCTGGTCCAGCCATGCTTGCGTCTTGGAGAAATCAACTTGGGTTGTTGCCTTGCGGACCTTTGGCGCCGATGTTATTGACATA
>JAHFUG010000246.1:6531-11114 GCA_023265195.1 Blastocatellia bacterium | reverse complement strand
AAACGGAACTTTTTTACGCCTTTAAGCATCGGTTAGCTTGGCCCTTTGGGAGGAAGACCAATAATCCGATTCCATGTTCATCTCAGGCAATTCACAGATCGGGAAGGGGGATTATCGCCGCTCCGCCGCTTACGATTCAGTCAATCTGGCCGCAAGGAGAGAACGAGGAATAAATCCCCTTCCCGACCTCGTGAATTTCTGATGTTTGCAAAACTCCTTGATCTCGCTCGCTTCCAAAAAGACAAACCCAAAAATTGGAAAACTCCAGCGCTCGCCTTGCATTGCGGACTTGTTGAATCGCGCGGGCGCGTAAATTAGTATGTGGGCTGGACCTAATTCCGGTTAAGTCATGCGGTAGACGAGGGACGACGATGTTCTGCCCAAGTTGTGGAACGGCCGATCAGAAACCCAATACGTACTGTCGGCGTTGTGGAGCGTGGCTCGTGGATCTGGAGTCCATTCAGAGTAAGGACATCAAAAAGAAAGAGGAGCAGATGAAAGCTATGGTCTTCTTTAATGCGCTCAGCGCGGTGCTTGCCTTGACCTCCGCGATCTTGCTCTATGCGACTTATCTCGACACGCCGGAGATAAAATGGTCCGTGTACGTGGCTGGAGCGCTTTGCAGCATCATCGCCGGGCATCAGACCATAAGCTTCCTTTTTGCGCGGGAGGTCACGAATAGACTGCGGAACCGCCTGAGAGGATATGAGCTAGAGGCCGGGCGCGGTATCGAGACTCAGGCCGCGCTCTTATCAAGCCGGGCCACCAATGAAATCCCCGGTCAACCCAACCTGACGGAGGACACCACACGCAAGCTGGAAGGCGCGCCGATAGCTAAAGACTCGCGAGTACGCTGACTTTGCCGGTGAAGCAAAGCAACGTCTTTCGTGTATCAGAATTAGAGTCTCTCATTCTATCGAGGCCAGGGTGGGCTTGTGCGAAGCATGCTAAGGTCAACGCTACGCAAGTAGGTGGTTCTGGTCTTGTTGGTCATGCCGGTCCGACGCCACTGTTGCTGGTTTCGGACAGCGCCTCAAGGCGAGCGAGCCAATTATGGAAGTGTGCGCATTCTGAGCGGATTGTCTCAAGCCCGATTCGGCTCGCGATTAGTACACCGTAGAAAGGCTTGCTGTATTGTTGAAACAGGCCGCGAAGTCGTGCCGACGGCGATGTTGCTGGGCTGTCGTCAATGTCCTCGGGTGAGGCGAAACCGTTTCTGATCGCAAGTAGGTTCGCCAGCAGGTGTTCAGCGGCGAACGCCTCGGCTATTTTGCCGGGTGATGAAAACAGCAACGCCTCGAATTCGTGCAGCGAGCAATAGGCCAGAAATCTTTCGTTAGCGATGTCAGCCGCAAAGGCTTTCTCCACAAACGCCACCCTCTCGAGTGCGGTTCCTCCTATAGGGTTGGCTCTACCTGGAAACGAATCGGGCAGGCCGTAAAAATCGATCATGGTCGTCACGAGCGCCGCGCTCGAGTCGCCGAGAAGGCGCAACACCTCTTTCCTGACTCTCGAATAGCGCGGGATACCGCCCTTAAAGTCTGGTCCATTCTTAACCCGTTTTGTGGCGATGATGGTTGGCGCTGCGATTACGTTGAAAGCCCATAGATGCGGGCTCACTATCCGTTTTACGAAAGTCTCCTCCGACTGTCCTTCAACGAGAATGAGGGCTTTCTTCATTTCTAGGGCCGTCCACCGATCACGTTCTTCTCCCAGAGGTCACCGAGTCCATAATCATCCAGCCAGTTCGTTAAATCGGCGCTGGCGAGTCGTCGAAAGATAGTGCGCCAGCGCCCTTGCTCGGACGCCGGTTCCCGTTCGACTACAACCACGTCTTCCGGTCCAAACTGGTTAACCAAGCTGACGGAGTGAGTAGCGGCGATTATTTGTGTCTTCGCCGCGGCGCCTCGAAATAGCTCCGCGAGTATGTTGGTCGCGAACGGATGAAGGCCAAGCTCAGGTTCGTCAAGCAGTATCACTGACGGGAGGGTTGGCTGCAGGAGTAGAGTCGCGAGACAGATGAACCGCAGTGTTCCGTCCGACAACACCGAAGCATCGAAATCGGATTCGAAACCCCTCTCCCGCCATTTCAACCTGATGAATTCCGGATTCCGTCTCGACGGCTCCAAAAGAAACTTGTCGAAAAATGGAAAAACCAGGCGGGTTGCATCGACGATGTTGTTGTATTCACTTGGCCATCTTTCCTGCAATAGAAATAGAAATGCAGCGAGGTTTCCCGCGTCCGAATGAAGCACGCGGTTATCCTCAATCCGGCAGGTTAGTCTAACCTTGGCGCCCGCGCTCGTATCGTGAAAATGGTATACCTTCCAACTCCTCAGGTGATTGCGAATTGGCTCCACAACCAGGTCGGCGAAGGCCCTAGGCTCGAGCAGCTTACTTTCACGGTGTCCGCGGCCCAAAGACCCCAGGCCAAAAAACGACGAACCGTGTATATACCCCTCGTTGCCGAGCCGTAGCGCGCCATTAGGAGTACCCGACGAATAGTCAGGGGTTTGAGCCGGCGGAATGCCTTCGTTGCCGAAGATGAGACCGTCATCCGAAGTGGGCGTAAGCTCGCACCAGTAGTGCCGTGTATTGTCCTCGAATAGGAGGTTGATACTGATGCGTTCGGTCGTCTTCCTACCGAAGTGCAAGAAGGCGTCAGCGCCCCCGTGACCCGGGATATAGACCTCGAGATTTCCTTCGCCGATCTCATTGAGTAGCTTGAATAACGCCATGAAATTGGATTTTCCCGCGCCGTTCGCACCGATTAAGATGTTCAAGTCGCGGAGTTCCAAATTCATGGTTAGAATCGACTTGAAGCCTTCGGCCCTGATGTAGTCGAGCGATCTCATCTGAGATACCTTCCAAAAGAACCACCGCTCACGCCATAAGTTCCGGCGGCTTAGGCCACTTACCGAACAACATCGCAAAAAAAAATGTGCGATGTTTCAAGCGGCCAGTCCGAGGAGTTGCAAGAGGCGCCGCATATTATGCCACTTAGCGAAACAACATCGCAAAAACATTTGCGATGTTTCAAGCGGCCTACGAAAGACCCCCAAAGCTGACCGATAGCTGATCGCTGACGACTGAAAGCTGATCGCGCTTTTTCGCGGACGGCGCGCGGGAATCGATTGCCCGAAGGGCCACTTTTTGCAGCGCAGTCCGCGAAAAAGCCTAATGGTGCTCGGCGGAAGTTTCCAGGCTGCAACGGGCCATTGTCCGGGTGAGAGACGTTCAGAGTTCAGCCTTTAGGCTGCGGCAAGCTGAAGCGTGAACTCTAAACAACGGGCTGTGGGGTTATTTCCGCCGAGCACCGCTAGCCGCTTATGCCGATCGTTACGAGAATTCTGTTCGCGTTTTCATCGAAGACCAAAGTCTCTGACCGGGACTCCCTCGGAAACCACTTGCGCGGCCCACGCGTCTGCCTTGAGAATGCGTAAAGCCGCCTTATCGCATGCCACTATGCTGAAGCTCACACCGGCTTGTACACTACTGAGAGGATTTTTTTATGAAGAGACTGACTAGCGCATTGCTCCCGTGGGTTGCCCTGCTCGCCATGATCCTGGCGCCGGCCGCGGGCGCCCAGTACGGCGACCACCAACCGCCACTCGCCAGGAAGACGACGCACGTAACCGAGATTCACGGATACACGCTAAAAGACGATTACTTCTGGCTTCGCGAAAAGAAGAACCCGGAAGTCATCAAGTATCTCGAAGACGAAAACGCATACACCGACTACTTGATGAAGCCGACCCAGGATCTTCAGGGAGCGCTTTACCAAGAGATGCTCGGCCACATCAAACAGACCGACTTGTCCGTGCCCAGCCGCATCGGCGGCTACTTCTACTATTCCCGCACCGAAGAGGGCAAGCAATACTCTTACTCCTGCCGCAAGAAAGGGAGCATGGAGGCCAAGGAAGAGGTGCTGTTGGATCAGAACAAGCTGGCCGAAGGCAATAGCTTCTTTTCACTTGAAACTTTTATCGTGAGCGACGACGGCGACTGGCTCGCCTATTCGACGGATACGACCGGTTACCGGCAATACACTCTTCACATAAAGAACCTGCGAACCGGCGAGACTCTTGGGGAGAAGATCGAAAGAGCGGACTCGGTTGTGTGGGCGAACGACAACAAGACAATTTTCTACACCACCGAAGACCCGGTCTCAAAGCGTTCCGACAAATTCTGGCGGCACGCCGTTGGAACCGATAAGAGCGATCTGATTTACGAAGAGAAGGATGAGTTGTTCGACGTAGGCGCCGGCCGGTCGCTCGATAAGAAAATGATCTTCAACGCTTCGTACTCGAAGACTTCACAGGAGACTCGCTATCTTCCGGCTGACAATCCTTCGGGAAAATTCAAAGTCATCCTACCCCGGCAGCCTGGACACGAGTACAGCGTGGGGCACTACAACGGCCTCTTCTACATAACGACAAACAGGGATGCGAAAAACTTCCGGGTCGTTACCGCTCCCGCCGCCGACCCGTCGGAAAAGAACTGGAAGCCGTTTATTCAGCACAACCCGAAAGTGAAAATCGACCGCCTGACACTCTTCGCGAATCACGCGGTTGTATCGGAGA
>JAHFUG010000246.1:0-6431 GCA_023265195.1 Blastocatellia bacterium | reverse complement strand
GTCGTTACCGCTCCCGCCGCCGACCCGTCGGAAAAGAACTGGAAGCCGTTTATTCAGCACAACCCGAAAGTGAAAATCGACCGCCTGACACTCTTCGCGAATCACGCGGTTGTATCGGAGAAGGAAGGCGGCCTGAATTATCTGCGGGTGATCGATATGAAGACCAACCAGTCTCACCGAATCGCGACCGGCGAGCCGGATTACGCTCTTTTTTTGGGGGCCAATCCAGAGTTCAACGTCACGACGGCGCGGTTCAATTACCAGTCGATGGTTACGCCGAACTCGGTGTATGACTACGACATGAACACGCGCCGGAAAACGCTGCTGAAGCAGCAAGAGGTGCTCGGCGGCTACGACGCAAAGAACTATGAAGCCAGGCGCATCTGGTCGCTGTCCCGCGATGGCGCGAAAGTTCCGGTCTCACTCGTCTACAAAAAAGGCGTGAAGCTCGATGGAACGGCGCCGCTGCTGTTGTACGCGTACGGTTCATATGGCTCGTCGATGTCGCCGACGTTCTCGTCGAGCCGGCTGGCTCTGCTCGATAGAGGCGTGATCTATGCTCTGGCCCACATTCGAGGCGGCGGGGAGCTTGGCGAAGAGTGGCGAGAGCAAGGCCGGATGATGAAGAAGCTCAATACGTTTTACGACTTCATCGACTGCGCCGAACATCTGGTCAAGAATAAGTACACTTCTTCGGATCGCCTGGTGGCTGAAGGTGGCAGCGCCGGCGGTTTGCTTATGGGCGCGGTAATTAACATGAGGCCGGATCTTTTCAAAGCGGTGGTCGCGCACGTGCCGTTCGTGGACGTGATGAACACGATGCTCGACGCATCGATTCCGCTCACGACAAGCGAGTACATCGAATGGGGAAATCCGAACGAGAAGGCGGCGTTTGACTATATGATCAAGTATTCGCCGTATGACAACATTGGACCGCGGAAGTATCCCGCCCTTCTCGTGCACGTTTCGCTGAACGACAGCCAAGTGCCCTACTGGGAAGGCGCTAAGTTCGTAGCGAAGCTGAGGGTAACCAAGACCGACAAGAATCCGCTCTTGCTGAAGACGAATATGGGCGCGGGCCACGGAGGAGCGTCGGGCCGGTACGACGCGCTTCGGGAGCAGGCGTTCACATATACGTTTATGCTGTGGCAAATGGGAGTCACTCAGCAGGCCAAACCATTGTCAGCGGGTAGATGACACTTCAGGAAGGCAGTATCCCTCAAGGATGGAATTATTGGAGGATTGACGAATTCGTCATGCAAAAAGAACACGGTGATAACACCAACGATTTTCGGAGACTTTTCTGGCATCATTTGAATGCTGGCAAAACTGGTGCAGACAACCAAGAACTCGCGGATTAGAGTTAGGCTGCACGAAACTGAGCGCCTATTCGGATGCATCAAAAGCGACAACAAATATCCCCTTGCTGTCGCAACTTGAGAGCAGATTGCTACTCTTCCGGTCAGAAGAGGTCAACCCAGAGCAACGGCTTTTGTATGAACCATCAGCGGATGGCCTCCATCGCGCTCGAAGCCTGGATGGCGGTCACATCATTGGAAGCCTCGGTGCTATTTCTTGCAGTAGTAGGATTCCGTCATGCGGCAATGGGCAGCGGGTCGTTCACATGCCAGAATGCGAACCATGAATCTCATCATGAGTCACCCTTAGAAGGTGTAAAACAATAATTTCCCGGTTTGAGATTGTGTTCAAGTCGCTCCAGCAGCCTGAACGCGGATGAAGGTGTAGTTCCATTGCCCACAAACGGCATTGTGCTCGATGTTCGGCGACTTCATAACCTCGTCGGGCACCGGCTTGCCGACATCAAAACCGGGGAAGTTATTTTTTACGCCTCCTTAGCTACATCTCTCTCCGGATAGCTTGCGTTTGTATTACGTAAGATGACTCCGGGAAACGCCTGTCGTTACTTTACAACGGCTCAGTAAAGAGATAAATTTTGCCTGTAGCAGAACGGTTCAGTTCCACGGAATTTATTCGCAACGGCGTCTGACCGTTTCCTGTCGGTGTTTATTGCTTTTCGTGGCCGCTACAGGCAATAGCGGGGTATTCGCAAGACTGGACGATTCGTGGCGATGTAGAGCAGGTCGTGGGCAGAAGGGGAATACCTGGGACATACCGATGAAACACAATCGTAACGACTGGAGTCAGAATGTCCAGTCGTGGGTTAGGCTTATTGATGAGAACCTAGATCCATTCCGCAAATATGTTCTCGACCCATTCTTGGAGCGAGTCGTTGGAGGCCGGTTGAGGGGCTTGTGCCTCGACGTGGGCTGTGGAGAAGGTACTACATCTAGGCTGCTTCAGAGAAAAGGATGCGACATGATCGCCGTGGACTATGAATTGGGGTTCTTAAAAGTGGCGACTAAACGTAGCAAGCGCATCAGCTATGTACAAGCTGACGCAACATTTCTACCTTTTCGGGAGTGTATTTTCGACGGAGTAATCTGCAAACTACTATCCCCCAGCTTAGCTGACTACGATCTTTTGATTGGGGAGCTTCGCAGAGTAATGCGAGCAAAGGCCACCTTCTTTGAGATTGTTCCTCATCCCTGCTTCGCGACGTTTCGTGGAAGCAATGACGATCCAAACGGCTACCTCCGCCTGCACGCGACCAAGATAAGGTGGCACTGCGAAGGGGAGACTAACCTAAAACCCGTAACTAACTTTCACCGACCATTGCAACACTATGTCGCCTGCTTTCAAAAGCACAATCTAAAGATGGTGGGGCTTTGGGAGCCACAGATACCAAGCAAATTCCTTCGTAGACCAGAGTGGGCTGACGCTGGCTTTACAGGTCCACCGTTTTTGATTTTGGAAACTGTCGCGGCGTGAATCGCGCGGTGCCGACGTGGAAAAGTTGTCATGGGCGCAGAAAGCGAAACTGACAAACTCCTAAAGGTGATAAGTTTCACGCTGGCCATCATTGCGTATGTCCTCATAATCAGTTACTACCTGCCGAAGTCACCTTTGTGGAGGGAAATCGCCAGCACTCTGCGTGCGCTGAAGTCTAGATGGGAAGGTCACCGCATTCCGGCGCTCGCCTATAGCATTCGCCATGAGGTCCCACCAATTATCGGCGCGAGCCTTCTAATCAACTTCGTAGGCTCAGAAATGGTATCTCGAAATCCGAGCGTCCTATATTTGGACATGGCTGGTACAGCGGCGGCGGCGCTTCTTCTTGGGCCTTGGTGGGGCGCAATCGTGGGCATCTTGACAAACACAATCCTCTCAATGATGCACCCGTCCGAAGCAAACATAAACTTTGTGCCATGGCTGGTGGTTAATCTAGTTGGAGGTATTTATTGGGGCCTGATGGCTCGGAGAAAAAAGTTTCGTAGCTACGTCAGCGGGTCTTCCAGTAATATTGTTAGCCAGACTAGGGCACATCTTTGGTTCCTTCTTTGCTTCGGCGTGCTTGGTGCATTAATCATGGGAGCGGCTGGGGCCGTGGTTGAAGTGGTTTTGGACTACGATCCTCGCATATTTGCTCCGAATTCTGATTTTGGAACCAAGATGTACTCATTATTTCTGGAGCAGGACCAACACATTAGGGCCGCCTCTTCACTCGGAGGATATTCATCGATCCAGCCATTTCTCAGCGGATTGCTTCGATGGGGCCTGACTACGTTTCGATATATTCCTGATAAGACCTTTAGCGCTGCTGTTGGTCTCTTGACAGCCAAGTATGCCTTCCCATTATTTGAAAGGAATCTGATAACCGGCAAGGAGTCGGAAAATGGCTTGGGAGATAACTGGCTCACCCCAGCAATGGCTGTTGTCTGCTATGTCGCGGTAGTTCCGTGGAGCGCGACCAATTCGCCGCCGCCTTCATGGTTTTGGTATGGACCGTTGATCGTTCTTCTCGGCGCTTGTGTCTTTGAATTTTTGTTCGGAGCCGACTCCGAGACGCTGCTGCGAGAACGCAACAAGCGGGTGCGCTCATATTTTAAAGCCAAGGCTCAATTGCCCCGGGAGGAATTCTTTGGGGCCATAGTTGTGGCGGTCCTCGTATCTTCATTAGCATTTATGTCGGGGCTCTTGTTCATCAAATCCGTGGACAAAAGAGGGACGGTGGCGCTCTCATTCTTGGCGACAACGTTGGCTTACTTCCTAGCGTTTTATTTGATGCGTGTGGGTATGCGGCAGTGGGCGGCCTTTTTATCTCCAGATTGGCCTGGTCGTGAGGCTCCACCTTCGAGAAAAGAACGACACGAGCCAGTCGGCGCAACTTCGGAACCCAGGCCGCATCTACCCGATGAGTTCGTGGATCCGACCGTATCGGACAAGGTTGACGGGGTGCCCTAGGGCACCGTGAACATCTCTCAGCCCATACTATTTTAGTTTACTGTAATTGAAAATTGGAGGCGACGCATGAGTAAGCCGACGGGCACTGCCGCGTTGGAGAGTCACTTCAATGGCAAGGATCCGGTCGTGCGCAAGGTCTACAGCCGTCTGATAGAGGTGCTGAGACAATTCGGCCCGATTATCGAAGAGCCCAAGAAGACGTCTATCCATATTGTGAATCAGACTGCTCTGGCCGGCGTCGCTACCCGGAAAGAATTTCTCGTATTGACCGTCAAGAGCGATCACAAGCTAATCAGCCCGCGCATACACAAAACAGAGCAAGCGTCGGCGAACCGGTTTCATCAGGAGATCCGGTTGAGATTCCCCGAAGATGTCGATGCTGAATTGATTGGCTGGCTGAAAGAGGCTTACGCGTTGAGCGCGTAGCGCCCGGAGCTATCGCACCCCAGTTGCGCTCTTGGCAGGAAGGAATGGGTTCAACCCGCCAAACATCAAAGACTCACAGTCGGGAATAGAAACAGAATCATTGATGAATGATGATTGCAGACCACCAATTGGGGGGCTGCCCAGTTCATCATTCCTCAATCCGCAATCATCAATCTGCAATCTGCAATCTGCAATCATCAATTCCCCCAATTCCCCTTTCCCCCAATCATCAATCATCAATCATCAATCATCAATTCCCCCAATTCCCCCAATTCCCCCAATTCCCCCAATTCCCCTTTCCCCCAATCATCAATCCGCAATTCTGCATTTCACCCCTGCTCACGCGGTATGCGAGATCCCCTGTTCCGATCCCAACGCCGCTTGGGCCGCCGCCAGCCTTGCTATCGGCACGCGGAAAGGCGAGCACGAAACATAATTCAATCCAACGCGGTGAAAAAATCCAACTGACGATGGCTCTCCGCCATGCTCGCCGCAAATCCCTACTTTCAGATCGGCGCGAGTCTTACGGCCCCTTTCGGTTCCAATCTTAACCAACTCGCCGACCCCCTCCTGGTCCAACGCCTGAAACGGGTCTTCTTTGAAGATTTGAGCGTCGAGATAAAACGGCAGGAACTTTCCGGCGTCGTCACGCGATATGCCGTAGGCCGTCTGCGTCAGGTCATTAGTTCCGAACGAGAAGAACTGCGCGGTCTCGGCTATCTTGTCCGCCACTAACGCGGCTCGCGGCAACTCGATCATAGTGCCGACCAGATATTCGATAGGTTCATTCGTCTCGGACATCACTTCCGAAGCGACTCGGTGAACTACCGTCGCCTGAAGCTCCAGTTCCTTGGGCGTGCTCACCAGAGGGATCATTATCTCCGGCAGCACCTTGACTCCCTTCCGCTGAACCTTGACCGCCGCCTCGAAGATGGCCCGCACTTGCATCTCGGTTATCTCGGGAAAGACCACGCCGAGCCGGCAGCCTCGATGGCCAAGCATTGGATTCGCCTCGTGCAAACCTTGAACTCGCTCCCAGAGCATTTTGGATTTCACTCCCAGCTTTCGCGCGAGTTTCTTAGTACCCTCTTCATCGTTGGGCAGAAATTCGTGAAGCGGCGGATCGAGCGTCCGAATCGTCACCGGAAGACCGTCCATCGCTTTAAAGATTCCTTCAAAATCCTTGCGCTGCAGCTTGAGGAGTTTGGCGAGACCGCCCTTGTAGAGCTTCTTTGGCTCGGCGATGCGCTTGGTCAATTTCGCCTTGATCTGCATGAGCGCCCGCTTCTTATCCGCCAGCGAGCGCTTGATCTCGTCGTCGACTCCCGCCGTCTCGCGCTCCAGCCGTTTGTAGTCGAACGAGCCTAGAATCACCTGCCTCACGTAGTCTATGCGGTCACCCTCGAAAAACATGTGCTCGGTGCGGCAAAGCCCGATTCCTTCAGCCCCGAAGCCGCGGGCGACGCTTGCGTCGCCGGGAGTATCCGCGTTAGCCCGAACTCCAAGCGTTCTGTAGCCGTCGGCCCAACTCATCAACTCGTTGAAATCCGCTCCAAGCTCGGGGTCTACAAGCGGAGCCTGGCCTTCGATCACCCGTCCAGTCGTGCCGTCGAGAGTCAACCAGTCGCCTCGCTTGATCCGCGTTCCGTTGACGCTGAATTCATTCCGATCGTAGTTGATCG
>JAHFUG010000245.1:5973-11130 GCA_023265195.1 Blastocatellia bacterium | reverse complement strand
ATTTCCTATAAACATGCAACTCCTAACGGAGTTGAGAAAAGGCTAACGCAACCGTAATCGGCTGCTCTCGATTTCCTATGAACATGCAACTCCTAACGGAGTTGAGAAAGGCTAACGCAACGATAATCGGGCTGCCCTTGATGTTCTATGAACATGCAACTCTTAACGGAGTTGAGAAAAGGCTAACTCAACGGTAATCGGCTGTTCGCGATTTCCTATAAACATGCAACTCCTAACGGAATTGAGAAAAGGCTAACGCAACGGTAATCGGCTGTTCTCGATGTTCTATAAACATGCAACTCCTAACGGAGTTGAGAAAAGGCTAACGCAACGGTAATCGGGCTGCCCTTGATGTTCTATAAACATGCAACCCCTAACGGAGTTGAGAAGGCGCCGATACGGATGAAATGTCCGAAACTTGAACTGGCCTCTCCAGAGGCTCACAGGGTTTGCTATCGGCTGCTGATTTCTGACCTCTAACTTCTGGCCACTGCCTCTTGTCTATTGACTCCTGAATCGGGCAAGAAATTCCTGATTGTCTTTGTCCTTCCCCATCTCTCTCAACAACATCTCCATAGCCTCGACGGGCTTTTTATCAGCCAGCGCCCTTCGCAGCAAATGGATCTTTGGAGTCGTCTCCGCGTCGAAGAGTTTTTCTTCTTTGCGGGTGCCCGACTTCGAGATGTCGATCGCGGGGAAGATTCTTCGCTCGGCCAGTCTTCGGTCGAGCACTATTTCGAGATTGCCCGTCCCTTTGAATTCCTGAAAGATCACTTCGTCCATCTGGCTTCCCGTGTCGATCAACGCCGTTGCTATTATTGTCAGTGAGCCGCCGTTTTCGGCGTTGCGGGCGGCGCCGAAGAACTTGCGGGGGAACTCGAGGGCGCGCGAATCGACGCCTCCGCTCATCGTCTTTCCGCGGCGGGTTTCCCGGTTTGAAGCTCTCGCCATTCGCGTGATCGAGTCCAACAGCATCACTACGTCGAGGCCGCACTCGACGATGCGTTTCACCCGTTCAAGCACCAGCCTGGACACCTGGAGATGTTCGACCGCGCCCTGGTCGGCGGACGACGCGATGACCTCGCCGCGCACGCGGCGTTTCAAATGAGTGACTTCTTCAGGCCGTTCGTCCACGAGCAGCACCACCAGATGAATTTCGGGATGGTTATCGGCGACCGCTTCGGCTATTTCTTCGATCAGAGTGGTCTTTCCAGTCTTTGGCGGAGCGACGATGAGGCCGCGCTGCCCTTTGCCGATTGGCGCGATTAGATCGAGCACCCGCATCGACATGTTATTGCTGCCCTTTGAAAGCTCGAGCCGTTCCGTGGGATCAATGCTGGTGAGTGAGTTGAAGTCGGGAGTCCTGGCGTATTCCTCCACGCTGAGGCCGTTGATCTCGTCAACATGCATCAGGTGCATCAACTGTCCTCTGCCGCGAGCTTCTTCCGGAGGAACAGCAGTGCCCTTGATGTGAACGCCTTCGCGCAGCCGCATCCTGTCCATGAAACTCCGCATTACAAAGACGTCGCCGGGTCCGGGTAAGAGGTTGTTTGAAGTCTGACGGAGAAACCCGTAGCCCTTCTCGTGCAGTTGAAGTATTCCCGAGGCGTTCTGTTCAGTTTCTATCGTTTCCATTATTCCTGCTTTCGTTTTCTTAGGAGGCGCAAAGTCTTAGGGGCGCAAAGAGAATCCACTTCCGGTTTTCAACTCGAGCATGAAGATCACTGTACGGGCCTCCGTGCCCGCCCCTCTTCTTGCCGACGCGCAATATCGCCAAACGGAGTGAGTCTCTCAAGAGGGGCGCCCAGAGACGGCCGCCCGTACATTGATTCATCCAACGCGCACAAAGCGGACGCGTTCTTCCGCTCGGCCTGTGCCGCTAGGCGGGAATTCGGAGATGGACCTCGCTTCTTCCCGTCATAACTTCCCGGCCGTAATCCGTCAGCCGGACTGTCGGATACGATCCCTTACTAACTCCAATGCAGCCGGCTTCCACCAGCGCCTTGATGAATTCGGTTATCTGCTCCTGCGTCATCGATCGGAGCAGTCCATAGGTTGAAAGTTGGTCCAGCTTGTTGTCCATCACTTGCTGGGATTTCGAACCTCTCAACACGGCGGCAACGGTTCCCTTGCCGAAGCGGTCGTTCATACGGGCTACGCAACTGAGAGTCTTCTTGACGACTATGGTCTCGTCCAGGTTCAGCGCGCGCCCCTGAACGCCGGCGGGTTGTTTGAATGCGCGCGCGGCGTCCGCTCGGGATACCGCCGCCGCCCTTGCCGATGGGGCCGTTCCGAGATTGACCGGGGCCGCCTGCTCTCGGCGGGCCGCCGATGCCTTCACGCCCGCAATGGCGAAGTCGCCTCCGATTTTCCCGGTGGATCCGCTTCGGCCCGGCGCGGGAGTCTCTTTCGGATAAGGCGTGCAATTCGAGCAAGACGTACACGCGCTCACTCGTTTCGGGTCGCCGAAGTACCGGAGTATGAGCTGGCGCAAACAGGTTTCCGCGTAGCAGTAGTCGATCATGGCGCGGAGCTTTCGCTGCTCGGCCGCCGCTCTTAGTCCCAATTCCTTTCTGTCTATGTTGAGCGTGCTGACCCTGGTCTTATCCAGGAAGCGAATGCCCTTGCCTCGGAAAGCGTTTCTGAACGAGACGACGCCGCGGTCCGCCAGCTTGCTCAACGCCCGCCGGATTTGGGGCTCGCCCGCGGAGATCGCCGCGGCCATCCCGCTCACGTCGAACTCCATTGTCTCGCGGTCGTTCAGGCCCGCGTCGAAAACAAGATGGCGCAACAGATCGGATTCAATCGACTGGCCGTCAATCTGGCCGAGAGCCTCATCGACTCGCTTCTTCAAGGAGAGTACAGCGAACGAATCGGACGCGCGGCCCCGCTCGATGTGGCCGGCTTTCTCGAGAATAACGAGAGCCGACGCGATCGACATCTCATTCTTTACGTTGAGTCGGAGAGCGATCTCGCGCGCCGACAGCTCGATCTTCTCTATTTTGAGAGAGGCGAGCATTCGGTAGACCTCGGCGATCAACTCCGGAGCGGGATGGCTTCCATCTATGAAGAACTGCTGCGTGCGCGTGTCGGCGTAGTTGAACAGGAGCACGCACTCGGCGGGCAAACCGTCCCTGCCGGCGCGGCCGACCTCCTGATAATAGGCTTCGATCGAGCCGGGCAGGTGGTAGTGAATAACGAACCGAATATCCGGCTTGTCTATTCCCATTCCGAACGCGTTCGTCGCCACGATGGCGTCGAGTTTGCCGGACATGAAACTGTCCTGAGTGCGCGTGCGCTCCCGGTCTTCCATTCCCGCGTGATAGGCTTCGGCGGCGAATCCCGCCATCTTCAAATTCGTGGCGATCTGCTCGACGCTCTTTCTGGTCGCCGCGTAGATGACGCCCGATCCGCCGGCGCGTGAGATTACGCGGCGAACCTCATCGAGCTTCTGTTTTTCGGAGCCTGGATGAAAAACCCGAAGCGCGAGGTTAGGCCTGTCGAAACCGGCAATGAACACTCTCGGCTTAGCCAAGGCCAGTTGCTTGGCTATGTCCGCTCTGACTTGTGAAGTGGCGGTGGCGGTCAGCGCCATCACCTGAGGCCGGCCGAGCCTCCCGACTGCTTCGCTGAGCCTGAGATAGTCGGGTCTGAAGTCATGACCCCAGTGCGAGATGCAGTGAGCTTCGTCGATCGCGAAGAGTTTGACCTGCACCTCCTTGATTGTGTTAAGGAAGCTTTCATTGCGAAACCTTTCGGGAGCAACGTAGACCATCTTGAACTGCCCGCCTCTCATCCTTGCCAGCCGGTTAGCCGCCTCCGAATAGCCGATGGAGCTGTTGATGAAGGTTGTAGGAATGCCTCGAGCCGTGAGTTGATCCACCTGGTCTTTCATTAGGGCGATCAGCGGCGAGATTACCAGTGAGACGCCTTCGATCATTAGCGCCGGGAGTTGATAGCAAAGTGATTTTCCGCCGCCGGTCGGCATAACGACTATGGAATCATCGCCGCTCAGAACGGAGTTGATGACTTCTTCCTGCCCCTCTCTGAACTCCGAGAAGCCAAAGTATCTTTGCAAGGCTGCGGTGGTACTGCCGTCAGCGCTCATCGAACTACCCCAATGCCTTTTGCTGCTACTGGACAAATAACGTGGACTGAATGGTGAAGCGCAACCATATCACGCCGCCCGCTCTTTCTCAAAACGACTTCTGATAGAGGCGGAGGTTGCTCCCACTTTTGTCACGTCCGCAACGAATGTTGAGGCAAATTCGCGTCTCCGGAATCCATCGAAGAGCCGCCTTCGCCACAGGGCCGCCAAGCAACGAAGAGGGGACCGCGAGGCAATACCTTTTCGCGGCGCCAGTTTTATGCATGCGCGGCCGTGGCCGATTTCACTTTATTTAGGAGTCTGGTACAGTCACCGGGCGTCCGGAACAGTGAGACATAAGGAATAACGGGAGTAGCCGGGAGGTGAATAGCGATGACGGTAAGGTTCAGTGGCGGGGGCTTCGTTGACGACGACGTGGAGGCGTACACCTATGAGCTGCTGCCGCCGCGCGACGACGTCGTCAGCGAAATGGAGCAACAGGCGATCGAGCGCTCGATACCGATCATAGGTCCGGCGGTGGCGCGCGTGCTTCAGCAGTATGCATTAGCGATAAACGCCAGGCGCGTCTTCGAGATGGGCTCCGCCATCGGATATTCGACAATCTGGCTCGCGCGCGCGGTTGGGCCGGTGGGCCGGGTCTACTACACCGATGGCGGCGAGAAGAACGCCGCCGAAGCGCGTGGCTACTTCGAGAGGGCGGGGATTCTGGATCGAATAGAGATACTGGTGGGCGACTCGATCGATCTGATCGACTCCGTCGAAGGCGAGTTCGATCTGATATTCAACGACGTTGACAAGCACCAGTACCCGGCGGCGTTTCGCAAAGCGGCGCCTCGCATCAGAAAAGGCGGCTTGTTTATCACGGATAACGTGCTGTGGGGCGGGCGTGTTGCGAGGGGAGATAGCGACGCCGATACGGAAGGCGTGCGTGAGTTCAATCGGCTGATCTACTCCTCTCGGGAGATGTATTCAAGCATTCTTCCGATCCGCGACGGCCTCGCCGTCTGTTTGAAGTTGTAGCCACACGGAATTCGGAGTGTGGAGTTCGG
>JAHFUG010000245.1:0-5873 GCA_023265195.1 Blastocatellia bacterium | reverse complement strand
GTGGAGTTTTTGTTATGTGATTCTTGTGCTTTTTTGTGGCTGCCCGAAATTCACCGGCTCACGAAAGCGCTGTCTTTTTCGAAGAAGCGCCACTCCAACTCCGTCGCTTTTGATATTCCAATGCGCGCGCCCGCCGAAATCTCCGGAGTGAATTTCCGAGGTCTTAGCTTCATTCCATGCCCGATGGGCGCTCCATTGAAGGTGAGGTCTACGCCAAAAGCCTGCGCCAACCTGCCGGGTCCGCTCGCGAGCTTTTTTACGTCGGACGTTCCCCGCCGCTCCCTCATCACGTCCAGCCCCAGGAGCGGTTCGGCGGCCCGGATCAACACGGCCCCGGCTCCCTTTGATTCAGTCGTGAAATTCAGGCAGTAATACATCCCGTAGATGAAATAGACATACACGTGGCCGAACGTGTCGAACATCGTTCTCGCTTTATGGCGGCGAGTCACCGCGTGGGACGCCGCGTCGTCTTTGTACGCTTCGACTTCGACGATGCGGCCTTCGCATCCATCTACGACGAGAATCGTTCCGATGAGATCGCGCGCTACCGTCAGTGTGTCGCGGGCGAAGAAATCGTTATCGAGGAAGTGCATTGCTTCTCGAAGTATTTCGCAACTCCTGTACCGATCCCAATGCCGCACCGCACAAGCGCCACTACCCGAATTCGGCTCTTCGGCCCAGGTACGAGAACAACGCTGCGTCGAGCGGTTCGCTGGTCCTCAGCAGCTCGTAATCTACTCCATTGCGAACGGCCCCGTCTCGCAGCGCCTGAATGTGAGCCCGCACGGCTCGCGTGTATTCGGCCCGGAGCACGTCAGGCAGCACGTGCATCTGCTCTTCGGTCTCATTGTCCTCGAGTACGACGGGTTCCTCGAAGTCGAACTCGATCTCCTGATTGTCCAGCACGTGGAAGACGATTACTTCGTTGCCTCTGAATCGAAGATGCTCGAGGCCGCCGATGAGCTTCTCGGGTTCTTCGTAGAGATCCGAGATCAATACTATGACGCCGCGCCGCGTCAGCAAGTCGGCGGTGCGGTGAAGCCGTTCCGCCAGCGCGGTGCCGTGACCCTGCTGAAGCCGCTCTATGGTTCCAAGCACCGTTCGCATATGGCCTATCTTGGACCTGGGCGGCACGTGTTCGACCACGTCTTCGTCGAACGCTATCAACCCAACCGAATCGTGTTGGCGGATGCCGAGATAGGCCAGCGAAGAAGCCAGATATTGCGCGTATTGAAGCTTGGTCAACTCGCCGCTTCCATACGACATCGACGCGCTCGTGTCGAGCAGGATGTGTAGCTGCGCGTTCGTGTCGCCCTGGTATTTCTTTATGTAGAGGCGGTTGGTCCGGCCCAGTAGTTTCCAGTCGAGATGCCGGAGGTCGTCGCCGGGCATGTACTGCCTGTGCTCCGCGAAATCCGTCGAGAAGCCAAGAAAGGGCGACCGATGCAATCCGGCGATGAACCCTTCGACGACAAATCTCGAGATCAACTCGAGCGAGCCAATGCGCGCGAGCACCTCGGGCGTGAGGAATCGGGTTCCGAGTTGAGTTGTTTGAATAGCGCCTGACACAACTTCCTTTTGGAATCGCGGAGGAACTGCCGTGGAACACTTAAATCAATGTGCGGGCGGGCCTCCGTGCCCGCCCCTGCTTCCGCCCCGCGCGCGCTTCAAAGGCACTCTCTCGTCATGAGGGGTCGGCCACAGCCGCCCGTACATTTACTTCTCGAATTCTTCTTCCGCCTCAAAGTCCCGAACTCGGTTCCGGCACCGCCTCGATCAGCTTCCGAACTACGTCGTCGGCCTTCACTTTCTCGGACTCCGCGTGAAAATTGAGAAGGATGCGATGTCTCAAGATCGGGTACGCAAGCGCCCGCACGTCCTCGACCGATACGTTGTAGCGTCCGTTCATCACCGCGCGGGCTTTCCCGCCCAGAATGAGAAACTGCGAGGCGCGAAGCGAGCCTCCCCAGTTAACCCAGCGGCGTATGAACTCCGGCGCGCTGCTCGAGACCGGGCGGCTCGCGCTCACCAGTCGAACGGCGTATCTAGTCACCGAGTCGGCGACGGGCACGCGCCTGACCAGACGTTGAAAGCTCAGGATGTCCGCTCCGGTTACGCTTCGCTCGAAGCTGATATCTTGAACCGACGTGGTCGCGCTGACAACGGCTACCTCGTCTTCCTCGCTCAGGTAGCCGATGTTGATATTGAACATGAAGCGGTCGAGCTGCGCCTCGGGTAAAGGATAGGTTCCTTCCATCTCGATGGGGTTCTGAGTGGCGAGCACGAAGAACGGCCTCGGCAACTGATAGGTTTCGCCCTGAACCGTGACATTGCCCTCCTGCATCGCCTCGAGCAGCGCGGCCTGGGTCTTCGGCGGCGTCCGGTTGATCTCATCGGCGAGGATGATGTTAGCGAAGAGAGGGCCGCGAATGAACTCGAACTCGCGGCGGCCCGTGGTTCGATCTTCTTCGATAACGTCCGTGCCGGTTATGTCCGAAGGCATGAGGTCCGGCGTGAATTGAATGCGCTTGAACGAAAGATCCAGCACGTTAGCTACGGTGCGGATCAACAAGGTCTTCGCCAGGCCCGGAACGCCGGTGACCAGCGAGTGGCCGCCGACGAAGAGCGAAATCAGAACCTGATCGACGACTTCATCTTGCGCGAAGATCACCTTCCTCACCTCGCGCAGTATTTGCGCGCGGGCGGTGATCAGTTTCTCCAGCAGTTCGTCTTCCTTGATAACCGCGACAGTGTCTGTAGCCATCAGTCTCCTCAGCTCAATGCGTCATCGCGTAGAACAAGTAATTCACTCCGAACTTGTACGCTTCGTTGGTGTCGTCGATCGGCTGAAACGGATCGTTCGACCATTGCCAGTAATCGCTCACGTCATTGTTGTAATTAATGATCATCATCAGCCGTCCGTTCTTGTCTTCCACTCCGAGGAACCTGGGCTTCAGATTCATACGCCGGTAAATCGGCGGCGGCGCCACGTCCAGCGTCTTGATCGAAAAAAAGCAGTTGAAGATCGGATGCTTGACGTCCAACTCCTTGATTTCGAACTCCGGCAGCGCGCGCTTAACGTTGTATTCGAGGTTCTGGTAGTGATACGGGCCTCGAAAATCGTCGACGATGATAAAGCCGCCGCGCAACATGTATTCGCGCATCCCGGCGACTTCTTCGTCGGTTAGATCCATAAAGCCGACCTCGCAAAGGTAGGCGAACGGATACTTGAATAGATTCGGATCCGCGAAGCTGAATATGTACTCGTCGGTGTCGAGATTCACCGGCGTCTTTGACAGCTCGGACAATATCTTGGCAAGGTGCTGCCCCGAGTACGGATAGTCGTGAGACCACTCGACCGGCCCGTCTCCTAGATGATCGTATGGACTCGGGGCCGGGCCGAACCGGATTCGCGCAAGCAGGTACTTATCCGATACGTCTTTTCGCTCGCCAAGCCGAGGATCGTCGGATTGACGCGGCGTCGATTGCGGCGCGGCGGGAATCGCGGCGGCGCCGAGCACGAGAGCTAATGAGACGATAAGAGGTTTTACTTTCATGCCGTTTGATTCAAAGCGGAGGATTTCCGCCTCGCCTCAGTTTGAGCAACAACTCCTGCGCTTTCTCGAATCCAGGCGCGATTTCGAGCGACTTGAGCACCGCGCGCCGAGCTTCGGCGGTCTTGCCCGCGGCCACGAACGCACGGGCGACGTCATAGTGCGCTTGAGCGGGATCGGCGGGACTTAGCGCGACAACGCAACCGAATTCTTTCACTGCAGCCTGCGGGTTCCCCTGGTCAAGATAAACATCGCCGGCCATCTTGTGCAAGGCGGCGTCAAAGGGATAGATGTAGAACGTGGCCCGAAGCGCCTCCGCGGCTCCGGCCTTATCGCCCAATTCGAGCCGCAGTCTCGCGAGCCGTTTGAACGGCTCGATTCCGGTTTCATTGACCGCGCAAAGCGCAGCGACGGTGGCCGCGGCTTCGGTCTTCCGGCCACGGGCTTCGTAGACGTCCGCGAGCTCGCTGTAGGGATTGCCCTCGGCCGCGTAAAAGGGAAATAGCTCGATCGCGCGGCGGAATTGCTCGATCGCTTTTTCAGCATCGCCCTCGGTCTTGTAAATCGACCCCAATTTCAAGCGCGCGAAATAATCGTTGGAATTGCCTCGGAGCATGCTCAGCAAAGCGTCCTTGGATGCGCCTCGCGCGGCAGCGGGCCCGGCGCCAACCGCTTCTATGTACGGTTTGGCTTTGGCCGTCACGTACTCGTTGAACTGGCGGTCAAAGTCTTCCAGCTTGATTGAGAGAGCGCGCTGAAAGACCTCTTTTGTCTTCACGCCTTCCTTGTACATCGAGAGGATGCGGAGGATCGCGTCAAACCCAAACCGCTCGTCGATGAAATCGCATATAAGTGAAGCCTGAAAGTAGGCAAGCGGCACGCCGTCGGGAGTTTTTGGGCGCGTGAAAGCTGCTTCCATGTCGATGAGCTTGACGAATCGTCCGCCCGAGAACGCCTTCAAGTTATCGATCGTCCAGTTGTCACCCCAGCCCGGTCTTGCGCGGCGTTCCTCATACACGGACAGGCCTTCGGAGAACCATCGCGGTATTCGATACGCGCTCGTTTGCAATGTGATAACGTGCGTGAACTCGTGCCAGAGTGCGCTGCCCCAGTTGAAGTGGCCCGCCTCGCGCGCGGAAGGGCTGTCCATTGCGATAACCTGGCCGAAACAGACCCCCAGCGCGCCGAGCCCGGGCAATCCAAGCGAACGCACCGCGAAGTCATCGTGATTAGGAAAAATCTCCACGGTGATCGGCGCGCGCGGAGTGAACTTGTACTTCGCGGCGAGTTTCTTATGAGCCTCCTCCAACAATTCGGATGCATAGCCGGAGAGCGCGTCGCTCTCTTTAGGATCGCACTTGATGAGGAAATCGCCTTGCAGCGTATCGCGGAATCCGCTCATCGAGTCGAGCAGATCCAGCGAGTTCTTGGCCCAGATGTTGTAAGGGTCTCCCGCGAACGCCCGCTCGAGTTCCGATCTGCCTTCGCTTTCGCGGCCCACTCTCAACAACTGGATGCCCAATTCGGTTCTCGCTTGCCACAGGCGAGGGGCCAACTCGACGGCGCGCTTGCCGAACTCGACGGCGTCGGCGTAGCGCCTGTTTATGACCGCGAAATGGCCAAGCGTGGCGTAGACCTCGCCGGCCGAAGGGTTGATCGACAGAGCACGCTTGATCTGAGACTCCGATTCCGTCTTGTTGTCTTGCAGGTATGCAATGGCCGCGCCGACCGCAATCGCGTCAACGGAGTTGGGGTTGATCGCCAGCGCCTTCTTCGCCGACTCCGCGGCCATGTCCTGTTTGTCGGTTTCGAGCTCGCGCCAGGCGCGCTGTGTCAGGGCGCGAACGTGGTTCGGATTAGCCTCGAGAGCTTTTGAAACTTCCGCCGAAGACGCGTCGCTCGATTCATACCGGCGGCACTCGGCGAGTCCGCTGTGCGCGTCGGCGGAGTTGGGATTGATCTTCAACGCGTCGACGAAGAGGCTGGCCGCGTCTCCAAACTGGTACTTCTCGCTGAGCAACTCACCCTGGCCGATGAAGGCGTCAAGGCATTGCGGGTCTACTTCGCGAGCGTCTTGAAATCGCTCGTTGGCCTCCTTGTACCCTTCCTCGAGAACGAATATTCGCGCGACGAGCGCCAACTCATCGGCCGTCAATCGCGAGCCGCCGCCGTATTGTAACCGGCGAATGACGGTCTTTGCTTCGGTGTCTTTTCCCTGGGCGAGCAGCGAGCGAGCCTGCCCCAACGCCGCTCGAAGCAGAGTCTGACCTTTCGCGTCGCGGGCGGCTTGCCCGAATTCATCGGCGGCCTGGGAATACC
>JAHFUG010000030.1:2862-28191 GCA_023265195.1 Blastocatellia bacterium | reverse complement strand
TAAACTGACTATTGCTGCCAGATTTGTTACACTACGTTTTTCCGGTTTTTTCCCCTTCGCTCTCATTCCTCTCAACACTTACCCAGTCGATTCTTCGCGGATGGGGTAAACATGGGCTAGTCCGAAAAATGCGTTACGAGTCAAATGTGAAGCACGATTTTTCTGACTTAAAAACTTGATCGACTTTTCACACAGCCTCTTCCGTGGGTGGGATTTGGGATTTCCACACAGTCTCTCCGTTGGGGGTATTTCTGGTGCGGTAGGTAGGGCTTCCTCCCCACCCTGTGTGTCTCATCAATAACGACGCGACTCTAAGACACTACCCAAAAGCGGCGACAAGCCGCCGCACTCCAAGGTGGCTTTCCTTTGCCAAGTACGAAGGGCCAAACTCCAACAGCTTCAGGCGGAATCTCGTATCGGACGTAACAATGGAAACCCTGAAGGCGGGACGACGAAGCTAATTGGCGAAGCTGAAGCAACTGACACCGTGACGCCGGCTACTTCTCATCCGCCTTGCAATCTCCGCCTCTGGCCCGCTCGTCGATGCATCTGAGTATGCCGTCCTCGAGCAGCCCTTTGGAAGAAAGAGGAATCCATTCGCTGCCGGCGCCGCTATCCGACATGCCGTCGAACTTCGCGTACACCCCAACTTGAGACGTCTTCGGAGAGGCGGGATTGATCTCGATACGAAGCACATATCGCCCTTTCGACCAGTTCCTCACGGACGCGGTCGGAACGTCGCAATAGTGCTCGAGTTGACTCCTGGTGGTTATTCCCTTGATGAACGTAACGGGCTTCGAGAGCAACGTGCAGTCCCCCGTCTTCTGGTTACAGTCTTCTTTATCGAGAGGTATCTCCCGGGTCTCGAACATCTGTTTTACGATGGCTTTTAGATCGTCTCGCCCGGCTCCAATTATGGAGGGGTTAGGCAACGGTTTGGCGGCCTTTGGCTTGTCAAACTGAATCTGACCTACGGCGATGAGAAATGATAGACTCGCTATTACCGGTAACAGCAGAATCTCAAGAACTCGCGATCCGCGTTTCCCTTTCATAAGATGTGACCGCCCATTTGATTGCATTGATCCAACCCTCATACCCTGCCGCCGTCATTTTGAAGTTACCTTAACCAGCATTTCCGTCCCTGGCTCCAACTTGAGTTCCTTTCCGCCGGTAATCGCGATCGAGCCCGCTCCAGCGGCGCCTCCCACGATCGTACCGATCGCCGCTCCTTTGCCGCCGCCCGCCAGGCCTCCGATAACCGCTCCGGCAACCGCGCCAATGCCGCTTCGCTTTAGCGTTTGCTTGCCGCGGCCGGCCGACTCGATGTGTCCTTCTTCGTCGACTGTCCTTACCGATTCGGAGTCATAGATGCGCAACACCTGGCCGTGAAGAGGGCCCTGCTTGCCGCCGGCAAGGGTTACCGAATCAAAAGCCAGCACCATTTCCGTATGCCCCTTGACTCGGCCTGATTCCTTGAGCCGCGCCACGTGGCCGGCTAAATTGGCGCCCTCATAACGGGAAGGATTGATCACGGCCGCGGTAAATCTGTCGCCGACCGACGCCTTCTTGCTGGAGATTGAATTCTTGAGTCTCACCTTTAACTGAGTTCCAACCGGAATGAGCCGAGAGACGGCCACTCGCCTGGAGCGTCGCCGCTGCGGAAAAGGCGCGCCGGCGGCCTCAACGACCTCGCCGATTCGGCCTGACGGTTCGAGTGCGGGACAGGTTGCGGCGGCGCTCACGTTCCGCGCCGACAGCGATGTTCCGCCAATAAGCAGCGCCGTTGCAAAAGCAACTGATGCTCGAGTGACTGATAGTGTCTTCATATCCCCGACTCCCGATAATCCAGATGGCTTCAGAACAAACTTGCCATTTCGCGCGCGGCAAATCCAGGCCCACAGGCCGCGCAGATCACATTTGCAGCGCGAAGATCATATATCAGCATGGCTGGCGAACGCGAGTCGCGCTGGTTATAATCCCCTTGCTTTGCGGTTCAAACGCCAACGCTTCCACCGGCTCCTATGCGATCGGACGTAACCCACAATTTATGAGATTCTTTCTTCTTTGTTTAGCGATCGTCCTGCCGTTATCCCTGGGCGCGATTGCCGGCCGGGCTGGCGGCGGCCGTCCTAACGAAACTCATGTCAGCTATGATCCCAGGTTGATTCTGCTTGCAAGAGGCGCGCTGGACACCAGGACTCAAGCCGGTCGGGACACCTGGATTGAAGACTCCTCGCAAGGAACGTTAATACCCGCGTCCTCGGGCAATGGCGGGCAGCTACGGCTGATTCAATTTCGCGGACCTGTTATGGCTGAATGGATGCGCGAACTCAAAGCATCGGGGGCCGCGGTCAGAGGCTATATTCCCAATAACTCATATCTCATTAGAGCTGACGCCGAAGCGCTCAGGCGCGTGGCGGCGCTGCACACGGATCAATCCGAAAGAGATGATCGTCCGATTGTATGGATGGGTCGCGTCGATCCGATTATGAAGATTTCGCCGGCCTTCGATGAACAGGTTCAAGCCGGGGCCGAAGCCGCCGTCGTCGAGATTGAACTTTCCACCGCGAGTGACTTGTCGCCGGCTTTGGATCGGATCAAAGGTGTGGCTTTGTCGCCCGATGTAGCTCAGAGAAGCTTCTCGATGTTCACCGTCGTTACGGCGTTCGTACCTACCGGAGAACTATTGAACATCGCCGCTCTCTCTCAAGTGCTGTTCATCTCTCCTCATCATGAGCCTGAATTGCTGGACGAGCGAAGCTCTCAAATCGTCGCCGGTAATCTCAGCTCGGACCGAACACAGCCGCGGGGGCCGGGTTACATGGACTGGCTCAAAAGGGTTGGCCTCGACGCGGCCGGTAACGCGATCATAGACGTGACGGACACCGGCCTCGATCGCGGGTCTACCGATGCGAGCCGGCTGCATCCGGACTTTCTCGACGTGGATGGGAGCAGCCGCGTCGTCTATGCCCTGAACTACGCCGAAGATCTCCAGATGGATGACAGGCTCGGCCACGGCACGCTTGTGGCTTCGGTCGCCGCCGGATCAAACGCAAGCGGGAGATTAGACGATAAGGGCTACTACTTCGGTCTGGGCGTTGCGCCTCACGCGTTCCTTGGCAGCTCGCGCATTTTTCGAAACGACGGAAAGATTCCGCCCTTGTTGAGCTTCACCGCCGTCGCATCGGCGGCTTACGCGGCCGGCGCGCGAATATCGAGCAACAGTTGGGGACAAACCGGGAACCTGTATGACGCCACGGCTCAGGAGTACGACTGGCTCGTTCGGGACGCGCAGCCCGGCGTTGCGGGCAATCAAGAGATGACCTTCGTGTTTTCCGCGGGAAACTCCGGACCGGGAGGACGAATAAGCTCGCCGTCGTCGGCTAAGAACGTCATCTCGGTTGCGGCAAGCGAGAACTACAGACCAGAAGGAACCGATTCCTGCGATCTTGACGGCAAAGGCGCCATTGGGCCGGACGGCGCGAACAACGCTCTGGAGATACTGAGATTTTCTTCAGGTGGGCCGGTGGCGGACGGAAGAAGCAAGCCGGACATAACCGCGCCGGGCACGCACGTCTGTGGCGCAATCTCACTGTCCAGCCTCTTCAATGCCGCGGGGCTATGCCCGGGTTTGTCGCCCGATCAGTCGATTTACCCGCTTTATACATGGTCGTCAGGCACGAGCCTCGCGGCCCCGCATGTTTCAGGCGCGGCGGCTCTTCTAAGGCAGTTCTTCAAGAAATCGGAAAGAACGCCGTCTCCGGCGTTGACCAAGGCTTACCTCGCGAACTCAGCCTCCTATCTGACCGGCGCTAATGCAGGCGGGAACCTGCCAAGCGACCGGCAAGGATGGGGGCTGCTCGATCTGTCGCAAGCCTTTGATGAAACCAAACGATTGTTGGTGGATCAGACCGAGTTGCTTAAGGAGAGCGGTCAGACGTTTCAAGTAAGCGGTTCTCTCGCGGATCGATCTCGCCCACTAAGGGTGACGCTCGCGTGGACCGACGCGCCTGGAACGGTTCTCGGTTCGCCGTGGGTCAACGATCTGGATCTCGAAGTCAGCATAAACGGAACGACATTGTACCGAGGCAACAATTTCAACGGCGAGTTCTCGGTTCCCGGCGGCGAACCCGACCGGCTGAACAACGTCGAATCGGTGTACCTTCGTCCCGATCTCATTCCCGCGGGTGTTGAGGGAAACTTCACAATCACCGTCAGGGCTTTCAATGTGGCCGGCGACGGGGCGCCAGGGAACGGAATTGATCTGGATCAGGATTTCGCGCTCGTCGTCTACAACTATGCGCCTCCCGTCGAAGCGCCCAGAGTTGTTGTCACCGCGGCGTCTTATCAGGGGAAATCGCTGCTTATCACTGGAATCGGCTTCAATGCAACGGCGCAGGTGGAGGTCAACGGGCGGATTCTGGATCGGCAATTTGACTTTGACGCAACGACCGGCGCTCTCAGCTCCAGAGGAAAAGCGAAGAAGCTCAACCTGAAGACCGAAGCGGACAACCAGATAGTAGTGGTCATCGGACCGGACCGCTCCGCGCCGTTCACGCTTCGGTTGTAACCGATCCAGGGATCACGGACGCAGCCGATAGTACTTGATCTTGCTGTTCAGGGTCGTGGTGTTCATACCGAGCAGCTTCGCGGCGCGCGACTGATGCCCTCCGGTGATTTCCAGAGCCCGCTGAATCAACTCGATTTGAAATTTGCTCACCTCGTCATAAAAACTGATTCCGCGCGAGAGGTCGATGCTCGTTGAAAGGTGCTGCGCGCCGTGTGAACCGCGCTCTTTCGGATTGAGGACTTCTTCTCTGATGTCGACGCGTTCGATATGATCGCCTCGGGCTATTATCACTGCGCGCTCGACGAGGTTCTCGAGTTCTCTCACATTGCCGGGCCAATTATAAGCTTCCAGGACAGACAGCAGTTCAGGATCCAACTCGGTCGATATCTCCCGGTTGTTCTCGGCGGCGTACTTGGCGATAAAATGCTTCGCCAACGGGAGAATGTCTTCCTTGCGTTCGCGAAGCGGCGGCAGGTTTATCGAAATGACATTGAGCCGGTAGAACAAATCCTCTCTGAAAAGACCTTCTTCGACGGCTTGCTTGAGCTCGGTGTTAGTGGCTGCGATTATCCTCACGTCGACCTGGCGTTCGGTTGTCTCTCCAAGCGGAATAAAGACTCGTTCCTGGATGACACGAAGAAGCTTCGCCTGCGTCTCCATCGAAATGGTTCCTATCTCGTCGAGGAAGATCGACCCGCCGTCGGCAACTTCAAAGTAGCCTTTCTTCGACGCCAGCGCCCCGGTGAAGGCGCCTCGCACGTGGCCGAACAGTTCGGACTCGAGCAACTCGGCAGGCAGATTCGCCGAGTTGACGGTAACGAAGGGACGATCCGCGCGGGTGCTTTGATTGTGAATAGCGCGCGCGATCAACTCCTTGCCGGTGCCGCTTTCGCCAGTTATCAGCACGGTGGTTCTGGCTGGGGCCACTTGCTCGACGAACGCCAGGGTCTCGAGCATCTTGTTGCTCCTGGCGACAAACTCTCTGCGCTCGGTGCTGCGCTTCAGCGTTTGTCTGAGAGCCCTGCGCTCTTCGTCCTTTCGTCTGCGCTTTATTCCGGCCGCGGCCAGTTTGAGGATTTCTTTATTGTCGAACGGCTTTTTTATGCAGTTGAAGGCGCCGCGCTGCCATGCCGCAATCGCGGTGTCGAACGAAGCATAGGCGGTGATCATTATGGCGACGGCTTCGGCGTCGATCTTGAGAAGCTCCTCGAGTGTCCTAAGGCCGCCGATGCCGGGCATTGATACATCGAGCAACACAAGGTCGTAGGTCTGCTGTTGAAACTTGTCGAGTCCCTCTTCGCCCGTCTTGGCGAGGTCGACCTGGTAGCCCTCGGACATGAGCAGCCTTCCAAGAACGTCCCGCATTACCTCTTCGTCATCGACTACAAGTATGCTTCCTTTTCTCGCCATCGGAGGGATGTTATCAGGTAGCGATTGAAGTAAGCCACCCTGAGAGGAGTGAGGATAATGAGGCTGTCCAAAGACGCCAAGACGCTTGTCAACGCCTGAGGGCGGCTTGCCTGTGATGATCCATTCTCACATCTATTGACAGGCGCCCTGGCTCAATGTTTCTCAAGACTCGCTGCCTTCTCCCTGCCCAATCGCCTCGGCAATCCTGTTCTTCACTGTACCTGCTGTTGCCGCCTCTCCCAAGGACTTCAACTCAGCCTTGACTCCATTCACGAGGAAGTCAGCAGTTTTCCCAACGCCTGTGGCGGCTAGTACCTCGACGTTCTTATCCTCGGCCGCCAGTTTCTGCGCGATCGATAGCTCGGCTTACCGATCCGTCTGGCGGAGAATCGATTTGTAGCGTCCTTGAAAAAGGTGTCCGATCCGGGTGTGCTTGCGGTTGTGGTACTGGCTGTAGCTGGTCAGCACTCTTTGCATGATCCGGCTAACCGGATCGTCCTGCATCTCAATCAGGAGACGAACGTGGTTGGGCATCAGACAGTAGGCATAGAGATAGAAAGGGCAGCTTCGATTTCTGCTGTTGAAGAATGCCGGTGAATTTCAGGTAGTCGTCGTGAGAGCGGAAGATCTTTCGGCGATTATTCCCACGGTAATGACGTGATAGAGCCCTCCCCCGATTTCGATAAGTGGCTTTCGAGGCATAATGGAGCAGATGCTATCGCCGCGAAGCGTAACATTGCAAGAAACTCAAGCCTGACCCCTCCTATGCTGTTTGTCAGAACTAACGCGTTTCGTTGGCTCGACAATGCCCTGTATTCCGGCACGAGCCTTCGTCGCCACCCATCGTTAGACCTGTCCGAACGAAATCTGTACAATGCTGTCGACGTTCTACATTTTGCCGCAGCAGAGACTGGTTGAAAGGATTGCAGGTGCTGGCATGAGCGAACTGCTTACAAAAGACGACTTTGACGTAATCCTGGAATCTCTAAGGTATTCTAAGAGTAGAATTGAGGACTATGAAAAGTATCCTAGCCCCGAATTTAAGGAAGGACGTTTGGCTCGAATTGGCGAAGTGATTTCAAAAGTAAAAGCGCTGCGGCCAGCCGAGATAAGAAACTGAAACGGTAGCACCGTTATCTCGCACAGAGTCTAGAGGCCGTTTCGTAGCAACTGACCCGGATCACAAGTTAGTCATCGCTGAAGCCCCGAATTACAAGGCTGCATCTCGTCACGACACTAATTACTTGATGGGCACAAAGCGTACCGATCTCAAAAAGCGTCGCGGAATTTACTTCACACCACCTGCCATTAGCTCGTTGCTCGTTAGCTGGGCAGTACGGACACCTGGAGAGCGTGTGTTGGAACCGAGCTTCGGGGATTGTGGATTCCTGTCAGCACTCCGCGATGGTTTCGCTGCCATTGGAGCCCCGGAGCCTTGGCAGCAGATATTCGGTTGCGATGTGGCACTCTCCGCATTTAAGAATTCTTTGGTCCCGCTACTGGCTTCCGGGGCGGATGATCAGCATTTTCTGAAGGCCGATTTCCTTACTTTAGCGCCGTCGAATTTTTCTGTATCGGGCTTCGACGTGTTGATAGGCAACCCGCCGTACGTATCTCACCACAATATGTTCAAAATCCAACGCGCTCGGGCCTCCAAGGTAGGCTACGACGAAGCTTTTCGTCTTTCAGGGATGGCGAGCCTTTGGGCCTATTTTGTCTTTCACAGCCTACGGTTCTTGTTGCCAAAGGGCCGTATGGCTTGGCTCCTCCCTGGCAGCCTCCTCAATGCGGATTACTCCAAACCGCTCCTTCACGAGTTGGCGCGGCGCTTCCAACGTATTGCAGTGGTCTCACTGCAAGAGAGACTGTTTTTAGGCGATGGTGCGAGTGAAACGACAGAGATTCTCCTATGCGATGGTTTCGGCGTCGAAGGGAGCAGTGCGGTAGAAGTCGTGTCGGCACGAGATCTAACTGAATGCGCCGAACTCCTGAAGCAGTGGGGTAAGACGACATGGTCCCCGGCAAAACTGAACGGGCGTTCGGTTCTGGCTCTGACGTCCGATGCATCTCTCTCATCTTTTCGCCGTGTGGGGGCAGCAATTGAAGCGAGGCGACTCGGCGATTTAGCTCGTATAGCAATCGGAATAGTCACAGGCGACAACAGACTCTTCGTTGTCAATGACGCCATCGCCCGTCAACATCATCTCCCGATGTGTGGTCTCAGACCTATCCTCGCGAAAGCGTCGATTGCCCAAGGGCTCAAGCTTCTCAAACGCGATTTCTCATCTGCACAAAAGCGTGGCAGTCGTTGTCTTCTTGTCGACGCGCGTTCGGGTTGTGAACCCGTTGATCGCTACTTCGATGCCGTTCCGGAGCATACTCGTGCGGAGAACGTAACTTTTTCGAAGCGAATTGATTGGCGCATCCCCGACGATCGACAAGCGCCAGACGCATTTCTACCTTACATGCAACACAACGGCCCTCGTTTGGTTTTGAATAATTGTGGCGTAAATTCCACTAACACGATTCATCGGGTTTATTTTCGTCCGGACGTAACAACGCATCAGGCCAAACTGGCCGCGATTTCGGTGCTCAGCTCATTTAGTCAGATATCGGCTGAGATTGAAGGACGTAGCTACGGAGCTGGTGTGCTGAAACACGAAATTCGAGAGGCAAACAGTATTCAGATTCTCCTTCCTCGCGCTGTGTCACCGGACTCCATAAACAGAACCTTAGCTATTATCGACCGGTTGCTCCGTCAAGGATCGTTCGCTGGGGCGACGGCCGCCGCAGATTTGCTACTTGCATCCGCGCTTCCTGAGATTCTACCCTGTGAGGTTCTAGAGAGCCTTCGAACTCTATTGCAGCTACTTCGAAGTCGTCGGCAACAGGTCAAGTTGGATAATGACGGATAGGCTGAACCAAAAGAAACTGCTATCGCAGCTCAAGTCCCTTCTGGAAAGGCCAGATCCAGACTACGGTCGAATACTGGGACTATCCTCGAAGCTTGCTACGCTCGATCCTGACAACGTCCGCTTTACGGCTGATTCAGGACTGATTAGTCGCTTAGGCAAAGAGCTTGTAGCACGTCAGGAGACTGCCGTTTCTGAACTTGTGAAAAACGCATACGACGCTGACTCGCGCGAGGTTAGACTTCTCTTCTCGAGAACGGAGGAGCCGGGCGGGGAACTTCTAATCGTAGATGATGGTTTGGGGATGACTCGTGAACAGCTGATTAATGGCTTCATGCGGCTTGCATCCACGGAGAAAATCCATGAACCGACCTCCCCGAGATACGGCCGTCGGCGGGCTGGCCGAAAAGGCATCGGGAGATTTGCGGCACAGAGGCTCGGGGTGCAGCTAGAACTAATTACTCAGACGGAGAATTCTGACAACGCGTTAAGCGTTCTAATCGATTGGAGCGATTTCGAACGCGAGGTTGATTTAGTTGTTATACCTAGCCAGATACGAGATGTGCCGAAGGAGCGCGTTGAAGGAACAACGTTAAAGATTCGAAAGCTCAGAGAAGCTTGGACAGATGCTCAGATTACTCGGGTGTACAGATTTATTGCTGAACTGACCCAGCCCTATCCACTGTCAAAACGCAAGAGGCTTCCGAGCGGGAGAGAACCTGATTCCGGATTCAAAGTTACGTGTTTGCGCCGGACGAACGGCAAAGATGTCGAAGTTGCGAGCGGGGAGAAAATGGTTTTCGACTACGCGGTGGCTGAAGTCACGGCTACAGTTGACGCAACAGGACATGGCAGCTGGCGTCTCGTCAGCGAACGCTACGGACTTGACCACAGGGCAATTCTTAGCCCGGACGAAGAAGATCCTAAACAGACATTCGCGCACATCACACGAGTTCATGCGAAAGCATATTACTTTATTTGGACTTCAGAATTAGTTCCCGGACAACAGCTCTCTAGACTTAGAAACCTCGCAGCAGAGCAAGGCGGGATACGACTATACCGAAACGGATTTCGCGTCTTTCCGTATGGCGAGCCGAGGAACGACTGGCTTGGTCTCGACGAAGAGTACCGCAGGCGGACCGTACTCCCGCCTATCGCAAACAACAACTGGTTCGGTTTCGTGGAGGTCACTGACCCGGATGGTGAGCAGTTCGAGGAGACTTCAAGCCGCGAAGGACTCGCAAACAACGCTGCGTACCAGGAACTCGTTGGTTTCATTTCGTCATCCTTGATTGCATCTGCGCTACGTATTGCTAGCGCCAGAGAAACAAAACAGCGAGCGGGGCAACGGGGATTCAAATCAAAACGAGTAAGGATTCCCAACGAATTGCTTTCTGAGGCTGCTCGTGATTTGGAAAAAGCCGCTGATGAACTCGAGAGATCATCAGGCACAATACCAGGAGGAAGTGTCTCGCCTTCAATCGCCGCCGTGCGGGACGCTGCTCGCAGTGTAAGAACTGCCGGACAAGTGTTGATCCATGAAAATGCAATGCTAAGGGTCCTCGCAGGTTTGGGGCTGACTATTGGGGTGTTCACACATGAGGTCCGAGTTCGCCTATTACATCTGCGGAATCTTCTCAAAGAATGGCTGGACCAATATGGATCGCATCCGGCAGTGAAGAAGATCCTTCCCACGCTTGAGTCTGAGTTGGAACTTCTGCGGTCTTATGCTGGTTACTTCGATACAGCGATTTCTGCGAATGTAAGACGTGAGCTTGAGGTTCAAGATCTTAGCGATACGCTATTTAGCTTTATGAAACAGTTCAAGCATGCCATAGAACGGCGCGGGGTAGCTTTTGACTCGGACGACGAGATTGAGGAAAATCTACTTACTAAGCCGATGCATTCTTCTGAGTGGGCCTCGATCCTGGGAAACTTGCTCACGAATGCACTGAAGGCTATAAGAATGAGTCCTAATCACGGGCGTGGCAGAATTCTAATTCGTGCGGGGCGCGAACTTGATCGAATCTTCCTCGAGTTCGCGGACAACGGAATTGGAATTCCAAAAGAGCATCAAGATCAGATCTTTGAGGCCTTCTTTACAACGACCCACTCGACTTCCACCGACAAGGATGAACTAACCGGCACAGGACTTGGTCTTACAATCGTTCGCGATATCCTGTCTGCGTATGGCGGAGAAATCTACTTGAGCGAGCCTCCTAAGGGTTTTGTGACATGCTTCCGAATCGAGCTTTCGGCGGCGGAAGGTTCTAGTCTATGACAACGAAGATCCGTTACCTCTGCATCGATGACAATCCTGCCGAGCTTGAGCTCGCCTTAAACCGGTTAGCGCGCTCGGAAGGTCGACTGGAAACTAGTGTGTCTGTACCATTGCCCTTCGCGGCTCAGATTGAGGAGATCCAAAGAAGGCTACAGAAGTCGAAGTTGAATGGTCTGCTATTAGACCTTCGGTTAGACCAAAATGCACAGAAGGTTGAGAAGGCAATTGACTATAATGCCCAACTTGTGGCGAGTAAGCTCCGGTCAATGATGGCGGAACGCAAGCTCAAGGAATTCCCAATCATACTATGCTCCATAACCAGCAAGCTGGCGCGATCCTTTGATCAAGATCTAGCGAGTCACGACCTTTTCGACCTTGTTCTCGATAAAGAGCAGTTAGACGACTATGATCCACCAGCGGCAGCTCAGCTAGTTTCCTTCGCCTCTGCGTACACCAACATATCAAAGTACGCACGGAACTCTGACTTTTGGACGAACGTCTTGCGCCCGCCGTCAACAATCGAACTAGATATTCGTATTGGTGAAGAGTTCAAACCGAGTCTTAAGAAGACTCCAGTCCACGTGCTTTCGAGATATGTGTTCGAGGAGATAGTGAAGAAGCCTGGACCACTAATTGACGAGGACACACTGTATTCAAGACTTGGCTTGAATACAGCGTCGCTCCGCAAGAGTAAGCTACCTGCGAAGCTCGACCTCTTAGCGCGCTATAGCGGACCTTTTTCAGATACGTGGAACAGATGGTGGTGGCTAGCGATTGAACAGTGGTGGAAATCGGCAGACCCGGATATTACTCCGATACTCTCACTCACTGCAACAGAAAGGGTCGCCGCGCTTAAGGATAAGTTTGGTTATGGCGAGCTGCGCCCAGCGGAACCCATTGCACAAGGCAACAGCTCTAGATTTACTACAATCTGTCAAAGTTTGAAGAAACCGCTTGATCCGATCGATGGGTTTATGCTGTCAACCACGGACTTAAAGCCATGGCACGATCGACTTTATGTCTGCGAGGACGTAGCTCGCCGTCCGAGCAAGCATAACCTCGAGAGGCCGCTCGATTCACTCGAGGCTGACCGTGCGAAGGCGCTCCCAAAAAGGCAGCCAACCAAAAATCAATGAGCAAGTTTGACAGTGTAAGAAAGGAAATAGCGAATGGCCTTCGGCAATTCGCCCTGATTCTAAATGGCGAGGGAATATGCCTCGATACTAGCCCACTTGATAAGGCAAGTGCATCCTGCCTAACGGGCTCCGGGGATCGGTGGGGATATACGATGTCGGGGCTGACATTGCGGGTCGGAACTGACGTCAAATGCAAGCCGAAAGTACCGGACTTCGATTGTCGCTTAGATGTAAACGTCGAAGGATTTTGCCTTCAATCTGTTGATAAGGATCCACTGCGTCGCCACGATGTCCAAATCGTTCTCAAGGCGCTTCGCAAGAACGGCCCGCCCGTTCTTCAGGCTTGGCATTTCGACCGGCATATCGGCCCGTGCAGTCTCCCAAAGCCAGCGCACCCGCGCTACCATTTCAGTTTCGGTGGCCGTGAACTCGATGCTCACCTGCAAGGTGCGTGCAGGAAGCCTCACTTTGACGGCCTACTCCTCATCGACTCCCCGCGCCTGGCACATCCTCCCTTCGATGGGATTCTAGCAATCGACTTTGTCCTCTCGAGCTTCGCCGGCACCAAATGGCGTCTTCTACGCAATCGACTTGACTATCAGAGAATTGTAAGCGCATCCCAACGTCGTCTTTGGTTGCCATATGTCAGCGTACTCTATGCGCATTTGGATGCGACGACGGCATCTCCTTGGTCAGCCTTCGAGGTGTGGCCACATATGTACTAGTGCCCTGCGCCCCCAAGGGGTCAGGCTTGACTTCGTTGACATTTGATTGATTCGCCGGCTCATTCGTTTTCGTAATTCCCGCCACAGGCCGGTCCTGCAAAATTGCCATTCTCTACGACTAGGATCTAAGCTACGTACTAGACGGACTAGTATTGCAAGAGCAGGGCTGGCCACAATTTTGGCGATGGAGTGACAGTGTTTGACAGGGCACTAGATACTCGAATCAGAATGGCTGCGTTCGAGTGGCTCGAGGAACAAACATCTCGATACGGCGACGTCCTACCTCGGACTCTTCTGGCTGAAGGATTCCGGATCGACGGAGTACGCGTACCGCTTCTTGGGCCGCAAGGAATCTTCAAGCCTCAGGTTTTGACTGCGTATTCCGGGCCAAACCGGCCACCATAACTGACCGTATCACCACCCAGCGTCGCTTCGCTCCGCTGTCTCTCGCGCCAAAATAGGGGTCAGGCTTGACTTCATTGACATTATCCATTTGCCTTCGGTCTCAGCATCTTGCGAAGCCGCTTCAACTCGGGAGTCTCCGTCTCGCGTGCCCGAGCGGCCTCTACTCTCCTCGTCACTGCGAGGGGTCTATCCCTAACGCATTCGCCAGCTCGCTGTTGCTGATCCCTCGCTCCCTCCCAACCACTATTACCGCCTCTCTGACTGCTACCGTCCTCCAGTCCCTGCTCTTACTGCTTAGTTCTTCCCTGCTCAACTTACTCGACTTCTCAGCCGCTCCCAACAGGTCTTCCACGCTCAGGTGCTTGAACGAAGCCCGCACCTTTCGGTGCTCACCTACCCGATGCCTTATCTCCTCAACAAAGTCCTCGCTCCCTAGCTTAGCTAAGCTAGCAACCGGCCCTCCGTCGCTCGATAGTAGTTCTCCTGACTCCGCTCGCCTAAGCTCGATTCCACGAATCGAGTGTAAACCTCGACCGCGCGCTTCTTCGTACCCCCGAAGTGGCGCAGCACAGGCTCAGCATCTACCAACCCGGACTTGTCCAGACCTATGTATGCCCGATGGCCGCTGTACTCATCACGCTCGGGCCGCTTCACCATCTTGGCCCGGACTGGATTCAAGTGGATGTATCGAACGAGTTCGCCGAGATAGCGATCGGACTGGCAGAGAATTGATTTGTAGCGTCCTTGAAAAAGATGCCCGATCCGGGTGTGCTTGCGGTTGTGGTACTGGCTGTAGCTGGTCAGCACTCTTTGCATGATGCGGCTAACCGGATCGTCTTGCATCTCGATCAGAAGATGAACGTGGTTGGGCATCAGACAGTAAGCATAGAGATAGAAGGGCAGCTTCAATTTCTGCTGTTGAAGAATGCCGGTGAACCTGACGTAGTCGTCGTGAGAGTGGAATATCTTTCGGCGATTATTCCCACGAGTAATGACGTGATAGAGCCCTCCCACGATTTCGATACGCGGCTTCGAGGCATGATGGAGCAGATGCTACCGCTGCGGAGGCGTAACATGTCAAGAAACTCAAGCCTGACCCCGCCTGATGCCCTCGAAACAGGGGGTGGCCTGGAGTCTCTACCCGGACGGAGCAGCCTTAAATCAAATCGGCTTTCTTTTTCGCGCCGTGCGGTTCGATCAAACGGGAAGTATTTGGGGAAGTATAGTAAATGTATCCGTGACACTTTCAATCAAAGAGTATTTTGCCGCTCTGAATAACCAGTCGACCTGTTTCGATAAAAGTCGATGTCTTGACCGCAGCTAGGTCAATAATCTCTGTAGGAATCAGGTACAAATATTCGAACTTACTGACAACGAAGTCCACAAGTAAAATGGTAGGGTCACCCCCCTCAGATGAGAATTCGATGACGTTGATTCGATGAAATTTTGGTGCGGAAGATGATGCGGCATTTTTCATCATCTTAGCCATTTTCCCCCGAATGCTCACTACAATTGCCGAGTGCACCACCGCCGACAAGGGAAACGTCGAAGACGAAACATAAGTGAAGGCCCGGATACTGGAAGGCGGTATCCCCTCAAATCTATCAATTAGATATTCGCTGTGATTAAGGTTAGGAAGGTGTTTGTCCTCCTGAACTGCCAGTGCATTAATAGAATGTGCATCTTTAGGCAGATCATAATCCCCATTGTGGAAGTGATCGACTCGCTTTGCTTTACGGATCTGTATCTCAGAGTCCGGAAACTCTCCTTCCAGAAGTACTTTGAGGTTGTTAACAACAGCCTCTTTATTCCAGATAAACAGGTTTATGTCATACATACCCCACGTTTCATAGAGAGAAAAGGTATCAGAAAAACGCTCCACCAGGTACTTAGCAAGCCTCTTATACTGGGAAAAAACAATGTGTCCCATCTTGATGCATATTACAAAGAGCTGATTCTCCATAATCCCATGAACCGATGGCTTGAAAATGCCCTGAAAGTCCGCGACATATCGAATAGGGAATTGGGCCCCGTCAAGCGCTCTGTTCAATTTAGCTGGTATTGGAAATCCACTTTTCTTCTCCGCAATCGCGTCAATGAGTTTTTGTAATTCCTCTTTACATTCATCAAGCGATGGGCGCTTATTTGCATCTACGGCCATCATTTGCATTAGCAGAAGGGCGAGTCGAGTTGGGCAGAAAGGGTTATATCTACGTGCATTGGGCCGAGGGAGGCTTTCGTGTGCGATCTTCCAAGGTAAGAAATTAATGGTTGGGCCTTCTTTGGGGACAATGGGGTTTTTCCCGGTGATCATATAGAACAGCGTTGCCCCCATACTATAGATATCGGACTTAACAAAATGCTCGTGCTTGAATCGTTCAGGAGCTGCAAATGACTTTGTCAGTGCACTTGGATCATCAGGTGGATCACCCAAAGCCGAGAGCACTCTGGCTATCCCGAAATCCGTTATCTTCAGAACGAGGGTAGGGCCTTCACCGTGATCCTCTTCGAACTGAAGAATATTCGCCGGCTTAATATCCTCGTGAAGGATGTCCTGCTTATGGATCGCTTGCAAACCGTCCAAAAGGAGTCTCATAGTCTGGAAATCCTGAAGGGACAAGGGTCTATCCTTGAACGGCACGGTACGTTCACAGCTCCCCAGCGTGCTCAGCGGCATCGCTATGTAAAGGACCTGCTTAGTGACGCCCTGAAATTCGACGTCTTTAATCCCCGAATCATAATAAGTCACGACTGACCGATGGTTAATAGCTGTTGCCTTTAGGTCCTTTAGACCCTCCGCTAACCCACCGGCATGAGAGGCCTTTAAGCCAAATACCTTGAGAGCTCTGGGAGATTTAGGAATAAGGTCATGATGAGCGCGGTATACAACTGCCTGACCTCCAGAACCAATGTAGTCTTCAATAACATATGTTCCGACCTCTTTGCATATAAGTTCCCTGTAGATGGCCTCACTCTGATCCATTGACATACTATTAACCTCAACACGAGAGTTCTTACGAGGTCCAGGATTCAACTCTCCCGGAGTGACTCGCGATCCACTGGTAATTTGTTTCCGGTTTGAATCAACGGGCACGACATCGAACGTTCGTGTCCGTTCGAACAACGCCGAAAGGCTATCACCATCAGTTACCATTAGCAAGGCAATAATGCAGTTGAGGATCGAGCAGGCCAAACAAGTCGCCGGTGGTGGCGAAGGATAGGACTCGTTAATGAACACTCTGCATAACCGAACAACAACAACCTAAGGGTGAACGATCGAAACCTGCTGCTTCTAACCACCATCGTAGCGGTTGTTGCAAATAGGCTGTAGGATATACGCTACGTTCTGTAAGACGATTGCGCACAGGGGCCGAAAGCGGCGGGCCATCCTCCACGCAGTCTTCGGGCATATGCAGTTAACATGCAGAGATAAATGTCACTTTCTATCTTGTACTGTCTTGGAGTAAGGACCTGTCTGTTTCTTTCTCTTTCTTTCCGCTTTCTTTCTTCCCGGTTTGACACTAGCCGTGACCATAGAGTAGGCTGAGAGCCCGTGACGGGAGAAGCTATCGCGATCATCCCTGCGCGGTTCGCCTCAACTCGATTGCCGGGTAAGCCACTCCTCCCACTCGGCGGAACTCCAATGATAGTTCAAGTGATTCGCAGAGCTGAACAAGCTCGGCGCGTCTGTCGAGTCTTGGTCGCAACCGACGATCCGAGAATCGTTGAAGCGGTCCAGCAACACGGTGGCGCCGTGGTTATGACCTCGCCCAACGCAAGGTCGGGCACTGATCGCGTGGCCGAAGCGGCCCGCGGATGTGAGGCGGAAATCATAGTGAATGTCCAGGGAGACGAGCCGCTCATTCATCCTTCGACTATAGACGCCGCTATAGAACCGCTGCTCGACGACGCTTCGCTCCGAATCAGCACTACGTCCGAGCCGATCGCTTCAGTCGAAGACGTATTCAATCCCAACGTCGTGAAGGTTGTAACCGATCTGCATGGATTCGCGATTTATTTTTCGCGGTCGCCAATCCCCTACCCTCGAATCGGCGGCGGCCGCACCATCGAAGAAACGCTCCGATCCGATCCGTCCGCGCTATCGCGCTATCGAAAGCATTCTGGTCTTTATGCGTACCGCAAGGCGTTCCTCGAAGAGTTTTCTCGAATGGAACCCTCGCCTCTCGAAACAGCCGAGGCTCTCGAGCAACTGCGCGCGCTGGAGAACGGCTATAAGATTCGCGTGGTCGAAGTCGAGCACCGTTCGATAGGCGTGGACACCGAGCAGGACTATCATAGAGTACAAAAGTTTTTTGAGGAGAAAACGAGATGACCAAGTATATTTTTGTTACGGGCGGCGTGGTTTCGAGCCTGGGTAAAGGGCTCGCCGCCGCCTCCATCGGCAGTCTGCTCGAAGCGCGCGGCCTCAATGTGACGCTTCAGAAACTCGATCCTTATATCAACGTCGATCCGGGCACGATGTCGCCTTTTCAGCACGGCGAGGTCTTCGTCACCGACGACGGAGCCGAAACGGATCTGGACCTGGGTCACTACGAGAGGTTTACTCACGCGAACCTGACCAAGGCCAACAACTGGACCACGGGCAGAATCTATCTTTCGGTCATCAACAAGGAGCGGCGCGGCGATTATCTCGGCAAGACTATTCAAGTGATCCCGCACGTCACTAATGAAATCAAAGACGCGATCAATAGCATCAACGACGCCAACGACGTCGTTATCGTCGAGGTAGGCGGAACCGTCGGCGACATCGAATCGCTGCCATTCCTGGAAGCTATCAGACAGATGGGCAATGAGGTCGGACGCGAAAACGCTCTTTTCATTCACCTGACCCTGGTCCCGTTCATCGCCGCGTCCGGCGAGCTTAAGACGAAACCAACCCAGCACTCGGTCAAGGAGCTAAGAGAGATCGGCATCCAGCCTGACATATTGCTTTGCCGCTGTGACAGGCCTCTGCCTCACGAGATGAAGGCGAAGATCGCGCTCTTCTGTAACGTTCAGGAGAGCGCCGTCATCACGGCCCAGGACGTCGATTCAATCTACGAGGTGCCGCTGAAATTCGCCCTGCAGGGACTGGACGATATGATAGTCAAAAAGCTGGGATTGGCGGCGGGCCAACGCGACCTGGGCCCGTGGACCAACCTGATCGACACGGTCAAGAATCCCGACTCCGCGGTGACTATCGGAATCGTCGGCAAGTACGTCGAACTCGAAGATTCGTACAAGAGCCTTAACGAAGCGCTCGTCCACGGCGGCGTAGCCAATCGTCTCCGCGTTCATATTCGGTGGGTCGAGTCCGAAGAACTGATCGACGATCCGGACTGGGAAGAGCGGCTGCGCGATCTCGATGCGATATTGGTTCCAGGCGGGTTCGGCAAGCGCGGCATCTCGGGTATGATCCGGGCGATCAGCTACGCGCGCCGCGAGATGACGCCGTTTTTCGGAATCTGTCTCGGGATGCAGTGCGCCACCATCGAGTTCGCGAGAAACGTATGCGGCTTTGAAGGAGCCGACTCCACGGAATTTGACGACGACGCCAGGCATCCGGTGATCTTCAAGCTAAGAGACTTGATCGGAGTCGAGACGATGGGCGGAACGATGCGGCTCGGGGCCTATCCCTGCGAGCTGAAGGAAGGGACCCTGGCGCAAAGGATCTACGGCGGGAAAGTCATCAGCGAGCGCCACCGCCATCGCTACGAGTTCAATCCGCGATTCGAGGACGAGATGAGCAGGAAGGGCCTGGTGTTCTCGGGCAAGTCGCCGGACGGAAAGTTCGTCGAGATAATCGAGCTCAAGGACCACCCTTGGTTCCTGGGCTGCCAGTTTCATCCTGAGTTCAAGTCGAGGCCGCTGTCGCCCCATCCGCTCTTCGCATCCTTCATCAAAGCCGCCTTTGAACACCGGCTCCGCGATGAAGTTGTTGGTGAGAGCGATGAATCGCCTGGGGCGGTCAAGACGCTGGCCAACGAGAGAAGTTGGAAAATAGGAACGGCCGGCAACGATTGACAGATTGACCCGCGGCGCCCCGCACGCGCCAAACAACTCAATACTTGCTTTTCGCTCCATTGGAAAACTACCGAGCGACTGTGAGGCCAGCCGTCAGCGCCAAAGCCCGTTGGCGTGTGTCAAACGAAACAAACTCAACGGCGCGTAAGGATTTCGCCGCGGCGACATGCAGGATGTCGAGACTACGCGCGCCTGTAGTGGCCGAACGCGGTTCGCTCAGCCGGGCCGCTAGGCGGAATGCGCCCAGCCACTTCACGTCTTCGCACCAGTCTCGCACTCCGCGGGTCATTCATTAGCGCCCTGCTTTAGCTCGGTGAGAACGGCCAACTGGAGCGCTCGCCGCCGTTCCAACGGTTTACTTGTGGACGAGAAACCGTTGAAACAGTTTTTGATGCAGCCAGCCGGCGCTGGCCACCTCGATGAGTCGAGGTGGCAACGAGAACGGGACGATCAAGCGATACGATTCGGACGGATAACCACGGTCGCCAGAATGCGGTCAAGCAGCCCGCCCTAGCATCGTACAAGACAATTACCCGCGTTCGGTGGCCTACTAGCAATTAAGCGAAGCAGCGTGCGGACCGACGGACCTTTTAGTTAGTTATTAGGGACGACTCTTCTACAATGATTGAAACAGTAGTGCGCCTTGGTTCCAACTCTTTCGCCGCGGGGACTCTCTTCGCGGCGGGGACTCTCTTCGCGGCGGGGACTCTCTTCGCGGCGGGTACTCACTTCGGGATTGGGCCCGCCATCCATCAGAGCGGCTCGGCTGAGGAGGGCCTACGATGAGCAAGACCCTCTCCCGCAGAGACGTTCTGAAGGAAGTTGGCCTGGCAGGCGCCGGAGCGCTGCTTGGCTCAAAGTTTGTCTCCGCCGCTGGCGCGTCCATCCGCGTCGCTCAACGTGAAGTTGAGATCGCGGTTCGCGAGGTGAGCCCGTACACCGTGCGAATCAGCATAGTTCCGATAGAAGATGGACGCGCGAGGCCGATCCAATCCGATGGCTCGCTGGCCGAGCCGTTCTGGCCCCCACCGAAAGCGCGATTCACCAGTTTATCGGCGGCGGAGACCGTTCGCTGCGGCAATTTCGTGCTGAAGCTGACTCCTGCTCCATTGACTATTGACGTCGGAACCACGGGCGGTAGAACGGATGACCCGCGCGACAATAAAATCCAGCAAATCCGCATAGACGAACAAAGCGGCTCGATGAGTTTTCTGCTCGGCGATAAACCGCTGCTCGGCCTCGGGGAAGGCGGGCCGCAGTTTGACAGGCGCGGCTCGATGGATCAAATGCGCAGCGGGCAAGGCGGATTTCGCTTGCGGACTCACGGCGGCCGAGTTCCGATTCAATGGCTGATTGGAACTGGAGGCTGGGCGATGTTCATCCATCGGCCGCTGGGCGCGTTTGATATGAGAGGCAAGGAAGGACTGTTCGACGCGGGAGCGCCCGCGTCCGCGCTTCCCCTGGATTTTTTTATCGTAGCCACGAGCGATCCTGCTCGGATAATGAAGGAGTACGCGCGGTTAACCGGTCATCCTGAAATGCCGCCTCTCTGGTCGCTCGGGTATCAACAGTCGCACCGCACTATCGCGAGCCGCGAAGAAGTGCTGTCCATCGCCAGAACTTTTCGAGAGAAGAAACTGCCATGCGACGCTCTCATCTATCTCGGAACTGGATTCACGCCCTCGGGTTGGAACACCGCGAACGGATCGTTCGCTTTCAACCGGGCCGTCTTCTCCGAACCTAAGGCGGTCCTGGACCAATTGCACTCGTTGAACTTTCGAATCGTGCTCCACGCCGTGATTCTCTCGCGCTCGCTTCGAGGGACGGTGCGCGACGCGTGCGACCTCGCGCGCTACGATGAAGAAGAAGCGGGCTGCTACTGGAACACGCACCGCAAGGCCTTTGCGTCGGGTGTCGACGGCTGGTGGCCGGATGAAGGCGATTCGTTGAACGCGGCCTCGAGGCTCGCCAGAAACAAAATGTACTATGAAGGCCCGCAACTCGACCGGCCTAACGAACGGCCCTACGCGCTGCACCGCAATGGCTACGCCGGCATGCAGCGCTATGCGTCTTTTTTGTGGTCTGGAGATGTTTACAGCACATGGGAAACGTTGCGCACCCACGTGCCGGTGGCGATCAACTCGGCGCTGAGCGGAATACCTTATTGGGGTACTGACATCGGCGGCTTCGTTCCAACCAAGGAGTATACCGGCGAGCTGCACGTGCGCTGGTTTCAGTTCGGAGCCTTCTGTCCGCTGTTCCGCGCGCACGGGCGAACGTGGCGTTTACGGCTGCCGTGGGGATGGAATACTGGCGAGTTGGGAATAGATGAAATCGCAAGCTACACAGGCGGGGCCGCAAATCCCGATCCGAGCGAATTGCACAATGGCGACGTCGAGCCGATTTGCCGAAAGTATCTCGAGCTGCGTTACCGTCTGACGCCTTATCTCTACTCCGCGGTGCGCGAGGGTTACGAGACCGGCCTTCCCATTATTCGAGCGCTTTGGCTGCACTATCCCGATGACGCCGCCGCGGTGGCGCGTGGAGACGAGTACCTCTGGGGCCGGGATATTCTGGTTGCGCCCGTCACTGAAAAAGGAGCAACATCGCGCCGAGTATATCTTCCCGGCGGCGACTGGTACGACTTCTGGACTGAGGAGAAGATTCCAGGAGGCCGTGAGTTTTCGAGGCCGGTGGATTTGTCTACGATGCCGTTGTGGGTGCGGGCCGGCGCTATTATTCCGATGGGCCCGGTCAAGCAATACACGGGTGAGAGAGTAGACGGGCCTCTCGCGGTGACGGTTTATCCGGGCGCCGATGGCGCGTTCACGCTTTACGAAGACGATGGCGTGACGTTCAATTATCGGCGAGGCGAGTGGATGAAGATCGCTTTTCGTTGGAACGATCGGGGCCGTGTGTTGACGCTTAGGCTGGCTGATGGCTCGAAGACGCCGCCGCCGATTCCGCGAAACATCGAAGTTAGAATTGCGCCGGATAAGACGGCGCGCAAGGTTGTATTCGACGGAAAACCGATCGACGTTCGATTCCAGTGATTACGACTGTTGGGGATCCGCTCGAGCGGACCGGTTGGAAACGAGGAGAGAAGTCATGACACACCGAAGGAACTACTACGCGGCGGTTTTGTTTTTGAGTCTTCTGCTGCAGATACTCCCTCAGCCGGCGGTTTACGCGCAGGGCAAACAGGAAGACTACGAGCGGGCTAACGGCCTCCGCGAGAGGCTTCAGCGGCTGGGCGTCAACATTCCCGAGAGAGTCAATTGGATAGGAAGCACAAGCAAGTTCTGGTATCGGAGGTCCGTAAGAGGCGGCAACGAGTTCATGCTCGTCGACGCGGAAACGCTGGTCAAGAATCCGGCGTTCGATCACGAGAGACTCGCGGCTTCGCTTTCCGCGGCCGCCGGGCAAAAATACGGAGCGGCGACTCTGCCATTCAACGCGATCAGCTTCATGGATAACGAAAAGGCGATCGAGTTTTCGTTAGAGCCGTTTCCCAACCGGCAAGGCGCTAACGTGAGATTTGGATCCGATGGCGCGAGATGGAGATGCGATCTCTCGAATTACACATGCAAGAAACTTGATGCGGCGAACCAGCGCGGGCGCGGCCCCGCCGATGGACCGCCGCGCGGCATACCCGGCCCGCAGTACGACAGGCCGCCGTCCGAGCCAAAGACGTCTCCGGATGGGAAATGGGAGGCGTTGATCAACGGGTACAACGTCTACGTTCGCGCGAAGGGTAAGCGAGAGGCAGCGCCGCTGAGCTTCGACGGCTCGGAAGGAAACTACTACGCGCTTCCGTCGCTGGTTTGGTCGCCCGACTCGACCAGATTAGCCATCTACCGCGTGCGGCCCGGTTATCACCGTCGAATCGAGCACGTTGAATCTTCGCCTGAAGATCAGCTTCAGCCCAAGTATTCCTCAATGGATTATGCAAAACCGGGAGACGCGTTGGACCAGCCTCAGCCGGTCGTGTTTCAGGTCGAGCCCAGAAAGCAGATCGTAATCGACAACGCCCTTTTCCCGAATCCCTACAATCTGTCTCGGCCCGAATGGCGAAAGGACAGCCGCGCGTTCACCTTCGAGTACAATCAGCGCGGGCATCAGGTTTACCGCGTGATCGAGGTTGACGCGGCGAGCGGAACGCCTCGCGCGGTGATTAGCGAGGAGCCGAAGACGTTCTTTTGTTATTCCGGAAAGAAATATCGCTACGACGCCGCCGATGGAAAAGAAGTCGTGTGGATGTCCGAGCGCGATGGGTGGAATCACCTTTATCTTTACGACGGAGTCAGCGGCAAGATAAAGAACCAGATCACCAAAGGGAACTGGGTCGTGCGCGGAGTCGACAAAGTCGACGAGGAAACGCGCCAGGTTTGGTTTCAAGCCAGCGGCATGTATCCCGGCAGAGATCCTTACTTCGTTCACTACTATCGCATCAATCTCGACGGTACGGGGCTCACGCCGTTGACCGAGGCCGATGGGAATCACACCGTCGTCTACTCACAAGACAAGAAGTATTATGTGGACACGTGGTCGCGCGTTGACCAGCCGCCGGCCGCCGAACTACGCAGGACGTCCGATCGAAAAGTGCTTATGGAGGTCGAGCGCGGGAACATCGAGGAACTCCTCAAGACCGGCTGGCGGCCGCCCGAGGGGTTTACGTCGCTGGCGCGGGACGGCAAGACGGACATCTGGGGGGTCATCATCCGGCCAATGAACTTTGATCCGTCGAAGAAGTATCCGGTCATTGAAAATATCTACGCGGGGCCTCAAGGCTCCTTCGTACCGAAGACGTTTAGCACCCAAGCCGGCATGCAGTCGCTGGCCGAGCTGGGATTCATCGTGGTTCAGATCGACGGTATGGGAACCGCGAACCGGTCGAAGGCTTTTCACGACGCCGCCTGGAAGAACCTGGGAGACGCGGGATTCCCCGACCGCATCTTGTGGCACAAAGCAGTAGCCGCGAAGTATCCCTATTACGACGTCAGCCGGGTTGGAATCTATGGAACCTCGGCCGGCGGACAAAACTCGCTCGGCGGGCTGCTCTTTCATCCGGAGTTCTACAAGGTGTGCGTCTCGGCGTGCGGCTGCCACGACAACCGAATGGACAAGATATGGTGGAACGAACAGTGGATGGGCTGGCCCCTTGGACCTGAGTACGCCGCCGCGTCCAACGTCGACAATGCGCACAAGCTTCAAGGCAGATTGCTGCTGATTCTCGGAGAGATGGACGCCAACGTCGATCCCGCATCGACGATGCAAGTGGTCAACGCGCTGATCAAGTCGAATAAGACATTCGACCTGCTCGTGATTCCCGGGGCCGGTCACGGACCTGGAGGCGTCTACGGCGAAAGAAAGCGAAACGACTTCTTCGTCCATCACCTGCTCGGCGTCGAGCCTCCTGATTGGAACGCGATGGAGAAGAGTAAGATGATTAACGCGGATCAGAACTGATGACGCTCGCGGAGCTTGCGCGGCGCGGTCTTGTTTAATGCCGAGGGCGCAAGCCGCGGGCGTCCGTAGCGGCTTGCTGTTAACCTGGACGAGTGCAAGGGCCTAGCCGAATGCCGCGCAACATGGTTGGGGTTGTGCGTTGGAGTTTTGCCATTTTGAGCGCCGCTTTTGGCAGGAAGAACTTGGTTGGTTTCGCCAAACAACAAAAAAATCACAGGTCGGGAAGAGGGATTTATCCCCGCTCCTCTCCTTGCTGCAAGTTCGAGCGAACCCTAAGAGGAGGAGCGGGGATAAATCCCTCTTCCCGACCTGTGATTTTCTGAAATCGAACGCGGCATTTGGATTTGGTCTTTCCAAAAATGGCCAAACTCAGGGAAGGACGCAAATGACAACACGA
>JAHFUG010000030.1:0-2762 GCA_023265195.1 Blastocatellia bacterium | reverse complement strand
GCGAAGCGTTGGGAGTTGGAGAAGGTGGACAGCCACGAGCTGTACAACCTGGGCCACCTGTACGAAGCGGCCGCGGCTCACTACCAAGCCACGGGCAAACGAAACCTGCTCGACATTGCGCTGAAGACGGCCGATCTGCTCACGCGGACCTTTGGGCCGGGGAAGCAGTCGATCTGGCCTGGCCACGAGATCACGGAGATGGGGCTGGTCAAGCTCTACCGCGTCACCGGCAACGAGAACTATCTCAACCTGGCGAAGTTCATGCTCGATATGCGAGGGCCGGACGGGGACAGAGGAGCGGGGCGCACTTACAACCAATCGCACAAGAAAGTGGTGGAGCAGACTGAAGCCGTCGGCCATGCCGTCCGCGCGACTTATTTATATTCAGGCGTCGCCGACGTTGCGGCGCTTACCGGCGACGCCGCTTACTTAAAAGCCATTGACGCGATATGGGAGAACCTCGTCACCAAAAAGCTGTACATCACCGGAGGCATCGGCGCCAGCGGTTCGGGCGAAGCCTTCGGCCGTGATTACGAACTGCCGAACATGACCGCTTACAACGAGACCTGCGCCGCGGTCGGCAACGACTATTGGAACTACAGACTCTTCCTGCTTCACGGCGACGCCAGGTACATCGACGTGATGGAGCGGACTCTTTACAACGGCTTGATCTCGGGCGTCTCGCTCGACGGCAAGTCGTTCTTTTATCCGAATCCGCTGGAGTCCAACGGCCAGCATCAGCGCAGCCCCTGGTTCGGTGTGGCTTGCTGTCCGGGAAACATAACGAGATTCATGGCCTCCGCTCCCGGCTATGTCTACGCGCAACGTGGCGACGCGCTGTACGTGAATCTCTTCGTAGGCAGCAGCGCCGGCGTCAAGTTGGACAACGGACGCTCCGTGAAACTAATTCAGGAGACTCGGTATCCGTGGGATGGCGCGGTCAAGATGACCGTCAATCCGGATAAGAATGGCAAATTCACGATCAACGTGCGTATTCCGGGCTGGGCGCGCAACGAGGTGACGCCCGGCGGCCTATATCGCTTCCTTGATAAAGCTGACGAGCCGGTAGCGATCAAGGTCAACGGCGGCGCTGTTCCAATTCAGATCGATCGCGGTTACGTGAGTCTCACTCGAAACTGGAAACGCGGCGACGTGATCGAGCTAATGCTGCCGATGCCCATACGCCGTGTCGCAGCCGCCGAAGCGGTGACAGCCGATCGCGGTAGAGTTGCATTACAGCGCGGCCCCATCGTCTATTGCGCCGAGTGGCCGGATAATCCCGGCGGCCACGTGCGTAACTTGATCCTTCCGGATGCGGCGAAACTGACGGCGGAATTCAAGCCTGACTTGCTGAACGGCGTTACGATAATAAAATCGAGAGCAACCGCGTTGGCTTACGACGAGCACGGCAAAGTAGTAAAGAGCGAGCAGGACTTCATGGCGATTCCGTATTACTCGTGGGCGAACCGAGGCCGGGGTGAAATGATCGTCTGGCTTCCCAATACCGAAGCCAGCGCCAGGCCGCGGCCATTTCCTACGATCGCGATCAACAGCAAGGTCAGCGTGTCGGTCCCCAGGCCCCGTCTGAATCCCGGCCGTATCAACGACGGAGAAGAGCCTTCTTCTTCGAGCGACTCCAGTTCTTATTTTGATTGGTGGCCGGCGAAAGGCGCGACGGAATGGGTGGAGTACTCGTTCGGCAAGACGGCCACCGTTTCGCAGTGCGAAGTGTACTGGTTTGACGACACGGGCCGCGGCGAGGTTCGCGCGCCTGCATCCTGGCGTATTCTCTACAAGGTTGGCGATGAGTGGAGACCGGTAGAAAACATCGAGCCCTATGGCGTAGACAAGGACCGATACAATAGAACCGCCTTCAAGCCGGTGACGACTTCAGCGTTGCGTCTTGAAGTCACGATGCAGCAAAACTGGTCGGCCGGTATTCAAGAATGGAAGGTAAAATAGCCGGCCACGGATGAGCACATTAACGGCGATGAAACACAGAACAACGTGAGCAAGGTAGAAGCGTTCGCTGTGCATTCTATGAGCAACGCGCGACACGCGCGCCTCCAGGTACGTTGCCATGCTATTAGCTTTGATCTGTATTCCGTCTGATCTGTGTTTATTTAGCTGTGTCCATCCGTGGATCGAAAAGAGGGTTTAGTCATGTCTGACGATAAGTACCAGCCCAAGCCCGAGCACAAATTCACGTTTGGATTGTGGACGGTCGGCAATCGCGGCCGCGATCCCTTCGGCGAAGCGGTGAGACCGGCGCTTTCTCCGGTAGAGGCGGTGACGATGCTTGCGGAAGTGGGCGCGTACGGCGTCAACCTGCACGACAACGATCTTGTTCCGATCGACGCGGCCCCGGCCGAGCGCGATCAAATCGTCCGTGAATTCAGGAGCGCTTGCGAATCGCGCGGGTTGAAAGTTCCGATGGCGACCGTGAACCTTTTCTTCGATCCAGTTTTTCGAGATGGCGCATTCACCGCCAATGACCCGCGCGTCCGCGCTTACGCTCTGCAAAAAACGATGCGGGCGATGGACATCGGCGTGGAGTTGGGAGCCGGGATATTCGTTTTGTGGGGCGGCCGTGAAGGGGTCGAAACGGACGCCTGCCGGCGGCCCGATGAGGCGATCAAGAGGTTTCGCGAAGCGATCAACTATCTCTGCGAGTATTCCATCGATCGAGGCTACGGTTATAAGCTGGCGCTGGAAGCCAAGCCCAATGAACCACGCGCCGACATCTACTTTCCGACGACCGG
>JAHFUG010000244.1 GCA_023265195.1 Blastocatellia bacterium | reverse complement strand
TCGCCGCGCGCGCCGAACAGCCACCGGGCGAACTGCTGGGGATACTCTTCCGCCAGCCGCTTGCAGAGAGTGTCGCGCGCGCCACGCGTCTGTCTGGGCTGTGGCTTGTGGGTTTCAAGGGAAGTTCTTTTCATCGGCGAGCAGCCTACCCCAGCGAATCAAAGAGGGCAAGCGGCTCGCCCTGACGGGGTGCTCGGCACAAATTGAGTGGTAACGAGGCAACGAAAGCAACCATACCCATAATAGGTTCGTTAATAGGTTCGTTCATCGGGAATTGTGTTGCGCAGAAGAGAATAGTCAGACGCGATGAACGACCAAGAGGCCGCGCAAAACGGAGCGCGGCGGCGCCTCTGGGACCCCGCAACAGAGAAACCCGAGTAATCATGTCAGTCACCGCGAGGTTTCTTTGCGGCCTTTGCCGCGATCTTCGCTCCTTCGAGAAACTTCTTCTTCCTGGTGAATGCGGTCTCGTCAGGTGCGCCGCGTCACCACTCGTGAAAGAAAACCGGAAACGAGTGCGCTACTTGAAAGCCGCACGACTCGTAGAGCCTCAGAGCCCGGGAGTTTTCTTTTGTAACGGCTAGCGATACGCAGTCGAAACCGGATTGCCGAAAACCGGCGACCGTCCTGTCGATCAAGCGCCTCCCCAATCCGAGTCCTTGAAACGCCGGTACTATGGATATCTGCCCGATGTGGGCTGCGTGGTGCGCTATTCGAGACGCTATAAGGACGCCCGCCAGATTTCCGCTCCGGCCGACTACGACTAGTGATTTTTCCGGAAGGAACTTACCGCACCAGAGTGTGTCGGTCAGTATGGACATCAGCTCGGCGCAGCCCTGTTCCGTGCGGTACTGCCCATTGATGAGGCCGTCGGGTTCTCCGACGTACGAGGCGTGAATCGCCTGCGCGGCCCGGCTAAAATCAGCGTCCGACCACGGCTTGATCGATACATCACGCGGTTTCATCTTCAACGAGTCTATTGAATCGGAGCGTTGTTTCGGGGAAGGCGGCGAATTCAGATCAATCGACATGTACAACCGATGAAACTGCTCAAAGCCGCGCTGGGTAAATAGCTCCGCCGCGCCGTTGGTTCCGATGCTGAGGCACTGGCTTTCTATGCGGCGAACGCCAGGTACAGTCTCAATGTACTCCAGCACGGCTAAGGCCAGGCGCCGATCAACTCCCGTCCCTCTCCACTCGCTGGAGACATAGATGTCGCCAATCGAGCATCTCGAGCCCTCGACAACATAGAACGCCAGGCCGATGACGTCTCTGCCCACCGTCGCCGCAAATCCAGTCAACTCGCGCTGTCTGGCGACGTCCCGGATCAAGTGGCTCGGCCCGCTATAGTCCCAGCGCAAAAGCGAGAGCCATTCCTCGCATTGTTCGTCGAATAGATCTTCGAGTTTTGAAAGCTCGACATCGGCCAATGACACTACGTTGATCTCGATGTTCGACGCTGAGACAGTAGCCATTCGATCTCCCACGAATCCTTTAGATTACTTCAACAAGGACGCCCTTGTATTATAGGGTAGAAATCTTTGATGGCAATGAATGAGTGAATGAGTGAATGAGTGAATGAGGAATGATGATTGATAATGATCGATAACTGATGATTGATGAAACTTGATCAATGAGTGAGTGATGAATGCCGGGCGGCGGGCCACACGAAGGAGTGAGATGTCAACACGGAATCAGCTCGCGGAGATTGTGCGCCACTGACAATTCGTCGTAATCTTCCGTTCTCACGTCCCACTTCGGTGCTTGGAGCGAACATGAAAAAGCCGGAGATAATCGAGCGCAATGGCAAGCATATCTTCTACCAGGATTTTTCAAACTGCACGGCCCATGAGGCTCTGGTTTTGGTCCGGCAGGCGCGCGCCTTGCTGGAGGAGGTTGTTCCGGGTTCGGTCTTGGGCCTGACGGTAGTCACCGGCGGCCGCTTTGACTTGAACGTAGTCGAAGAACTAAAGCAATTCAGCAAACTCGCCGGCCAGTACTTTCGCGTTACCGCTGTGGTCGGAATCAGCGGAATGCAGAGGGTCATACTGATCGCTGTTGAAGCGTTCACGGGGCGAAAGTACGAGCTCTTCGATGACGAGGAGAAAGCGATGGAATGGCTCTTACAATTTTGAAGGAAAGAAGAAGAAACGGGAATTGATGATTGATGAATGATGATTGAGGGGAATTGATGATTGAGGTTCACCGAGTGGATTCACAATTCCGCAATCATCAATCATCAATCATCAATCATCATTCACCAATTCCTAAAAACTGTACTTCAGCGCGAACTGAATCGTGCGCGCGCGGTTGACTGTATCCACGGCCGAGCCAAAGCCTGGCGCTCCTATTGTCCGAATGGGAGTCCCAAAATTCGCCCGATTCAGCGCGTTGAAGAACTCGGCGCGAAAACCAAGCCGTTGTCTCTCAGTGAAGCGGAAGTTCTTGTTGAGCGCCACGTCCCAGTTCATGAAGCCGTCCGCGCGAACCGTGTTGCGCCCGACAGATCCGTCCAACCCCGCGACGAAGAACGATTCGATCGGAGAGCCCGGCTGTGTCGCGACCCGCCTTCGGCCGTGGCCGTCAAAGAAGACCAGTCCGCCGGTCGTCGAAGGACGATCCGTTAGATTCCCGTCAAGATTGGCGTCGACGGGAACGTTGAGAGTGAAGGGCTGTCCCGTGTGCGCTTGGAAGATCGAAGCAACCTGCCAACCGCCGAACCATCTGGCCAGTCCCGTGCTTGAATCAACGAAGAACGGAAGATCCCACACCAGTGAAGCGGAGAAACGATGCCTGATGTCGTAATTGGCGCTAGCCCGTTCAAGTCCCAGATCGCCCGAGTCCTGAGCCAGCACCGGAGCGCCCGCTATCGGAAAGACGTCCGACACGTCGTCGATGCCGTGAGACCACGTGTAAGCCGCGGTGAAAGTGTAGCGGTGAGAGTATCGCTTTCGAGCCTCTACTTGCAGCGCATGATAATTCGACGCCGCCGAGTTTTCGAATACTTGAAATGCACCCAGACCCGGAATAGGCCGCTCGCGGCGGAAGGTCAATGCATCGTCGGCGGCGACCGTGGGCGATATTGGAAAGATGACGCCAGGCGCGCCCTGGCCAAGAGCGACCGGAATCGCCGGCGTTAGATTCGGCCCGAAGTTCGGTGTGACGAGCCTCGTCAGCTTCACGCCCTTCGTTCCGACGTAAGCGAGAGAAACCAGGTAGTCGTTTGCAATCTCGCGCTCGAGCGTCAAATGCCACTGCTCGACGTACGGCGAGCGCAGATTCTTGTCAGGCAGCGTGAACGCAAGTCCGCCTCCCTTCTTATTCTGAAGCAGGGCTGAACCGATCAACGCCACGAAGTCCGCCTGAGCCGCGCCGAATTGATTGAGGGTTCCGGGTACGATGAGGCGCACGGTTTGTCCCCGCAAAGTAAGATCGACGAAAGACGGGTTGTTCAAGTTGAAGACGTCGAACCCAAGAAATTGTGGATCGATATTGATCGGTATCTCGTTCGGAAAGACGTTTCGCGATTGGCTGACCACCGAGCCCAGAATTGCGTCGTAGTAGATGCCGAATCCGCCGCGAACGAAAGTCTTGTTGTCGGATAGCGGGCTCCACGCGAAACCCGCGTGAGGACCAAAGTTGTTATGGTCCGGTTCGTAAATGCGCTTTCGGCCGCCCAGAATCCGCTGGTATGCGGAGGCGGCCTCATTGAAGGCCGCGGTCCGTTCGGGAGTGTCGAAGATTGACGCGCCTGGCTTCGGAACGCTTTTCAAGGTGAGCGCGTCTTCAATCCGGCTATTAACCTCGCCGGGCACGCTGTTGTATTCGTACCGCACTCCGAAGTCGAAGGTGAGGTTCGGCCGCACTCTCCAGTTGTCGTTGAAGAAGGCGTTATATTCAGTGTGCCGCAATCCAATATGCGAATCGGGCGAACCCAGGGTGATCGTTTGAAAGATCGACGATGGCGGGCCGATCGCCGCAAGCGCCACGCCGGGCATAAGGAACTGCCGTCCGTCCGCTACAAAGGGAATGGCCTTCCCGGGCGGCGTCGGTCCGGTCTCGAGAAAGTTCCCGGTAACCAATTCTCCGTTGCCGTACACGACTTGAGGCCGGTAGTTGCGATCTTGAAAGCTGTTTAGCTGAACGCGGCGCACGTCGGCTCCGAACTTGACCGTATGTCCCCCGAGCTTCCATGAAATCGAATCGGCGAATTGAAAAGTGTTGCTGGCGCGGCCCTGCGGAAAAGTGAAAACATCGACGCCGACGGGGCTGAATGGCTCGACCAGAAGGCCTCCGATCAATCCGGTTCGAGCCGCGAATACTTCGTCGCCCACCCGCGCTCCCGATTGAGCCTGGAACTGCAACGGACTGCCGGGGAGCTCATTGAATCCGAGCCGGGTCCGGCCATAAGAAACCCTGGCTTGATTGAATAGCCCGGCCCCAAGCGTGGTGTCATGAATTAACGAGAAATTCTGCGCGCGGGTCTTAGACTCCGTGCTCGAGTTGATCGCCCGATTGACGCTCGGGAGAATCCGGCTGTCGTCGCTGAAGTTGTAACGCGCGTTGATCTCGCTCTTGCTCGTCAGGTTGTGAGTAACCTTGAAAGAGGAGACTACGCCGTCGCCATCGGCTGGCAGCACCTGCGAGTAGGTGTTCGCCCCATACGGCCCCGTGGGATTATTGGGCAGAGGATAAAAAGAGAGAATGTTGTTTCCGAGAGGCGTAGCCCCGCCGAGGACCCCAAAAATCAGCACGGGAGAAGTTCTCGGTATCGGATGGCGAACCGCGAAGTTCTCTGGCGCCGGGCGATTGAGAACGCGGCCCAGGAACGCTCGGAAGTCGCGTTCGGCCGCGGTGGGCGTCGAGAAATGCTGCTCGGTGGACGCGTTCACTTCCAGATGCTCGAAGCTCGCGAAGAACTGAGTCCGCCCTTTGATAATCGGACCGCCTATCACGAAACCAGCCTGAGATCTCGTGAACGGATCTTTGCCTTCGGAAGGTCCCTTCGCCGCCAGCGCGGACTGGCCGTCCGCCATCAACGGTGAGCCGGCCGCGCCGCCGGTATAATCGAAGAAGTTGCGCGCGTTCAACAGCGAATCGGTAAAGAACCCGTAGAACTGTCCGTGGAAAGCCTTGCCTCCCTCCTTGGACACGGCGTTCACTTGCGCGCCGAAGTTCCGGCCTAGTTCCGGATCCCACAGCAGAGTCGAGATGTGAAACTCTCTTATCGACTCGATTGATTGAGGCAGCAGCGCTACGAACCCCTGCCGCCGGACTCCAACGTCGGGATCGTTATTATCCGAGCCGTCCACGGTGAAGTTGTTCGAGCGCGCCCGCAGGCCATTGACCGAAAACTGCCCCGCCGCGCCAATGCCGAAGCCAACGCCGGGCCCCCGCACGCCTGGCGTGTACGGCGGCGGCGAGACCCCTGGCGCCAGCAGCGCGTACTCATCGAACGTTCGCATGTCGGTTGTGCCGCCCAGGGGCAGCGATTCGAGTTGCTGCTCGACGAAGTTGCTTTGACGCGTAGCGTTCGTCCCATTCGCCAGCGGAGTTACTTCAGTCGTAGCCTTGACCGGAGGAGTGACCGGTGTCGTCGGAGCGATCGCGGACGCCGGGCGCAGATGAAGCGGCGGCAACACGACGTTCATTCGATTGAGTTGAATTCGTACGTCGGCATAGCCGTCATCGATAAAACCAGGCACTGAAACAGTCACGCTATAAACGCCTGGAGGAAGGAACGGCAACTCGTAGTAGCCCGCCTGGTCCGTGCGCGTAGAGCGAATATTGCCGTTGTTCAGATTCACCAGCGTGACCTTGGCGTTGGCCTGCGCCGTATTTCCCTGATCGTACACGTAGCCGCTGATCTGGCCCGAGGTCGATTGAGCGTGGACCCGAAAGATCACGAGCGGCCGCGGAGTCAGGCCGAACAGAAGAACAGTTATGCTAACGGCGGCCGCGAGCCGCGCCGGCGCCGTGCGCCAACGGTGTAGCATGCGCTACCTCCTTCTTTTGTGCCGATGCTTTTTGCGAAGTCACATCGCCGGTTGCGATGCCTACAAGCGGTGTTGGAAGAGTGAACGTGGTGCTGGCGACGCCGCCGCTGCTCGTTTGCGCGCTGACCACGGCGGGAACCCCCGGCAACAGCAAGTCCAGCGAGAATCGCCCGTCTACAAGCGGGCCTTTTTGAACGATGAACGTGCTGTCGTTGAAAACCGCCATCCGTGAAAACGCCACGCCGTTTATGAAAACAGTGGTCGGATCGGTGAAGCCGCTCCCGGAGATCTTCATCTTACCGCTCGGCTTCACCTTGATATTGTTGAAAGTTGGGCCTGCCGGCACGCCGGTCTCATTCGAGCCGCCGCTTTCCACTTCAGTGCCGCCGCAGTTCCAAACGTTCGTGATTATGTAGAAAGACCCGGCTGGAGCGACGGCCATCGTCGATTCCAATTGATCCGGTGGAACCGAGGCCCATCGGTTAGCAGGTATCGTTTGAACCGGAGTGCTTTCCGCCTTGTAAACGTTGACGCGCACAAGAGAGCAAGGACCCGTTACGTAAACCGGCGTTTCTTGCAGGGCGGGGGCGTCCGATTCAGCTTCGGCGGTCAAGCCTCCGGGTACGGCAACGAGACCGGTTGGGGCCGGAGCAGGATTGGCGGCGGTCGGCGCCGGTTGAGTCCATCTCAGCCTCACTATGCCGCCGCCCTCCACGGCGGTGCTCGTTGACGCCAAATTGTTTCCCATGTTCGGATCGGGAGTCCCGCTGGTTACGCTGGCGATTGCGGTCAGGCTTGTCCCCGACACGGCAATGACGTTGGCGGTCACCGTGATGCTGGCGGAGCCATTGACCGGTACTGTTGTAAAGTTGCAGTTGATCGAGCCAACGCCCCCGGCCGGCGGTTCGGCGCACTTGCTCCCATTCGAACTAACCGAGGCCAGGGTCGTGTTGCGAGGGAGCGACGTTATGATCGAAACGTCGTTCGCCGCATTCGGGCCCAGGTTGTTTACAGTAATCGTGTAGTTCACTCGCCGCCCGGATGCTACCGGATCGGGACTATCGCTTATGCTGACCGCCAGGTCGGCGCGTCCCGCGGCCGTTGACACCGCGGTCGTCTGCGTCACGGCGTTGTTGTTCGGATTTGGATCGGTGAAGTCTCCACCGACGTTCACTACGTTCGAGAACAGGGATCCGGCCGGGAGGTTCGGACTCAATCTCATAGTGATGGTAATGGTCGATGATATGCCGGGCTGAATGGCTGGGTTTCTGCACGAAATGTTGCCGGTGGCCCCAACAGCCGGCGTCGCGACGCTCCAACCGGGCGCGTCTATGGATATGAAAGCCGTCACGGCGCTCGGCAAATCGTTCAAGATCACCCCGGTGGCCACCTCCGGTCCGTTGTTTCTCACTACAACGGTGTACAAGATATCGGCGCCTGCTGGCGCGGGATTTGGAGACGCGGTCTTTGTAACGCTGACGTCGGCAATTCCGCCGGCGGCTGGAAGAACACGGAACGCTCTCGCCTGAACGGTGCGCCCCATCCACTGAGGAAGCAGCGCCACGGCCGCTAGGGCAAGGACCGCCGCGAAAGCTGATATGAGTTTTTGCATAGTATTACCGGCCTCTATCGGAAGAATTCCCTGGCCGCTTCCCAGGTCGCGCGTGTTTCGCCTTGAACATTACGAGAGCAATCCGTCTTGTGGATTATATGAGCATAAAGGGGAAAGACGCTATCCAAAAGCGAGTTGCAAGGGAATTGCAAAGAGTCTCAATCGGGTGGTGAGTAATTGTGCTTTGGACTGAGACGAGAATCGCCGTATGTGACGAACCGCTTTGGGCCAGTATAGAACGTAGCGCGTCGGAATAAGACTCCCGCGGCAGCTCCGCTAAGCGAACCCAAGACATGTTTTCCCGCGGGTTTTCTCCGCGGTCTTTGCGTCGCTCTTTGCGCCTTCGCGAGAAACTCCTTCTTGATGGCCGGCAATTCGGCAAGATTGCAAGGGTAGTGGTCATCGGGTAAGCTACTGCTGGTCAAGATGGCCGGAGATACACTGTCGGTTCCCCGCGCATGAACTGCGCCGAACACATTATGAACCTCGCTTCGATTAACGGCCGCTACCGGATTTTAATGATTGGCGTTATCGCGCTGGCGTTCCTGGCCGCGGACTCGCTGATTCCCTTTGCGCAGTCGATTAACTCGCCGACCATTAACGCCGAGGCATGTTCGTACGACGCTGAAGGGCGGCGGCTCGTCATAAAGGGAGACGGATTCTTATCCCCTGCAAGCGTGTTGATAGCCGGATCAATCGGTGAAATCAGTCACGGCCGGGTCAAGGTCAAGGGCGCGAGAAAGATCATCGTCGCTGACGTAAGCGCATCGGAGCTTAAAGACGGCGTAGACGTAACCGTGATAAATCCCGGCGGCAATGCCTCGCCCGCGGTCAGGCTCTTTTTCGCCGCCGCCGCCGATCACACCCTTACTGACACCGACGTCAAAACGATCATCGCGCAGGCCGTCGCGCAGGCTGAGGCTGGCGGGCTCCGAGCCACAATCGCCATAGTTGACGCCGAAGCCAACGTGTTGGGTGTTTTCAAAATGACGGGGGCTCCAACTGAGACGCTGGTAGGGACGGGTAAGCATTGTGCGCAGCCTGCTGACTGCGGACTGGAAGGCCTCAAGGTTCCCTCGCGTTTCGCCGCCATATCAAAGGCTGGAACCGGCGCGTTTCTTAGCAGCCAGGGACACGCGTTCACCAGTCGCACCGCAAGCTTCATCGTGCAGGAACATTTTCCTCCGGGCGTGAGCTTCACGTCCGGAGGCCCGCTCTTTGGAGTCCAGTTCTCGCAACTGCCATGCGGCGACATAAATCCAGTGTTGCCTCTGGGACTATCGGGCGATCCGGGTGGCGTTCCGCTCTACAAGAATGGAGTAAGGGCCGGCGGAATCGGAGTTGAAGGCGATGGCGTGTATGGGCTCGATCCCGATCCGCGCGACAACGACCAGCCGATCGAAGAATTGGCCGCGGTCGCGGGCAGCCGTGGATTTTCAGCCCCGCCGGATATTCAAGGCGATCAGATAATCGTCAACGGAATAAGATTTCCCTTCGTGAACGCATCCTCTCCGCCAGCACGCCAGGCTGCTGCGTTCAATCAGCTCAACGGCGGTGTAGACCCGGACTTTCCGGTTAGAGGCGCGCAGCCATCAAGGTTCGCTGCGGTAACCGTGGATGGGGTTCAAGGCCGGGTGAGCAGCAACTTCTTCCCGGCTATTGCCGGCTCATCGCTGACCGCGAGCGAAGTTCAGCGCCTGTTGCTTCAGGGCGCGAGACAGGCTTTTGTCACTCGCGCCGCTATTCGCATGCCGATCGGAAGCGCTGCTGAGGTGAACATAGCCGTGGTGGATGTGAACGGCGCCGTGCTTGGAATATTCAGCACGCCTGATGCTCCGCTGTTCGGCTTCGACGTATGCGTTCAGAAGGCGCGGAGCGCAGCCTTCTTGAGCCGTGCAACGGCCGCCGCCGAGTTGCGAACCGCTGAACATGGCGCATTAGCTAAGTACGCAGACGCAGCCGCGAGGGATGGAATTATGCTGGACGGTTCGGCCGCCATCAGTAACCGGGCTCTTGGGTTTCTCGCCAGGCCGTTCTTTCCGGACGGGCTGGACGAAACGGAGAACGGCCCGTTCTCGAAACCAATCTCTGAATTCAGTCCTTTCAACGACGGCTTGCAACTCGATCTCGTGAAGACGGCGCTTGCGCGTGTTCTGGCCAATCAGCCGCAAACCAGTTGCTCGGCGATCCCCGGGCTTGCGAACGGTCTCCAGATATTTCCAGGCAGCGTACCGCTGTACAGGAACGGCCGATTAGTTGGAGCCATCGGCGTTAGCGGCGACGGCGTCGATCAAGACGATCTCATCGCCGCGATGGGCGGCGCCGGGTTCGAAGCGCCTGCTGAAATGCGATCGGATCGCCTCTTCGTGCGAGGAGTAAGGCTTCCTTACGTGAAGTTTCCGCGCCAGCCGAATAGGTAGGGGCCGCCCTACCTGAGAAGAAAACGTTCCGCCATTTGAGACCAGCGGTTTGAAACCAAATCAAACCGGGAAGTAATCTCCTTTCATCTCCTTGGTCACGGCCGCACATCTACCGAGGAGGTGTGAAAACCGTAATCCCCCACACGGGAAGTGTGGCGATCGTTCAAGCTCAAGCTATTCAAAGACCCTCCTCTTCTTCCCTTTTCCCAATCCCACCCACGGGAGTGTGGGGATAGTTCAAGCTCAACCTACATAAAGGCCGCCTTCTTCCCCTTCCCAAATCCCACCCACGGAAGTGGGTGGATCGTTCAAGCTCAACCTACAACGAGCCTGCCCGCCGCACCTTCCGCGAATCCCACCCACGGCAGTGGGTGGATCGTTCAAGCTCAACCTACACACAAGGGCGACGTTCTTCCCTTCCCAAATCCCACCCACGGCAGTGGGTGGATAGTTCAAGCTCAACCTACAACGAGCCTGCCCGCCGCACCTTTCCCGAATCCCACCCACGGCAGTGGGTGGATCGTTCAAGCTCAACCTACCCGCGCCCCTGATCTGTAGCAGTGTGGGGATTATTCACGCTCTGCATATAACGGGGGACCACCCTCCACCTTCCCCTTCTCCCCGAGGACGGGGTGAGGGGGCGTGCGCCGACCAACGTTCCGTTTGAACTATCCACCCACTGCCGTGGGTGGGATTCGGGGGAAGCGAAGAGGGCGGCCTTTGTGTAGGTCGAGCTTGAAAGATCCACCCACTGCCGAGGCTGTGTGAAAAGTCGATCAAGTTTTTAAGTCAGAAAAATCGTGCTTCACATTTGACTCGTAACGCATTTTTCGGACTAGCCCTATGCGTTTTGATCCCCCTGTTTTTTGTTTATCGGACGATTCTCGGACTTTTCACACAGCCTCTGCCGTGGGTGGGATTCGGGAAAGGACAGGGGCGCTTTGTGTGTAGCTCGAGCTTGAAGGATCCCCAGACTCCCGTGTGGGGGATTTAGGCTTCACACGGCCTCTCCCGGGTGGGGTATTTGGGTTTTTCATAAAGTCCGGCGCGAAGGAAAGGCGCAACAATGTCAATGATCGATTTCTTGTTTGGGAGACCCCTCGCTTCGGCCGAAGATCACGCGCAAAAGATCGGC
>JAHFUG010000613.1 GCA_023265195.1 Blastocatellia bacterium | reverse complement strand
CATGGCCCTCCTAACGGAGGGCGAATGCTACTGCCGATTCCTGCTATAAACATTGCCCTCCTACGGAGGGCGAAGCTCCTAATGGAGCTAAGAGAGATTTAATACCGGCCTCGCGCTAAAGATAGGTTCGTCTCTACGAGACTAAATAAAAACTCTTGTCACTTGCACGTAGGATTGTTTAGTCGAGACATAGCCAACTCGCGCCAACGTGTTGCCGGCTCCGATAGCAACACACTTTGGGACACTGCCAACGGAAGCTGTTCAGGACATATTGTAGAGCAACTGCTTCGGTTGCACCGCTGTTTTCAGATCCCCCTTTGAAAACTAGAGAAGCTTAAAAGCATTCGCAATCGCGAAACTGAAAACTGTTCCCCAATTCCATATCTAGCCAAGGGCTCCGCCCTTGATATCCCGAGTGCGGAATGCGGAGTTCGGAGTGGGGAATGCCGGATCACGCGGCGGTCCTCCGAGGGAAACCTGAAACCTGTCAATTAACCGCCGCTGAGGCGGGCGGTTTCGTGCCGGTTGTTAAAGCAATCCTGGCACCAGCCGTAGAGGATGCGGTCCACCATGTGATACGCGACGGTTTCGCCTCCTGGTATCAAGCGATGACAGTCTTTGCACTCCCACTTCAAATCGCCTGACTCCTTGAGTTGTTCAAACATCTTTTCCTACTCGCTTTCTCTTGAATTGGGGCCCTCTCGATTTGCCTGAACTCAAACGCCGCGTGATCCGGAATGTTCCGAAGCCGGGGCCACAAAAAAGCCGCAAGAATCACATAAAAAGATATGCCTCAACGGATCGCCTTGTTTTCTGGTTCATCCTCCCTTCAAACCCTTCTATTCCTATGGCGGTTTCTGATTCTCGTTCTCCTGTTTTGTTACTCTTGCGGCTCTTGGCGGCTGTTTCTTAGGTGGTGGGGTAATTGTGTGTTGCTGAGAGGGAAGAAGAGTTTCTCGCAAGGACGCGAATATCCCCGCAAAGGCCGCCAAGCAGCCTTGCGGGAAAAGAGAACAGTCGGATGCGATGAGCCGCCTAAAGGCCGCATAGTACCACCGCGGCCGGAGCCGCAACAAAAAGCCCGCCGGCCAAGCAAACCCGAAGAATCTCAATTTTCTGGGCTGCTTTGCGGCCTTTGCGCCGATCTTTGCGTCTTTGCAAGAAACTCTTTCTTCGCGATTTGGCTGTGGACGGAGCTTGTCCGAAGAACAACACTCGATGACCCCACTACCGTTTCTTACCCATGATTGTATCTTTCCGACAGTCGGTGTTTCGGGTATGCTTTGAATCCCCGAGACCGGCATATGGGAATCAACTGGTGGAGACTTGAATCAGGAGCAAAAGCAATGAAGCTATTCAGACTTGACGGATTTGGTTTCGGTCACAAGCAGCCGTTGAAGCACAGCCGCCCGCTGCTGAGTTTCGCGGTCTTATTGATCATTATTGCGCCGCAAGCCGCGCGGGCTGACGGTGACATGCTTGCTAACCAACCCAAGGCGGAGTACCAAGCGCGCAGGCAGACGCTCATGAGCCAGATCAAGGACGGCGTTGTGGTCCTTGTCGGAGCGCGCGAAGAAGACCTCGGCGAGGTGGGCCGCTTCCGTCAGAAGAACGACTTTATGTATCTGACTGGGGTAGAAACGCCGGGCTCGTACTTGATCCTGGTCCCAGCCGGACTCGTTCCCGACAAGCCGGCGCAGGAGATATTGTTCATACCGGCTCGCAACCTTATTCAAGAAAAGTGGACTGGTGCTCAACTGGGTCCAGGCCCGGAGGCGGAGAAGACCTTCGGCATCCAGGAAGTCGCGGCGGCCGACAAGTTCTTCAGCCGGCTTCTCGACATCATCAGCTCGCTTCCATCCAGAGCTGAGGGCCGAGGCCAGATGTCCGCGAAGGTGTACACCATCGTGCCCGGCGGGCCGGACGCGATTATGTCGCGCGAGGGCAGACTGGTTGAGACGCTGCGTGGAGTCTCGCCCGGTCTCAGGCTTGTCGACGCCGCTCGCACGATTGGCGAGATGCGCAAGATCAAATCAGCGGCCGAACAGGCGTTGCTTCAAAAGGCCGTGGACATAAGCGCCGAAGCCCAGCGCGATTGCCGCTCGGCGATCAAGCCGGGCGTATTCGAATACGAAGCGCAGGCCGTGATAGAAGCCGCGTTCACTCGAAACGGATCCGAACGGCCCGGCTATCCGTCGATTGTCGGCTCCGGAATCAACTCCACGGTTCTGCATTACAACGAAAACAAAAAGAAAATCGAACAGGGTGATCTGGTGGTCGTGGACGTGGGAGCCGAATATAGTTATTACACCGCGGACACCACGCGCACCTACCCGGCGTCCGGGAAGTTCACCGAGCGCCAGCGCCAGGTGTATCAACTCGTGCTCGACGCGCAGCGCGCCGCTGAGAAGGCCTTCAAGCTGGGAGAGAGCACGATCGCCTCGCTCAAGCAGGTGGCCGTGGAGTTCATGCGATCAAGCGCTCTCCGCGACTCGCAAGGCGGGACATTGGACAAGTACTTCATTCACGGCCTTGGCCACTGGCTCGGAATGGACGTCCATGACGTTGGTGACTACTCGAAGCCCATACCGGTTGGCTCCGTGATAACCATCGAACCCGGGATTTACATTCCCGAAGAAAAACTGGGAGTTCGAATCGAGGACGACTATCTGGTTACGGAGAATGGGCTGGTGAAGTTGAGCGCGAAAATTCCGTCGGAGCCCGATGAGGTCGAGCGGCTGATGACCGTCTCGGGATCGAGGGCGGCGGGATCAACGAAGAAGTGAGAGCACGAGTGGTGGTGCTTGGCGCAAGTTGCGCCGAACACCACTAGCCGACGGGAGGTTCGGGATCGACTTGCGAAGATCCCCGCTCTTCTTGCCGCAACAAGACATTGCTCTTTTCCTCGTCTTCGAAATAGGGGGCTGGCGGCGCGGAGGCCGGAGAGGACGTTACGCGCTCGAGTAAGATGGCCGCGCCGGACAGCGCCGGCCAAAGTAGCAACTGCTCGCTCCAGCCGTCTCCGAGGAAGTACGCGAAGGGAACGGCGATCCAAAGGCTCAAGCAGTAAAAACAATCGAGCAAGCCGCCCCAGAATCCCGCTCCAACACGCGACCTCAGTCGAAAAATCAGATCCCACGGTCCGTCTTCGGCGTTCAGCAGGTGCGTTAGGCGCCAGACGCAGAGAATTCCGAGTGTGAGCCGGTAAAAATGCATAGCAATTAATCACCTTCGATGTGGTCGTTTCCTCTATCGTATGATTACTGCGCCGTTGAGCCGTTGTCCACGCCCACTAGCCGGTTGTCCGCGTTCGTAATCATGGGTATGCTTCCATAGCTCGGTGGACCAGCTATGTCTCGCGGCGGAAGCGCTACTGACCGGTGAATTCGACCATAGCGCCGTTACTCCCAACAGCCCATCCATGGTTATTGCTTGTGAAAAACACGTCTGTCAGCGGCCTGCCGGGTACTCGATAAATCTCCCTCCAGCTTGCTCCCGCATCGATAGTCAACATTATTATCCCGTCGCGCCGAGGCTTTTCC
>JAHFUG010000612.1 GCA_023265195.1 Blastocatellia bacterium | reverse complement strand
GACGGCGCACCGCGGCTTTTTTCTTGAATACCCCCAACGGAGTTGGGGGATGGTTCATATGCAGCCTATCCAACGCGCGAGCATTCGTGGGCACGCTAACAAGGGCTCGGATCGCCTTGGATTCGTTGATGGCCCAGCGCCGCTAGTAGGCTGGTATTGAACGATCCCCCAACTGCGTTGGGGGTATTCCGGAGATCACCGGGGCCACGCGTGAGTAGGCCGGATTTGAAAACGTCCCCCAACTGCGTTGGGGGTATTGCGGTCGTTCTTTGGTGTGAGCCTCCCGCCTCAGTCATAGTTATCCAATCAGAAACAAGTATTAGGACACTACCCAACAGCACGCATGCTAGCCTGAAAGTTACAACAGCAAAGGAGGGCGGGGATCACGGATCACTTCTCGGACATTGCCGAATTGTTACAATAAGAGCCGATGAAAAGCGCCAAATCACCGGGAATCCAGGGAGTCTAGGGATACAGAAACCAAGGTGAGATACTTTGATCTAATACCGGGAATCCAGGTATAGTGACAGCAATGCGCATCCACCTGCCAAATAGCGCCTTCTTGGGGAACATAAATCATTTCCTCGCGGGTTTTGATCCAACCGAACCCGATAGACTGGATATAACAGCACACCCAAGATGGATTTGGGTGCATCCAGCGGTTCTCGCCATAATCGCGGCAGTTGGGAAGAGCGTTGATCCTCAAAATATCACCTGTGAAAAAATCGTTGCGCGTTCGGGGCATTACCTGGAGCGAATGGGACTGTTTAATTTCCTGGGTATCGATTCTGGAATGAAAGTAGAGGAGCATGAACCGGCGGGGCGCTTCATTCCATTAACGCAAATAAGAACATCGGATAATATGACCCATAGAATTGAAACGCTATTTTTTGTGTTGCCGCGGTTTGTTTGAACGATCGACACAGGATTAGGACGCTACCCATCGTAGTCCCGCCTTCAGGCGGAATCCCATATCTGACGTTCAACTACCGAACCTCCTGAAGGCGGGAGGATGAACATTAAGGGGCCGGAGCGGTCTATGGATGAGCTGACGCGGAAGGTCATAGAAGAATACTGGCTCAAGACGTTGTCGGGCAGACTGGAGCCGTGCCGGCTCCCGATCTTCGAGTCCGCCAAAGCCGATGTTCCAGCAAGAGCCGCATTCCGCCTGGAACTCTCGGACGCGGAATCAAGCAGGTTGAAAGCCGTCAGCAAGAACTCCGACGCCGCTTTATTCGCCGTCTTCTTAACTGGAGTGAGCATCGTCCTAAGCCGTTATACGGGACTCGATGATCTAGTAATCGCGACCTTATCGCCTGATAAGCAGCGTCGGCGGCGGCTGCTCCTGCGCAACCGAACCGCTAAGAACCCGCGGATTATCGAACTACTGCAACAGACCGCGAGAAACGTGATCGAGGCGTTTAATCACTCCGACTACGACTTCTCTGAACTGGTTGATAAGCTCCGGGAACGGAATAATCAGGATCCGATGGAGGCGTTCGCCGCCGCGTGCATCTACGACAAGCTGCATGGCGAAGCCGGCCTCCTTGAAGAGTGCGAGCTCCTTGTCGTCCTGGAAGAAGCAAGCGTCGGGCTGGGTGTTCGGGCCGAGTACGACCCCTGCGTCTACGACGTTTTCATCATCAAACATTTTCTGAAGAATCTTGCACACGTCATCGGCGAGATGCTGATTGATACAAACCGGGAAGCCGAGTCGCTGGAGATCGTTTGTTCGGATGAAAGAGACGAGCTTGCGTCATTCAACCGAACGGCCGCGGATTACCCAAGAAATAAGACCGTTCAGGATCTGTTCGAGGAACAAGCAGCGCTGCACCCGGAGAAGCCGGCCCTGATCTCCGACGAAGAACGAATCACATATCGGGAGCTGAACGAGAGGGCCAATCGGCTCGCGCACACACTGAGAGCCCGCGGCGTCCAGTCTGGTGACCGGGTCGCTTTGCTTACCGAACCCTGTCTTTCCGCGGTCGTCGGAATTGTCGGAATCGTCAAAGCCGGAGCCTGCTATGTCCCAATCAATCCGAATTACCCGGAGGCGCGAAAGCGGCTTGTGATCGAGGACATCGGAGCCTCGATAATGCTGACTACGCGAGGCGAGGCGGCGTTAGCCGGCGAGCCGCTGGATATTCTTGATTCAATCCGGATAGACGACGTCGAAGATTATTCGATCGACACGTCCAACCCAGAAAACCGCAATCGTCCGGATGACTTGGTCTATGTGCTTTATACATCGGGTACGACGGGCAGGCCGAACGGCGTGATGGTCGCGCATCGCAACGTCATACGGCTGGTGAAAAATATCGACTGGCTTCATTTCAGGGGCGGCGACCGTATTCTTCAATCCAGCTCGCTGGAATTCGACGCTTCCACGTTCGAAATCTGGGGTGCGCTGTTAAACGGACTGGCGCTCTGTATCGGCAAGAAGGAGCAACTGCTCGACCCGGAACAACTCAAAGCCATGATCGAGCGGCTCGGCGTTACCACGCTTTGGCTCACCGCGCCCCTGTTCGCTCAGCACGCCCAGGCGGACGTTACGGTGTTCAGCCGGTTGAAGACTCTATTGACCGGCGGTGACGTCGTATCACCCTATTACGCCGGGCTCGTCAAGCGGACGTATCCACAACTCGCCGTCATCAATGGATACGGGCCGACGGAAAACACGACGTTTTCCACCACGTATGCGATTCAAAGAGATCATCGGGTGCGCGTTCCGATCGGAAAGCCGATAACCAATTCAACGGCGTACATAGTTAACCCGCAACGGCGCCTCCAGCCAATCGGGGTTGCCGGAGAATTGTATGTTGGCGGCGTAGGGGTCGCGAAGGGTTATCTCAACGCGCCGGAGTTGACCACCGCGCGGTTCTTCCGCCTTCTCGATGAGGAGCGAGTCTACAAGACGGGTGACTTGGCTCGATGGCTGCCGGACGGAAACATAGAGTTTCTGGGGCGCATGGACGAGCAAGTCAAAATTCGGGGTTTCAGGGTTGAGCCGGCTGAGATCCAGGCCCGGCTCCTGTCCCATCCGGACGTTAATGACGCCGTTGTTCTGGCCACCGAAGACCGAAGCGGAGAGAGAGTTCTTTGCGCGTACGTTGTTGGCAAGAACTGCGACGCCGCAATGTTGAAGGAGTATCTGGCTCGAGACCTGCCGGAATACCTGATCCCGGCGCATTTCGTCCGACTGGATCATGTGCCTTTGACTCCGCGGGGCAAAGTAGATCGAAACCAGTTGCCGGCGCCCGACTCCGGCGTGGGGGCCGAGACGGACGAGCCGCGCAATGAACAAGAGAGAAGGATGGCCGAAGTCTGGAAAGAGGTTCTCGGCGTTCAAAGAATAGGCGTCCACGATGATTTTTTCTTTGTCGGCGGCCACTCGATGAAGGCCATCAGGTTGATCACTCTCATTCACAGGGAATTCGGCGTGAAGCTCGGCCTCCAGCACGTGCTCACGAGACATACTATCGCCGATCTTGTGGGCGTGATTAATGAGATGGAACCCTCCAGCTACGTCCGGTTGGAGCAGCAG
>JAHFUG010000243.1 GCA_023265195.1 Blastocatellia bacterium | reverse complement strand
TCTACACGAAGATGGGGCTGAGTCCCGAGACGAGCATCGGCCGCACGGTCGCCGAATTACTCCACGGAGAATCGGCCAGGAACGGCGCCGAGTCGTGTCCGATCTGCCAACTCCGCGCCAGGGGCGAGCACGGGGTCATAGAGCTGCCGGCGGGCGTGATCAGCGACTATCCTATCTACGCGAGCGTCGACCCGATTCTGAACAACGCAGGTGAAAGAGTAGGAGTCGTCGAAGTCCTAAGAGACCTGTCCGAACTCTACAGCGCCCGGGAAGAAGCCGAGCGAGAGCGGATAAGCCTGACCACCACCATCGAACAAATGGCCGAGGGCCTGATCGTCTGTGACCCGGCGGCGACGGTCGTTCATGCCAACCAGCACGCGCAGGAACTCTTTGGTTATACGCTGGAAGAGATGCAGCAAGACCGCAACTCGTCGTTGCCGGAGAGCCGCTTCAGCGATCTCGACGAGAACATTGTGGCGGTTCGAGATCTTCCAGTGCAGAGAGCGCTCCGCGAACGGCGAACGGTGGAGAACGTCCGGCTTTGGCTCAACAGACGCGACCAGCAAAGATTGCTCTTATCGGTGACTGCCTCGCCGTTCTTCAACGACAACGGCGTGGTTACCGGCGCCGTCGCCCTGGTGCGGGACGTCACCGAACAACAGCGCGAACACGATCGCCTGCAGCAAGCCGACAAACTTCGGGCGCTAGGCCAGCTCGCGTCGGGCGTCGCGCACAATTTCAATAACGCTCTAGCGGCGGTCATCGGCTATACGCAACTCGCGATTCGAAAGTCCAAGGACGATGAAGTAGAGAAGTACCTGAAGGTGATAGAGCAGTCGGCGCAAGACGCCGCGCGAATGGTCGAGCGCATTCACAACTTCTCGCGAGGACGTTCCCGCGTAGAGGACTTCGCTCCAGTGATTTTGGTCGGCGTCGTGCGCGACGCCGTCGATATCACGCGGCCGCGCTGGCGCCACGACGCGGAAGCGCAGGGCATCAAATATGACGTCGCGGTGACCTGGGAGCCCTCAAACAACCTGAAGGTAAGCGGGCGTCCCTCCGAGTTGCGCGAAGTCTTCGTCAACATAATCTTCAACGCGCTCGACGCAATGCCGCTGGGAGGGCGCCTCGACATACGGGGAAGCGAGGACGGCCCTTTTGTCAACGTCAGCTTCACGGATACGGGCGCGGGCATGACCGAGGAAACCCGCCGCCGAGTGTTCGAGCCCTTCTTCACGACGAAAGGAGCCTCCGGCATGGGCATGGGCCTGAGCGAGAGTTACCGCATCATCGAACGGCACGGCGGACGCATCGATATCGACACTCGCATCAACCAGGGAGCAACGTTCACGATCGTACTGCCTATTGAAGAAGTCCCTTCCAATCAAGAGGGCGAGCAGCAGGCGCCTCCTCCTCTGGCGAGATTGAAGATACTCGTCATCGACGATGAGGCGCTTGTCAGGGGCGTGCTCGCCGAAACGCTTATCGAAGAAGGCCACGACGTAACTCAGGCGGCGAGCGGCGAGGAAGCTCTCGGACTTTCCAACGAAACCAGCTTCGACGTCGTATTCACGGATCTCGCAATGCCGCGGACCGACGGCATTGCCGTGGCGGCAAGTGTAAAAGAACTAAGGCCCGCCACCAGAGTTGTGTTGATGAGCGGCTATGGAGAAGACAAGGCATACGAAAGAATCGGCGAATTGAACTGCGTCGACGGGTTCATATCAAAGCCATTCAACTTTGTGGAAGTGCGGAGAGTGCTCGGTCTGATGATCGGGTTGCCCGAATGAGGCAAAAAATGGGACGGGGCGCCTGCTTGTGCACAAGCTTCTTCGAGGAGTCAGGCTCGAGCTGAATGCGTGACGTTGATTGTTTTCACGATTCCCGGCCGTTGCGACAACCTTCGAGAAATGAGTCCAGTTCCTGCGGTAGGGGCGACTTGAATTCCATCCAGGCGCCCGTCGACGGATGATGAAAAGCAAGCCGCCAGGCATGAAGGAACAACCGGGACGGCCCCAGGCTCGGGCCGGCGAGTTTTTTGGAAGCATAGACCTCGTCGCCGAGCACGGCATGACCAATCCACGAACAGTGAATCCGCAATTGGTTCGTACGGCCGGTGACCGGCTCGAGCTCAACCAGAGTGGCCGCCGTGAATCGCTCGAGCACGTTGAGCCGCGTTTCCGCGGCCTTGCCGCCTTCAACAACGCGCCAGTAAGGCCGGACGTCTTCCACACGCCCGATTGGGGCGCTGATCAACTCGGAGTCCGCCGCAATCACGCCGGCTAGCAACGCCAGATAGCGTTTCTCGATAAGCCTCTTCTGGAAATGGCGAGAGAGGACGGAATGAGCCTTCGGCTCCTTGGCGATAACCAGCAGCCCGGAGGTGGCGCGGTCAAGCCGGTGAACGATGCCTGGCCGTTTGATATCCGTCCGCTCCCCGCTGTCAGATTGCGCCGTTGGCAAACCGGGACCGCATGGCGAGGCGTCGTCATCCAGTTTTGAATCGTCGACTCTCGCAACGTTCAGGTGGTAGGCCAGAGCATTCGCCAGTGTTCCGCTCTTAACGCTTCGCGTCGGATGCACAAGCATACCGGATGGCTTCGAAACGACGAGGATGTGTTCATCCTCGAAAGCTATCTCGAGCGGGATCGCCTCGGGGTTCATCGCGGTCGGCGCCGCGTCGTAGAGGTCGATCCTGACTTCATCACCGGCCGCGACGCGGCTCCCAGAGACTGAAACCGCGCCGTTCACTGAACAAACACCCAGCGCAACCAGCCTCGCAATGCGCATCCGGCTCAACTCGCCTAACCGCGCCGCAAGAAACTCATCGAGGCGCGAGCCCGCGTCGGAAGCCGAAGCCGTAAAAGTACGAAGCTGGTTCATTGGTGTAGACTCGATCGTCATCGCCTTCATCGGAACATCTCTCGCCTCGTATAAGCCTGGTTTGGAACCTCTACCCGCGCCTCCTGGAGCCGCCCTACAGGTTATCCAGCACTCCTAGCGCCTCTATACGAACGAAGTCATCAGGATCTCCCTTCAACACGGTGTCCGCCATAAACTCACCACGGCGCCGGTCGAGTTTTGCAAGCGCCCACATCGCGTGGCCGCGCACCAACGGCTCGGGATCGTTCTCGATCAGCGTCGCCAGCAAGGGGACCGCGGCTTCACATCCTATGTTCGCGGCGGCCACTGCGGCATTACGGAGAAGCCCGCGCCGCTTCGGCCTCAGCAACGCCGTACCGCGAAAACACTCGCGAAACTCCGCATCGGTGGAGATGCGCAGCAGCCCCGGCAGGTCGATTCGCGGGCCCTTTCCGTACTCGGGCCGAAGCTCTTCCCATCTCGTGTCCGCGGCGAATCGGTTGAACGGGCACACGTCCTGACATAAGTCGCAGCCAAACAGCCATTCGCCAACGCCTTGCCGCAAATCACGCGGGATCGGCCCCTTGTGCTCAATCGTCAAGTACGATATGCAACGCCTCGAATCAAGCTTGTAAGGACCGGCGAAGGCCGCCGTCGGACACGCGGTCAAACAGCGCGTGCATGTGCCGCAACTGACCTTGACCCTTTCGCCGTCCGAGGGCAGATCGAGATTCACGAACAGTTCGGCGAGGAAGAACCAGGAGCCCGCGGAAGGCCGCAACAGGTTCGTGTTCTTGCCAAAGAAACCGAGCCCCGCCCGCTCCGCCGCCGCCCGCTCGAGCAGCGGAACAGCGTCAACGAAGCCTCTCGCTTGAAATCCGTCGTCATTGACAAGCGATCTTATGCGCTCACCCAGATCCACGAGCTTGAGCCTGACGAAGTCATGATAATCGCGGCCCCACGCATAGCGGGCGACGCGGCCGAATCTCGTCTCGTGATGGAACTCCGGCGCTGCTGCATAGTAGTTAATCGCCAGAGTGATGATGGAACCCGCCCAGGTTACGAGTTCGCGAGGGCTGGCGTTCAGCTCCGGCCGCCTAGTCATGTAGATCATGTCGCCGGCGAACCCTTCCGCGCACCAGGCGCGCAACGCCGTGAGGTCGCGCGGCATCGGTTCGACGGAAGTCATCCCCACGACTTCAAACCCAATCTCGCGCGCCGCTGATTTTATCCCGGACGTCAGTGCGCTCACTCAGCAACGCTACGAGCCGTCATCGGTCATGTCAAACCAATAAGGAAACAGCCGGGTAAAGAGCCCCAAGAGAGGCGGCGCCTCGGATCAACCTGAGTTTGAGAACAAATGTACGGGCGGCTCTCCGTGGCCGCCGCTCTTGCGGCTCGGAGTACCTTCCGGACAATTGCTTGAATTCAATCGCGCGAATTCAATCGAGGGGCGGCCACGGAGAGCCGCCCGTACATGATTGCCAATTGTGGAAAATGTCTTTTCATCTCCGCTCAGTCAAGGGCAACTTCCGTGGTCTCCGCCGTCGTATTAAACGGTTGCAGCCTCGATGGCGGTGCTAGAATACTCGATGCCGTGGTGAGCAGAGGAGCGCGACACATGGAACTGACCGCTGGGCTTGTTTGTGACCGGGGATTGAATCCAAGGCGGCCCGTCAACCAGGACAGCTATTTGCTACTCCCGGAGCGCGGACTCTTCGGGGTGTTCGACGGAGTCGGCGGCCAGAGCGCCGGTGAAGTCGCCAGCCAAACCGCGGCCGAAACAATACAAGAAACGGTGATTCATTCAACCCTCACCTCCCCTATCGACCTGATACGCAGCGCCGTCCAGTTCGCGAACCGGGACATCCTGGAGCTTGCCTCAGCCGAAACCGCCTACAACTCGATGGCGACGACCGCCGCGGTGCTGTTCATAAAGAACGGCAAGGCGGTAGTCGCTCATGTGGGTGACAGCCGCGTCTACTCCATTCAGAACGGCAAGGCGTTCCGTGAAACGATCGACCATACCGACAAGGGCGATCTCGTCAGAGCCGGAGTCATAACCGCAAGCCAGGCAGAACAACTCGATGAGACTCACACCATAAACCGCGCGCTTGGATCGGCGCCGGATGTTGACGTTGAAATAAGGCCAGTCGATCTTCAAGAGGGCGATCGGTTGCTGCTGTGCACCGACGGGGTTTACCGGCATCTTGAAGACCAGGAAATAGCCGGCGTCATTTCACGTTCATCTCAACCGCAAGACGCCGCCGACGAGATAAAACGTTTGGTCCGCGAACGCGGCGCGGAAGACAACCTGACGGCGCTCGTCGTCCACGTGGGCGGCAACTCCAACCGAGCCGGCTCCGTCCGTCACGCCGTCGACGGTGCGGCCACAAGCGGCGGCAAACGAATTCGAGTTGAGATCGCGAGACAACAATCGGAAGATGACGTGTCCGGCAGCGGCCAGGAAGCGGTGCAACGGCCTGGACGCCGTGTATGGATCTTTATTCTGGCGGCGCTGGTTCTGATCACCGGCTCGTTCTATGCGGGATTGCGAGCTTCCGAACTCGCGGCAAGAAAGAGCCGCCAGGCGGAAGACGCAATGAATCCACTGAGACCCGCGCGTCAATTGCTCGATGAGGGTCAGACGGCGGCCGCGGAATCGGCGTTAAAAAGCATCGTCGAGTCCGATCCAAAGAACGGCGATGCGTACTACTGGCTTGGCCGAACGCAACTTCAACTCGGCCGGTTCGAACCGGCTTCACGAAGCTTCGAGCAAGCAATCGGCTTAAAGCCGGAATTTGCCGACGTCTACATTCAAGCAGCGGCGGCTTATCAGGCGGATGGAAAGAAAGACAAAGCCGAAGCGATGCTCCGCCGCTATGCTGAGGAGGCGCGTAAAAGATGAGGGCGCGCGAAAACGCAGAGTCAAGAGTAGGCGCGTTTCGCTGGGCGATCCTGCGCGACGACTCGCGGCTTTCGTCCGCGCGGCTCCGCCTGTTTGATCTTCCGCCGGCCGCATATTCGAGGTGAAGCATTGCCGGAGTTGAGACTCGAAAACAGCATAGTCGACGACCGCTACCGCGTGCAGCGGTGCATCAGCCGAGGCAGCTACAGCGAAATCTTCATCGCGGAGGACATCGGCCGGGGAAACGAACTCGTGATAATCAAGGCGCTGAACACGACGCTTCAAGGAACGCCCGATCGTGATCTGGAGCAAACCCTGGTGCAGAATTTTCAGAACGAAGCCGTGGCTCTGGACAAGGTTCGCCATCCTCATATCATTCAACGGCTCGGCCACGGCACCGCGGCTGATCTCGAAGGAACTCCATTTCACTATCTGGTGCTCGAGTACATGCAGGGCGGAGACATGCTCTCGCTCTGCCGCGCGCGGCCGCTCGATCTTGCCGGCGCCCTCTTCTATTTTCATCAGGTCGCCGAAGCGCTTGCATTCGCGCACAGCCGGCAGATCATCCACCGCGACATAAAACCGAACAACTTATTGCTGTCCGCGGACCGGCGCACCGTCAAGATCGCGGACTTCGGAGTCGCGAAGCTTTCATTCGCGGACGATGTTGAAATCACGCGGGTCGGCACCAGCATATACTCGCCGCCGGAGCACCATCCCGACGGCGCGGACTCCCAGTCAACGGAGAAGCTCACCCCGTCGGCCGATGTTTACTCGTTAGCGAAGACGATCTACACGGCGATGGCCGGGAAGGCCCCACACCAGTTCGCCCGGCTGCCTATCTCCAAATTGGCGGAGCCGCAATGTCACACGTCGTACGCCAATGAACTGCTGCGGGTGCTGGCGAAGGCGACTCAATCGGCAGCCTCCGAGCGTTATCAATCCGTCGAAGAACTCTGGAGCGATCTAGCGCTGCTCGACGGCGTCGAGTCCACGGAGCCGCGGTTGGAAGCCGACGCCGACGCAACTCTGGTCAGAACCCGAACGAGCGCCCCCGAGCCGCTCGTAACATCGACAAGTATCGGGAGCGAAGTTCCGGCAACAAACTTCATTGGTCCGCCGAAAGCAAACGTGGCGCTCGGTGAGGCGGCCCCTCGCAGAGCTCAAATAATCGTCGAGCTGCCACCCCGATCCGAGGGTTCAGCCAACCATCCGCTCGATGCGCCGAAGGCCGTCGCAAAAAATGGCGGCCCGGCCGCGCAGCAAGAGGTCAATCTTCCGCAATCCGGCGGGCTCGAGCGCGAACAATCAGTCGGGGCCGCTATCAGGGAGTCTTCGTCCCGCGCCAACGAACATATCCTTGAACGGCCTGGAGACCTGGCGCCATTGGCGGGCGCTCCGCACGCATCCGGCTCCACGGGCACGACGCCGCTGTCACGAAGCGCAACGCGAATTCTGACTGCCCGTCTTCGCCGCACCAACTGGATGGTCGTCCTCAACCGCGCGTTTGCATTGTTGTTGTTGATGGCGTTCATCGGGCTGACTGTTTCGACTTATTACTACTTCGCGGACCGCGAGCGGCGGGCGTCGTGGGCGGGCGTCCCGCTGCTCGGTCCGGCGAGCGAGGGTTTCATAACCGGCGCGTCACACGTGAACCTCAGGAGCGAGCCGAGCGGTGATCCGCTTGTTTGGCTGCCATCCGGAACTCGGGTTCGCGTCATCGAATCCAGAGGTCAATGGCTCAGGGTGAAGGTCGTGCAATGGTCCGGCTCGCCGCCGCCTGGGGCAGCCGACATCGGCTGGGTAAATCAGCGCTACGTCAAACTGGACTGAGAGGTCGAATGAGCTGGCTGGCGAACATAAAGAAGTGGATTGACGGCGAAGACGCCGTTACGGCGGCGAGCGATCCTCGCCCGCGCTCGAAGTGGGAGGACTTTCTCGTCGCCATCGCGCGAGAAGTCGATCAGACCATGCAGCGTGAGATGTTCACGCCTCCGGGCGGACCTACCTACATTCCACGCGAATACATAGTCTTCTTGAGTTCGGCCGACGACGCCGATTGGCAAGGCGAAAAGCGCGAGGGTCTCGAACGCGGGTTGCACCACGTTCTGTCCGATCGAGCGCGCGAGCTTGTGGGCGAGAAGCATTTTCAGACCAAGACGTTCACCGTCGAGTTGCGCGTTGACTCCACGCTAGAGCCATCCCATTTTCGTGTCCAGCATGTTTGGGACTCGCTAGCGCAGAAGACCCTGGTTCGCGCGCGCAAGCCACCTGTCGCGGCTCCCGAGGCTCCGACGGTGAAACTTGCCGATGTGACCGAGCAAGAAGGAGACGACGTGGCGAACGTCGCGAACTCATCCGACGATGAGGCTACAGTGGTCAGGCCTCGAAAGCCTCAAGAGCCCGCATTTTCGATCTCGCTTCGCCGCAAGGGGACTGATTCGGAGGCGTGCGCGCGGGATGTTCGGCCGTTCTTCAAGAACGAGGTCACTATCGGGCGAGGCTCAAAGGTCATAGATGTTGATCTGAAGCTGGAGGGCGATCTCGAAGTGAGCCGCAAGCACGCAACGCTCATCAAGCGTGGCGAAGGAGAATTCAATATTACTTGTCACGGAGCCAACGCGATTGAAGTCGGCGATAATCGAGAATTGGCCACGGGCGAAACCGCGGACGTAAAGCCAGGCGATAAGATCGTGATATCGACGTTCGAGTTGGAGATTGGTTAGCGGTCAGCGGTCAGCAATCAGCGGTCAGCGGTCAGCAGTCAGCGGTCAGCGGTCAGCAATCAGCGGTCAGCGGTCAGCAATCAGCGATCAGCAGTCAGCAGTCAGCTTTTTGCCCTAATGTTAAGGATCATGCACTGAACTCTGATAGTGCCCTCGTTGACCGCTGCTGCATCATAACGACTGCTGACCTCCGATCGCTGACCGCTGATCGCTGACCGCTGATCGCTGATCGCTGACCGCTGATTGCTGACCGCTGATTGCTGATTGCTGACCGCTGATTGCTGACCGCTGATCGCTGACCTCTAAACACTGTGATATAGTGCGCACGGCCACTTGGAGGAATAACTTGAACAGTCCATTAAGACTACTGGCGGCGGTAAGTGTTGTTTGCGTCATTTGCGGCTTGGCGGCTCCGCAGTCAACCGGCGCACCCGAGGCGGCGTCGCCAACGGGCAAGAAGTTTTACGCTCGAGCCGACGAAAAGGGAGAGATCGCCGAGGCCGAGAAAAAGCTTGCGGCCGCCCCCACCAATATTGAGTTACTGATGGCGTTGGCGCGAGCTCAAGCCGCGGCGTGGCGATACCGCGACGCTATCTCGACGTACACGGCGGCAATAAAACTCGATCCAAAGAATGCGATTCTGTACCGCCATCGCGGACATCGCTACATAACGACCCGCCAGTTTGACAAGGCCGTCGAAGATTTGGAGCGGGCTTCGAAACTCGACGACGGCAGCTATGACATCTGGTATCACCTTGGTCTTGCCTATTATCTGAAAGGGAAATTTGAAAAAGCGGCCGCTGCCTATGAGCGATGCCGCCTCCATGCCGAAGGAGAAGACGCGTTGGTCGCCGTGTCGGATTGGCTCTACATGAGCTACAGGCGGATGAAGGATGATTTCGAAGCGGAGGGCGTGCTGAGCCGAATCAAACTTGGAATGAGAGTGGAAGAGAACAAGGCGTATTACGACCGGCTCCTGTTTTACAAAGGCCTCAAAAGAGAAAGCGAGGTCTTCAGCGATAAGCTGACCGACCTCGAAGCCGCGACCGTGGGCTACGGACTTGGCAACTGGCATCTCTGCAATGGCGAACCGGCAAGAGCCAGGGACTACTTTCAAAGAGTTGTTTCGGGGCCGTACTGGCCCGCGTTTGGATTCATAGCGGCGGAAACCGATCTGGCCCGACTAAAATAAGGAAGGCAATGACAAGAATTCTCTTCACGGTCCAATTGACGATAGCGGTTGTAGCGTGCTGCTGCGCTTGCTCCGGTCCACGTCCGATCGTGGGTCAAGGGCAGCGGGCGGCCTCGCAGGCGCCCGCCGGAGAACTCCGCTTCGTAGTTCCGTCGGGATGGGTTTCGGAGAAGCCCTCCACAAGAATGCGGTTTGCGCAATACAAGCTCCCTCGCGTGGATCAGGACGCCGAAGACGCGTCACTCGTCATTTACTACTTCGGTATGGGCGAGGGCGGATCGACTCAAGCGAATCTGGATCGGTGGATTGCTCAGATACAGCAACCGGACGGCGGCGACTCGAAGGCGAAAGCAAAAACGCAGAGCGTCACGGTGAACAAGCTGTCGGTTACTACTCTCGACGTGGCCGGAACCTATACTGGGGAGATGACGCCAGGCTCGGGAGACAAGCAGGACAAATCCGGCTACCGGTTGCGAGCCGCCGTGGTGGAAACGCCGAAAGGTTCCTATTACGCTAAGCTGATAGGTCCCGGCGCCACGATAGCCCACTGGGATCAATCGTTCGCGGCGTTCGTCAATTCTTTCGAGTTCAAGTAGCGTCAGCAGGCTCGGAACTCCTGATCTCATCCAGAGAATCCAGAGACTTAGAAGGGCTCCGAGGAAAATGACCTGAGCCCAGTTTCGGCCTGCCTGAGTGGTATCAGGAACGATTCTCAAGGTTACATCCACAACCCTATTATCTGGGGGCGTTTAGACAGTAAGGAAGCAACACAATTCCTGATACCGTCGCCCAGTCCAGTCGTCGGCACTTTGATCAGGAAGGGCTCATCTCAAATTCCCCGACATCAGGAGGTCTGAGGCTTTGTTGGGCATAGCCGCTAGACCGCGCGCTGCAAGTTCACCTTCAGCGAGTCGGCCTATGTCCCAGTCCACCTTTGTTGGGCATAGCCGCTAGACCGCGCGCTGCAAGGGCAAAACACTCCCGTCGAGCCACCACTATTCGACAAGAAGTTGATGGAATTCGTCTGGGTGTGACCAATACGCAACATCTGACAGGTCACCAACGAGACGAATGTTTTCCGGTGTCCAGATGTCGATAGTATCATCAAACAATGAAACAAATCGTAGTGGCTGGGTTCCCAGGATTAGGTGATTAAGGTCATACCACGTTGCAACAATGTGGTCCACTGGTCCACTATCCGGCTTGCGGCAGCTTGACTTCCGGTGCTCAGTACGTTCACCAGTGAGGTGCGGTGCGGCATTCTCACGTGAAAATCCACTCTCCACGATTTGCCGGATCGTCCCGTGAGAGCTTGACCGCGCTCGTGGAAGATACTTCGATCTCCAAGGAAGTCATCAACTTCGTCCGTGATTGACTCGACGGCTCTAGTTCGAAACGTAAACCATAGGTCGGCAATTCTTATTGCTGCTTGGCCCAACCGTGTGACTAACGATGGGAGGTCGCGCATATTTTGAACGCGAAGGGTTAGCATTCCCCT
>JAHFUG010000611.1 GCA_023265195.1 Blastocatellia bacterium | reverse complement strand
AGCAGCCGAGAATGAACTGTTGGATGTCGTACTCGTTCGCCGGCGGTCCTTCGCGCACCCGGCGGCCTATCTCGCCAAACGCGGCGTGCACGCTATCGTAGAGCCCTCTTCCGGCTTCTTCGTGCATCGCGAGCTGTTCGTTGTTCCAAGCCGATTCGAATCGCTGAACCAAGTCGGCCGACGAGACAATCTCGACTCCGAATGAACGAATCAACTCCACGGTTCCGGCGTCAACTCGCGACATGTACGGAATGGCGTTGTCCGGCGAGTACTGCATTGCGACGCGAGGCGCCCGGCCTCCGGCCAGAGCCAGCAGCGAATCGCGCAGGTAGCCGTTCAACTGTTGCCAAGGTAAATAAATCAATTTCTTGCCAGGCAGATGATCGAGCACGTCCCGCTCGATCGAGTGATTGATCTTGGTGGGTTCGCCGGATCTGGGAATCAAGTAGTACCAGCGGCGCGTGGCCATATGCCCCTCTCCGCCGGCTCCAAGTATGTTACCCGCAATCGGGTCGCTCTCGCGAAAGCTGTAGAACAGCCAGCCATCGAGGTTCGCTTCGTCAAGCGCCTGCTGAATCCGGGACACCAATTCCACGGGATTGAAGGACTCTGTCATAATGTTGAACCTTTCGTCGTCGGTTAGTGTTTTGAAATCGGCCGGTCCGCTGACCGCCCTGTATAAACTACAGCATAAAAGCGGATCGGAAAAGACGAGATGAAACCTAAACGACAGTGCCGAACCGATGTGCTATAGTGACACTCCGGCGTGGGTTATGTGGAAGCGCGGAAAGATCGCATTGACTGGGCTGTTCTTCGGCGTGCTCTTCGTTTACGCAGCCTACTCCACCGTTAGAGACATCACCGCCCCACCTCAACTAAGCGACCCTGGCTGGTCAGCCGATCCAAGACCTGGACGAGTTACGATTCGCGCCGTATCACCGAACGGGCCGGCCTCCGCCCTTCAATATGGCGACGAGATCATCTCACTGAACGGCAAGAGGGTGACCGGCGTCGACCAGATCGTGGAGTTCTTTAGCAACATGCCGCCGGGCGCGTTTTACACGATTGAAGTGGGCCGGGGCGCCATAATTATTCGCTACGTATTGCGAACGGTTCCGCTCCCATTCGGATTCGGGCCGGTGCTTAGAGTCGCGCTGCTGCTGATACCGGCGATTTTTCTGATAACCGGACTGGTTGTTTTCATACTCAAACCGGATAACAAGCTGGCGCTTTTGCTGGCGCTCATGTTCGGTATGTTCGCCGGCGAGATGTTTACCGGATCAGTCGCCGGAGCGCCCACGCCCATAATGGCCGCGGGTCTGGCGGCCCGAGCAATATCGTCGTTGTTTTGGCCGGTGTTCTTTCATTTTTTTCTGTTGTTCCCGGATCCCCGGGGCTTGCTATCGCCATTGCTGCGCCGTTTTCCGCGGCTCGAGCGCTACTTGTATGGCCCGTATCTTCTAATTGGGCTCCCAATCACTGTAGCGCAGATTCTGTCGGTTTGGTGGGACAAACCGGGAGCCGCTTTAAGACCGGCCGAAAATGCGATACGAATAGCCAACATCATTATCGTTGTCGGCTACGTGATTTGTGGGCTCACATCGCTCCTGATCAACTATCGAGGAGCCAGCCGTTCGATGCGCAGGCGGATGCGCGTTGCGGTTGTCGGCAGTCTGGCTGGGTTTCTTCCGATCCTGTCGCTTGTGGCCGTGGCGATGGTGCTCAGTTTGTTTGGAGTCGAAGGCGCGGGATTGAGCCGTGAAGCGCTCCAGTACGTGGAACTGGCCGCGATTCTGGCGTTCCCATTGTTTCCGTTGTCCTTTGCATACGCCATCGTTCGCTATCAGGTCATACCGATCCGGTTGATAATCAGGCGAAGCGTTCGATATGTCTTCGTCTCGAGCGGTTCGGTGGTGCTCGAATTGATCGCGGTGATGGTTGCGCTGGCGCTCGTGCTTGGCTCCTTCTTCGCCTACTTTGGGACGCAGAGCGGATGGATTATCGGCATTGTCTCCGGATTGGTTTCAATCGCCGTCTGGAACGTCACTCAGTCCATGCATCACAGCGTCATCGCACCCGCGATCGACCGGCGTTTCTTTCGCGAGGCATACAACACGCAACAGATTCTCTCCGACCTGGGACTGGCCGTTCGCAACGTCAAAGGGATCCGGCCGCTGCTCGACCTGGCGGTGGCGAAGATTCAGGACGCATTGCACACGGAGAACGTAACCCTGTTCATGCAGGACGATTCAACGGGCGAATACACGTGCGAGGTTTCGTCAACGCACACCGAGGCGGGCGGCGTGATGCGTGAAAAGAGCGGCGCCTCCGAAATCGTTTTGCCCGCCGACGCGTTCGTGATCGACAAGCTGCGGCGGTCTCCCGTGCTTACCGTGGACTTCGACGATCCGAAATCATGGACCAGAGCTTTAGCGTACGGCGATTCGGAGATGAGCCAATCGAGGCGGAAGGAAGGCGAGACTCTGCGGAGCATCAACTCGTCGCTGTTGCTGCCGATAATCGCAAAGGATGAGTTGCTGGGCATCATCTCGCTTGGGCCAAGGCTTGGCGACCTGCCGTTTTCGCGTGAAGACAAACAGATGTTGGGCGCGGTCGCGTGGCAGATGGCTTTCGCGATTCAGAACACCAGGCTGATACGGCGAATGGCCGAAGAAGAGCGGCTGAATCGCGAGCTCGAGATGGCGATGGAAGTTCAAAGCAGGCTGTTTCCGTCCGGCCCTCCCGAAACAACTTCGATCGAGCTTGCCGGACTGTGCATACCGGCCCGCGGAGTTGGCGGCGACTATTATGACTTTCTCTCGCTGTCCAACGGCAAAGTCGGGATCGCCGTAGCGGACGTCGCGGGCAAGGGCATCTCGGCCGCCTTACTGATGTCGACGATTCAAGCGTCGCTGCGCAGCAAAGCGGAAACAGGCGACGGCTCACTGACTGAACTGGTTTCATCAATGAATCGGCTGCTGCACAAATCAACCGGGCCGAGCAGCTACGCCAGCTTCTTCTACGCGCAGTTTGACGAGCACACTCGTCTGTTGACCTACGTGAACGCCGGCCACAACGCTCCTATGCTGGTTCGCAGGGGCTCGGCGATGTTGGCGCGAAGCGCCGCGCAAGACGGCGTTCCGCTGGAGGCCGGCGAAACCATTGAACCACCGATGAGAGTGATGACCACCGGAGCCGTGCGTGAGGGGAGCCCGGTCTTGTACGACGGCGAAATCGGCCGGGAATCATGCAGGCGGCTGGCGAAAGGCGGCCGCGTAATCGGGCTCTTCGACTACGGGGAATATGAACAGGAGGCGATCCAAATGCAAAGCGGGGATGTGTTGATCGCCTTCACGGACGGAATAACGGAGGCGCTCAACTCATCGGGAGAAGAATTTGGGGAGTCGAGACTGCGTAGCGTCGTCGAGAAAGCCGGACAACGCTCAGCTCAGGAAATGACGGAAGAGGTAGTGAAGAACGTACGGGAGTGGAGCGGCGACAGGCCTCAACACGACGATCTGACGCTAGTTATAATGAAGGTGAAGTA
>JAHFUG010000242.1:4133-11193 GCA_023265195.1 Blastocatellia bacterium | reverse complement strand
GTATGAACAATCCACACACTCAACCGTTCGCCTCGTCCTTGCATCATCGCTCCTCTTCGAGTAAATAAGAACCTCTCTCGGAAACCCATCGACAGAGGAGAATCCATGTTCGCCAAATCGCTTATGCCCCCCATCGCGTTGTGTGTTTGCCTGGCCGCGACGATCGCGGCTCCAATCGCCGAAGCTCAACAACCTGCCGGCCCGGCGCAACAATCACAATCAGGCGGTCAACAGCAGCAGCGCGCGGGCGCCGATGCTACAGTAGACGAGCTAAGGCAGCTTCGCGACTCTTTGAACTTTTTGCAGGCCGGGCTCGCCAAAGACATAGACGACTTGATGTGGCTCCGCCTAATGGAAGACGTTGCCCAAATTGACAAGGTGCGCTACACCGGCCCGCCGCCTCGGGTCATTCCGAATCCGACGGGGCAGGGAGCCGGCAATCCGGTCATCATCACCGCCTACACGTTCCTGCCGAAGAAATACCTAGCCGCGAAAACGCCGCTGGTGGTGCTGGTTCACGGAGGCGTCCACGGCAACTTCGATACGAGCGAAGCGCACATCGTTCACGAGCTGGTCGAGCAAGGCTATGCGGTGATCGCGCCCGACTACAGAGGAAGCACCGGCTACGGGCAAGGATTCTGGCGTCTCATCGACTATGGCGGATTGGAAGTCGAAGACGTCTTCCTGGGCAAGCAGTGGATGATAGAGAACCATCCGAATATCGATCCGGAGCGAGTGGGAATCATCGGCTGGAGTCACGGCGGATTGATAACGCTGATGAATGTCTTCCAGCATCCGAAAGACTACAAGGTCGCCTATGCCGGCGTGCCGGTTAGCGATCTGGTGGCGCGAATGGGCTACAAGGGCGAGGGCTATCGGGCGCTGTATTCGGCGCCGTACCATATAGGCAAGACGGCTGAAGAGAATGTCAACGAGTATAAACGCCGGTCACCCGCCTGGAACGCCGAGAAGTTGCAAACGCCGCTCCTCATACACACCAACACGAACGACGAAGACGTCAACGTGCTCGAGGTCGAGAACCTGATCAAGTCGCTGAAGGCGGCAGGCAAGCAGTTCGAATATAAGATCTACGAGAACGCGCCTGGGGGACATCGCTTCAATCGGCTGGACACAAAGCTGGCGAAGCAGTCGCGGGCTGAAGTCTATAAGTTCATCGCAAAGTACCTGAGTCCTCCGAATGCGGTTCAATGATTCGCTGCACGCGGCGACTCCTGGACGCGGTGTTGGACCGCTGCCGGCTTCGCAGGCTTAGGGTTCGTAAAACAATAGCCTTCCGTTTTTCGCCCAAGCCTGAAAATGAATGTAATGTACGGGCGGGTCTCCGTGCCCGCCCCTCTTTGCGCCACGTGTTATTCTTGCGAAGAACCGATTCCCCAGTCGGGGCGGCCACGGAGCGCCGCCCGTACATTCATTCTCCAGCACGCGGTCAAACCGAAACGTTATTTTTTACGCTGCCTTAGGAGGCGAAAAAAAATAACTTCCCGTTTTGAATTATACGGCGGCGCGAGATGAGGACCGCCGGTGAAGTGGGGACTTCACCGCGGAGGCGCAGAGATCGCCGAGAGAGCCGCAGAGAGTAAGCCCCCTCTGCGTCCCTCTCCGCGGGCTCCGCGGCTCCGCGGTGAAGCCACTCGAAAAAGGGAACTTATTTTTTTACGCCCCCTTAGTCACGGACGATTCCTTAACATCGACTACTGACTACTGGGCCACTGGCCACTGCCTACTGAGTTTCTTCGCGCATTCTGTCTCTAAGCCGATCCAGGGAGACCGCGACTATTATGATTGCCCCGATAATTATTTCCTGAATGTAATTCGGCCAGCCCATCTGCTGACATCCGTTCCGCAGAAAAGCCATGATCAAGGCTCCCGTCATCGAGCCAGCGATAGCTCCTTCGCCTCCGTTCAAGCTAGCGCCGCCGATCACCACCGCCGCGATTATGTCCAGCTCCGTGCCGGCCGCAACCGTTGGATCACCTTGTCTAAGGCGAGACATCTGGGCGACGCCCGCGACACCGAACAGCAAACCCGCGGCGCTGTAAATCCACACCTTCAGCCGATCCGTCCGGATTCCGCAGGCGCGCGCGGCCACTTCGTTCGATCCGATCGCGAAGACTCTGCGGCCGAAGACCGTGCTTCGAAGCACAACCGCCATCGCCGCCGCCAAAAGCAGCGCGAGCCAAACACCCGGCGCGAAGATCAGCCACGATGGCTGAGGGAACGTCACCGCCAGTTCATTCACCCAGGTAGCCGGCGCTTCGACCGGCTGCTGCCCCGCAAGCCACTTCGCCGCTCCGCGCGCCGCTCCGAGCATTCCCAACGTCGCGATGAACGGGACAACTCGAAGTCTGGTAATCACCAAACCGTTTAACAGGCCAATGAGACCCCCGGTCAATACTCCGCACAGCACGGCGGCTGAAGGCGCCAGCCCCGCCCGCAGACCGAGCGCCGTAACCACACCCGTTAACGCCAGGCTCGACCCAACCGACAAGTCGATCCCACCGCTGATGATGATCATTGTCATACCGACCGAGCCTATCGCCACGATCACAGTTTGGGAGAGCACAATGCGGAGGTTTCTAATCGAGAGATATTGAGAGGGAGAATCCGCCAGACATGCAAAGAGTACGATCACGAACGCCAATCCAATCAGCGCTCCGGAGCGGCCTAGCAATGTTCTTCTTAGAAATGACATAGCAGTCAGCGGTCAGCGGTCAGCGATCAGCGGTCAGCGATCAGCGGTCAGCGGTCAGCGGTCAGCGGTCAGCAGTCAGCGGTCAGCGGTCAGCGGTCAGCGGTCAGGGATCAGCGGTCAGCGGTCAGCGGTCAGCGGTCAGCGGTCAGCAGCCAGCGATCAGCAGTCAGCAGCCAGCGGTCAGCGATCAGCGGTCAGGGGTCAGCGGTCAGCATCGCGATAAATATCCGGATTCCCGGGCAAGATCGCCATCCTCTTCCTTGTGCCTCGGCCGGTGCTTATTGGCCTGTGTCACATTTCTGCGGCCGATTCCTCTCCGCCGACCGCCGCCTTCAAAATCAACTCGGGCGTCCATTCGCTTACCGGCCGCGCTTCGGATAAACATCCTCTATGCATCACCGCAATGCGGTCGCACAGTCCCAGCAGTTCGGGAATCTGAGAACTCACGAACAAGATCGCTTTCCCTCGTGACGCGCATTCTCTTACGATATCGTAAACCGCCGCCTTGCTCGCCACGTCGATCCCCCGCGTCGGTTCATCAAGCAACAGCACGTCCGCGTCCTGATACAACAGCCGAGCCAATGCCACCTTCTGCTGGTTTCCTCCCGACAGCGCCCTTACGGTCTGAGCCGGGCCGCGGGCCTTTATCCCAATTCGCTTCAGCCATGCTTCAACCTGTTTGGCCTGTTCCTCCAGGCGCAGCCAGCCCGCGCGTGAGCATTTCGAAAATCTCGTCATCGTCACGTTATCGGCGATGGAAAGCGCTGTTGCAAGGCCCTCTCCTTTTCTATCCTCGCTAAGATACCCCAGCCCCTGAGCAATTCGATCGGCGGGCGCTCCAACGCCCGCGTCAATCAAGTTGTCTCCGATTGAAACCGTTCCGGACCGCGCGCGAATCAATCCGAACAATGCGCGAACCAATTCCGTTCGACCGGCTCCGATCAAGCCGGCAATTCCGAGAATCTCACCACGTATGAGCTTGAAACTTGCCCGCTTGACCGCCGGATCAACGGCAAGGTCACGAACCTCGAGCGCGAGCTCCGAGCCTGTCGAGCCATGACTATCGGTGTAGAGATCCGTTATCGGCCTGCCCACCATCAAGCGGATCAGTTGGCCGTCCGTGAGCGATTCAAGCCCCGCCGTAGTTATGCTCTTGCCGTCTCTAAGAACCGTGCACCGGTCCGCGATCTCCCGCACCTCTTCGAGAAAATGGCTGATGTAAATGACGCCGATTCCCTGATCGCGCAAGCGGCGGATCAACCCGAAGAGCCGCGCCACGTCTTCACACGGCAAGCTGCTGGTTGGTTCGTCCATCAGAATTATTCGAGCTCGAAACGCAAGCGCCCGGCAGATCTCGACGACTTGCCTCGACGCAATGGGCAGGCTTCCGGCGCGTGCGCCCGGATCGATCGCGCGTTGCGATGCACTGGAGAAGCTTTCGAGTATCTCTAGCGCCCGCGCCTTGTGGCGATTCTCGTCGATCCGTCCCCATCGCGACTGTTCACTTCCCATGAGGATATTGTCGGCTACGGTCATGTGCGGGCAAAGCGACAGCTCCTGGTGTATCAACGCGACGCCGCTCCGCCTCGCGTCAAGAGGCGAAGCGGGAGAGTAAGACTCGAGGTGGGCCCCAACTTCGATCTCCATTGCTCCGGAATCAGGCCTAATCGCGCCCGCAATGACGCCCATCAACGTGCTCTTTCCCGCGCCGTTCTCGCCTACGAGAGCGTGCACCTCGCCGTGATCGAGGCTCATTGTCACGCCGTCGAGCGCGAGGGTTGGACCGAAACGTTTGGAGATATTCGTGAGAGTAAGGAGAGGCATGGGTCGGGGCCTATCGCGGGCTACCCTGGGGATCGAGCAACGCGCGAGTTTCCGGCGCGTCCAGATTCTCTTGTGTGACGACAATGACCCCTGTGTCAATACGCTTTTCCACTTGCTTGCCCTGCAAGTGCTCGACCATTGTCTTGACGCCGAGGTATCCAATGTTGAAAGGGTTCTGAAGAACGAACCCGTGCATCTGCTTCTTGCGAACGGCGTCAACAAAGGCCTGCGTCCCATCGAAGCCTACGAGTATGATCTGTCCAGCTTTACCAAGATCCTGGAGGGCGAGCAGCATCCCCGCCGTCGAGGCTTCTTGCGGACAGAAGATTCCTTGCACCTCGCCGCCGTATCTGTTCAGCAGGTTCTCAGCCGCGCGTTTCGCGGTGTCGCGAGTCGGGCCCGCGTATTGATCGGACGAGACAACTTCGATTCCCGGATATGACTTGATGCGGCCCAGGAACCCTTCTTCCCGGTCGTGAGTGCTCGCCGAACCTTCTTGATAGCGCAGCAAAATTACCTTGCCCTTACCCTGCAAGAGAGAACCGATTCTATCGGCAGCTAATTCTCCACCCTTCGTATTATCGGTGGCGACGAAGCTCACGGCGCCGCCGTAGTCGAGAGCGGAATCGAAGATGACCGTTGGAATCCCGGCCCGCGCCGCTTCCTCCACGGGCCGCACCAGGGCTCGGCGATCCAACGGCGCAAGCACGATTCCGCTCACGCCTTGACTCAAAAAGCTCTCCACGACTTGAATCTGTTGCTCTCGGTCGTCTTCGCGAAACGGACCTTTCCAGACGATCGTGACGTCCAGGCCCTGTGCGCGGAACTCCTGCTCAGCCTTCAAGGCCCCGGCGTGAACCGTGTTCCAGAATTCATTGGTCGTTCCTTTAGGAATTACCGCTATGCTGTACTTCTTCGATTTGAGCGTGGGCCGGCCACAATTTGAAAACGCGGCGATGATGCAGAGAACGGAAAAACAACTTGAGAGTCGTTTCATTGGTTTTGCTCCGAGCCGGTCGAGCACGGTTTGGAAGCTGGCCAGTCGAGACTAGGAACAGTGCGCAGGGGCGTCCTTGCATCGTGACCAACGGCGCCGCCGCGAGCGATCGGCGAGGTTGGCCGAATGATCGATCTAAGTCAAATCCGAAGCCCCGTCGGCTATTACGCTCCCCACGTAGGCGTCGCGCTGAGCCCGAAGCCTGTCGAATTCCGCCGCGACGTCCTCATCGGCCTTGCTCATCTCTTCCACGTCGGTTTGAGCGAATTCGATAACTCCCATGTCTTCGAAGGCTTTTTGAATTCGTCCGCCAAACAGCCCGATCGCTTTGATTGTGGGCACGATGCGAGAGAACAGCCGCTTTGTGTACTCCCGCATCAACGGAGAGACGCGCACGAATTGAACGGTTTCTTCAACGTCCAGCCCCAACGCTTCCCAGACTTCTTCGCCCATGAATCGGTCGCGCATCAGATAACAGGCCTCGACCGCGAACTCCTCGCGCTCGTCCCGCTCTTTTTCCGTCAGCTTCGGATAGTAGTCGCCAAGCGCGATCCGGCCGAAGGCTACGTGGCGAGCCTCGTCTTGCATGACGTATGCGTTGAGCGCCTGCCCGAGAGGTTCCGTCGCAAGATCGCGAATCGTTCCGAAAGCCGCGAGCGCCAGGCCCTCGATGATCACCTGCATCGCAAGATAGGTCATGTCCCAGCGCGAGTCCGTGATTGCCTGATCGAGCAGCGACTTTAGATGGACGTTGATCGGGTAGGCAAGGCCGAGCTTCTCTCTGAGATACCGCGAATAGACCTCCACGTGACGCGCTTCGTCGAAGACTTGAGTAGCGGCGTAGAACTTCGAATCGAGATCGGGAACCGTTTGAACTATCTTGGACGTGCATATCAGGGCGCCCTGCTCGCCATGCAGGAACTGAGAGAATCGCCACGCTTCGATGTGCAGCCTCGTCTTGCCGCGCATCTCCTCATCCATCTTCTCCCAGACGGGCGAGCCGTAGATCGTGACGTAGTAATCGGGCAAGCCCAACGGGTTCGACAGGTCGATCTCTTTCTTCCAGTCGAGCCGGTCATTCGCATTCCACTGTTTGTCCTTACCCTTTTCGTACAGCGTGAGCAGCTTGTCACGCCCCTCATCATATTCCCAGGTAAAGACGGTTGAGCCGCCGGCTGAAGGAACGTTCCAACGAGTTTGGTCAACAGGCAAGGCGTACATTCGAGTGCTCATCAGATATGACACCTCCGAATCTTGTTGGCGTGTCCGCGATACCACCGCGGCCGCGCAATTGTGTACGAGTAAGACGCAGCCAGCCTATGGTTTTTGATTGACCAAGTCAAGAGATTGGGCGGCGAGTGGCGCTCCGATTTCACGCTAACGCGGTCCCTAATCCCAGCCAGCATGAGAGGCTGCGTGGAAATCCCAAATCCCACCCACGGCGGTGGGGTGGATAGTTCAAGCTCAACCTACGAAGAGAGAGTCCCATGCGCTCCGCCAAATCCCACCCACGGCAGTGGGTGGAT
>JAHFUG010000242.1:0-4033 GCA_023265195.1 Blastocatellia bacterium | reverse complement strand
ACTCCGAACTCCCGCACTCCGAACTCCCGTCACTACCCAGCGTTGAAATTGCATCATCCATCCGCTATAGTCCTCGATCTTTGTCTATGAGCAAAAAAGTTCTGTTCATTGGCCTCGATGGAGCTACCTTCGATGTCTTGGACCCGCTGATGGAAGCGGGAATAATGCCCCGCCTTCAGCGTTTCATTGGCGAGGGCGTTCGCGGCTTGCTCGAAACCACCATCCCGCCGATCACTCCGACAGCATGGGTTTCCTGGATGACCGGTAAGAATCCCGGCAAGCACGGGGTGTTCGAGTTCCTGCTCAGACGCAAGGGATCAGGCGCGATGCCGGATCAACCGGTCAGCGCGCATTCCCGCGACGGCCTGGCGTTCTGGGACATACTCGGGCGAATGGGCAAGCAAGCGATCGTCACCAACGTTCCGTGCACCTATCCTCCGATTCCTCTCAACGGCGTGATGATTTCCGACTTCCTTACGCCGCGGGGACGCCGCGACTTCGCGTTTCCCGCGGGGCTGATTGATGAAATCGAATCGAAGTTTGGGCCTTACCAGCTTTACATCACCGAGGTGTATGCGAAAGGCAAGGTGAACGCGATACTCAACCAGCTCTTCGATGAGCTTGACTACAAGACCAAGGTCAACCGGTATTTGATGAACGAGTACGGCTGGGACGTGTTCGCGACTCACTACTGGGGCACCGATAGATTTCAGCACGAGTTGTGGCACCTTCTGGATGAATCGCATCCCTTCTTCGACAAGAAGGAGCACGACGCCAACATAGGCCGCATCAACGAATATTGGAACACGGTTGATTCGACTGTTGGCGGGCTTCTCGATGAAGTGGGCGAAAGCGCGACGGTCTATCTTGGATCGGATCATGGTTTCGGGCCCATAAAGAAATTCCTCTGTTTCAACGTGTGGCTGATCGAGCAGGGCCTCCTGGTGTTGAAGCGAGATGCGATGACTCGGTTCAAGCGCGCGCTGTTTCGCATAGGCTTGACGCCGGATCTGGCTTATCGCTCGGCGATGAAGCTCGGTCTGGCTCATCTGCGTCTGTCGGTTGGGGTGACCAACAGATCGACGTTGATGAAACTGGGAAACCTGTTGATGCTGTCTCTCGAAGACGTGGACTGGACGCGCACCGCGGCGTATTCAAAGGGTAACTACGGACAGGTGTTCATCAATCTTCGCGGGCGCGAGGCTAATGGAATAGTCGAACCGGGAGCGGAGTGCGAGAAGGTGATCGGCCAAGTCATTGAAAAGCTCAAGGCGCTGAAAGATCCCGAGACGGGTGAGAGGCTCATAGGGCCTGTGTGGCGGCGCGAGGATCTATACACCGGGCCTCACAGTCCGGAATCGCCGGACGTTCAATTCCTTCCCAGTGACATGACGCACAAGCCGCTCGGGACGCTCGACCTTACATCGAATAAGTTCATAACCCCGGTCTACGGCAACTCGGGCGATCATCGCATGCATGGAATAATGTTGGGCCGGGGACCGGATATCCGCCGCGGCGTAGACGTGGAAGGGGCCAGGATCATCGATTACGCCCCGACCATTCTGCACACCTTCGGCGTCGAGGTTCCATCGGACATGGACGGCCGGGTGCTCGAAGAAATCTTCACCGAAGACTTCATGATTCGGAACCCGGTCAGGATCTCCGACGCGCTTTCGGGCGCCGACTCGGAGAAAGTCGGCTCGATAACCGACGAGGAAAGCGAGGAGATACGAGAGAGATTGCGCGGCTGGGGATATTTGGGGTGAGGAAGGGGAAATGGGGGAAATGGGGGAAATGGGGGAAATGGGGAATTGATGATTGATGATTGATGATTGATGAATGGAGGGACGGGGAAATTGATGATTGATGAATGGAGGGACGGGGGAATTGATGATTGATGATTGCGGTATGAGCAGTCGCAACTTAATCCTAGCGTTAATCGCAAGTCCCCAATCATCAATTCCCATTCCCCCCATTTCCCCTAATCATCAATCATCAATCATCAATTCCCGGTCATCAATCATCAATTCCCCATTTCCCCCAATCATCAATCATCAATCATCAATCATCAATTCCCGGTCATCAATCATCAATTTCCCATTCCCCTAATCATCAATCATCATTCATCATTCATCAATCATCAATTCCCCATTCCCCCATCAATTCCCACTCTATGTTTACATCGATCTCGGCGGTGATGCCGGCCTACAACGAAGAGGAGAATATAGAGACGGCCATAGGGAGGATGGTTGAGGTGCTCGCCTCGCTCCCCTTTCGCGACTGGGAGGTTATTGTTGTTGACGACGGATCGCGCGATCGGACGGGCGAGATCATGGACGCCCTCGCGGCTAAGGATCCGGAGCGCATACGGGTGTTTCATCATAACCCCAATCGCGGATACGCGGAGGCGCTAAAAACCGGCTTCGCGAACGCCCGTTACGAGTTGATCTTCTACACCGATTCGGACAATCAATTCGACGTTCGTGAGTTGACGAATCTCCTGCCGTTGATAGACGGCGCCGACATAGTTTGCGGGTTTCGCATATACCGGTTCGATCCGCTTACTCGCTTGATCCTTTCATGGGGCTTCAACCTGTTGGTGAGGGTCGTGTTCCGAATCAACGTCAGGGATATAGACTGCGCCTTCAAGCTGTTCCGCAGGGAAGTGTTCGATAAGGTGACTATCGAATCGAAGAAGTTTTTCGTCGATGCGGAAGTGCTTGCCAAGGCCAGCTACTACGGCATGCGGCTTGTCGAGATCGGCGTCAGGCATTATCCTCGTCCGGCCGGCGTGTCGACCATCAGGCCGAGCCACGTGCCCTCCACTCTTGCCGAGCTTGCTCGAATCTGGGTCAGCATTCACTCGAAGCCGCGCTACAAGTAGATAATATGGAAACTCCATCCGCCGTGAACGATGAGAAGCGCACAAGCGGCCTGGCGCGAATGGCTGCGCGCCTCGGCAGAAGCGGCGTCGTTCAGATATTGATCGGCGGCGGCGCGCTCGTCTTTATCATCGCTAATTCGGACGCTCGAAGGCTGGTCGAAGCCATCAAGTCAACGCGAATCGCTTACCTGCCTTTGGCCGCCGCCGCCACATTGCTGGTCTACTGGTTCATGGCTTATCGCTGGCGTGTAGTTCTCAAGGTCGGAGGCTATTCGATTCGAACGTCCACGCTCTTCAAGTACAATCTCATCGGCTGCTTCTTTGGAAACTTCGTTCCCGGCGGCGCGGCCATAGGCGACGTTTCGAGGTTGATCTATGTCGATCGAGAAGTTGGCGACAAAGCGTTCGCGCTCTCCACTATTGCCTTCGAGAAGCTGATAGGGTTGTTCACGGTGCTCTTTTTCGGGTTTGGATCGACAATCGCCAGTCACGAAATTCTTCCTGAGGGCCGCCTGATTTATTATGGAGAAGGAATCCTGGCGTTGGGATTCGTAGCCTCGGCGGCGTTGCTGAGCAATTACTTTTCGTCTTTGGCCGCTAGGCTCATTAGAGCAGTTGGGGTGCGGCTGTCAATCAGGCGAGTGGGCGACGCCGCGGCGAGAACCTTGGAAGCGATGTCGGAGCTTCGCAAGAACAAGTTAATGGTCCTTAAGACGGCGATGCTATCGGCGCTGGTGAGGGTGATTTGGAGTCTCGGCTTTTATGTTATCTCTCTGGCAATGGGTCTCGACGTCGGGTTGTGGTTGATCTTTTCCCTGACTTCGATTGTCGATCTGATAAGAATGCTGCCCGTGACCATCAATGGCATAGGGCTTCGCGAATGGGCGATGATTGGGCTGTTCGCCAACATCGGCATCGAGCGCGAGAAGGCTTTGATGTTTTCATTTCTCGCGTTCGCGCCCTTGATTCTAGTGGCGCTTGCCGGCGGTCTGGTGTACCTTTCGGCTGCCCGGAAAGCGAGAACAAGACGGAATTGATGATTGATGATTGATGATTGATGATTGATGATTGATGATTGATGATTGATGATTGATGATTGATGATTGATGATTGATGATTGATGATTGATGATTGATGATTGATGATTGA
>JAHFUG010000241.1 GCA_023265195.1 Blastocatellia bacterium | reverse complement strand
AAAGCTCTCGCCATTCCCGGACATGCCGATCCGCCTCTGATGAGCGAAGGGCATGCGGTCGCGTCGCGGCTAATGACCTCGCCTGCCGCCGATCCGGCCGCCATGCGTACACGTTGTAGACGCCGAGACCGCTCAGTGTCTCCTCGGTATCGATCGCAACCTCGTACTCATGCTTTCGAAGCAGAGAGAGCACTTCCTGAAGCCGGCCTTGCTCATCTTCAACCTCCAACACGATCTGATCGATGCGGCCCCAATCGGGTTCCTCGATGCCGCGCAACACATCGAGTTCGGCGCCTTCAACGTCAACCTTCAACAAGTCCACTCGAACGATCCCTTGCTCGCGCAGCACGTCCGACAGCCGGCGAATCCGCGCCGTAATGCCGCGGGCCGCGAACCGCGCGTCGAGAATCCCTTCGATGTCGCCTAGCAGTTCCGACGCGTCGCCGCGCCCGAGGGCCGCTTGATTGCGCAGCCGTTGCGTGATGAGCGCCTCGCCGTGGCCAGGCCGGTAGTAGTCGCGGTTTCTCGACATCGCCGTGAAGTGCTCGTAAGAGGCGAACTCGGCTTGCGACTCGGTTCGCCCGAGCCCGAACGGCAGCGGTTTAACGGCGGTCCCGAAACGCTCAACGTTGCGGCGCAGAAACTCATACGTCTCGGGGATCGGCTCGAAGGCGTACACCCTGCCGCGAGGACAACGGGCCGCGGCGAACAACGTGAACAACCCAACGTTGGCTCCGGCGTCGAGAATGCAGCCATCCTCCTGAAATACGATGCCGTGCGCGGCATACACCTGTTGTTCGAAGATCTCGTCGTATAGCCACGTCAATTCAGTCCCGCTCGGTGCGGCAACCACCATTCCGTTTGGCAACACATACTCATCGGGCTTGTGCGACGGTCCTGCGGAGGATGGAACCACATAGCCCACCAGACGCCGGTCGCCGGGCGTATCCTCCCGAACGACGACCACCGCGCTCTCGACGCCCGCCTGAGCCTCGAGCGCGGCCTCTACTTCACCCGGCTCGACACGGAAGCCGCGAATCTTCACCTGCTGATCAGCGCGTCCGACATATTCCAGTGTTCCATCCGGCCGGTATCGCGCGACGTCGCCCGTGCGGTACATTCGCGAGCCCGGCTCGCCATATGGATCCGCCACAAACCGCTCCGCGGTCAGCCCAGGCCGCTTCACATACCCCCGAGCAAGTTGAATCCCTCGCAGATACAACTCACCCGCGACCCCGATCGGCGCCGGCTGCAGCGCTCCGTCCAGCACGTACACTCCCGTATTCCAGATCGGCCGCCCGATCGGCGGCGCACTCGAGGTCTCCTCTACACAGTGCATCGCCGTCACATCAATCGCCGCTTCCGTCGGCCCATAAAGATTGTGCATCTCTATTTGCGGCAGCCGCTTCAAACAAGCGGCCTGCAGAGCTCCCGGCAGCGCCTCACCGCTACAGATCACTCGCCGCAGACTCCGCGTTCGGTCGGCGTCAACCTGCTCCACAATCGGCCGCAGCATTGACGGCACGAAGTGCGCCGTCGTCACCCCCGCCTGCTCGATAGCCGCAAGCACGGCCGCCGGGTCCTGATGCCGCCCCGGCTCCAACACCACCAACGCGGCGCCCTCGAGCAGCGGCCAGAAGAACTCCCACACCGACACATCGAAGCTATACGGAGTCTTCTGCAGCACCCGGTCATCCGCGCGCAGACCATAGGCCGCTTGCATCCATGCGAGACGGTTGACCAGTCCCGCGTGAGTGTTCAGCACCCCCTTCGGCCGGCCGGTCGATCCCGAGGTGTAAATCAAATACACTGCGTTCCACGGCCTCAGCGGCGCAGGCCGATCGGTGTCCGTGGGCGGCGTCACAGGCGAGGCTTCCAGGGCCGCCTGCACGTCAGCCATATCAAGACACCGCACTGTCGCCTCCGCCGGCAGCCGCTTCCGTAGCGCCGCCGTCGTTAACACCATAACCGGGGCCGCGTCCGCTAACATCCATGCGAGCCGCTCCGCGGGATACTCCGGATCCAAAGGCAGATAAGCGGCCCCCGACTTCACGACTCCCAGCAGCGCCACAACCATCTCGACTGAACGCTCCAGCGCGATACCTACGATCTTCTCGGGTCCCGCTCCACAGGCCAGCAGGTAGTGCGACAATCGATTTGCCTGCGCGTCCAGAGCAGCGTAGGTCACCATGTCCGCATCCGCCATCACGGCTACCGCCTCCGGCGTACGCAATACCTGCGACTCAAACAGCGCAGGCAGTGTGGCCGCCTGGACGGGCTGAGCGGTCGCATTCCAGTCTATGAGTATTCTCTGCTTTTCTTCCGATCCGATGAGATCGATGCATCGAAGCGGCTGGTCTGAATCCGCTACAACCGCCTCGAGTATGGCGAGGTAGTGCCGAGCCATCTGTTCGATACGCCACGGTTCAAACAGATCTCGGTTATACAGCCATCTAACTTCGCTCCGGCCTCCCGTGTCCCAGGCGTGCACCTCGAGATCGAACCGCGCTTGAGCCGCGTCGCCTATGAACAACTCGGCTTTCAGCGGCGTCTCCAGCGACTCCACCACCCAGGGCATGCTCTGAAGAGCGAACGCGGCCTGAAACACCGGAGTCATGTTCACGCTCCGCTTCGGCGACAGCTCCTCGACCAACCGATCGAACGGGACGTCCTGATGCTGATACGCATCTAGTGTGGCGTCTCTCACGCCGGCCATCAGTTGCTTGAAACTCGATTCGGGCTTTACCTGCATCCGAATCGCCAACAAGTTCACGAAGAAGCCGATCATCTTCTCCAACCGCGGATCTTGCCGGTTTGCTATCGGCGATCCCACCACAATGTCGTCCTGGCTGCTGTACCGCCAGAGCAGCACGCCGAACGCCGCCAACAAGGCCGCGTACAGAGTCGCCTGATTCGTTCGGCTCAGTTGCTTGAGCGCGGTCAACAGATGAATGGGCAGGGGCGTTTCAAATACTTCAGCCCCAAACATCTCAATGTCGTGTCGCAAGCGATCAGCCGGCAGATCCAATCGCTCCGGTATACCCGCCAGTTGCCGTCTCCAATACGCCAGCCCCTTATCCAGCACGCCGCTCTCGAGCCACTTCCTCTGCCACAACGCGAAGTCCGCATACTGCACCGTCAACGGCTTCAGCGGATTCCGCCGCCCGCATCGATAAGCGTCGTACAGAGTCATGAGTTCCCGATGGAACACGCTCCATGACCACCCGTCGGATGTGATGTGATGCATGGTCTGCAAGCACACATGCTCGTGCTCGCCCAACTTGAGCAGCTTGACTCGCAACAGTGGACTTCGCGACAAATCAAACGGCTCGGCCCCCTCCTGCTTCAACGCCGCCACTACCCGCGCCAACCGGCTCGGTTCATCCAAGCCGCTGAAGTCTTCGACAGGCATGGTGATTCGCGCTTCCTGTCCGACGACCTGCACCGGCTCGCCATCGATCTCCTCAAAATGAGTCCGCAGACTCTCGTGCCGCTCCACAATCGTGTTGAGCGCCTGCTCGAGCGCCGATTGGTCCAGCTCTCCGGTTAGCTTTAATCCAAACGGCATGTTGTATTCGCTGCTCGCGCCCCTTAGCTTATTGATGAACCACAATCGCTGCTGCGCGTAAGACAATGGCAACCGCGCCGGCCGCTCCTGGCGATCGAGAGCGAGCTTCGCGCCACCAGACACCAGACGCGAAGCCTCGGGGCGCTGGGCAATTACGCTTGCTGAACCACCAGGAAGCTCAGAGGTCCTTTTCATGATTCATCCACGCGAGAAGCGGAAGGTTCGCTATCGTATCAGGCTACTATTTCGGGCGACTGAATAGAGCGCATGCCAACTGCGAGATCACTCGGGAAAGCCGCTGATTTGCGCGGTAGTGTCCTAATACTGTGTTGCTGATTGGATAACTATGACTGAGGCGGGAGGCTCCCACGAAAGAACGACCGGAATACCCCCAACGCAGTTGGGGGACTTTTTCAAATCCGGCCTACTCACGCGTCGCCCCGTTGATCTCCGGAATACCCCCAACGCAACTGCGTTCGGGGATCGTTCAATACCAGCCTGCTAGCGGCGCTGGGCCATCAACGAATCTCCAAGGCGAACCGAGCCCTTGTTAGAGTGCCCACGAATGCTCGGGCGTTGGATAGGCTGCATATGAACCATCCCCCAACTCCGTTGGGTATACTGGAGTTTGGCCATTTCTTCCGCCCTCCGTAGGAGGGTCATGTTTATAGCACGAGTGGCGGGATGTTCCGCCCTCCGTAGGAGGGCAATGTGTTCTCTGAAATGGAGGCAGCCTCAATTGTTCGCTTGCGACACAGATGGACATGGCCCTCCTAACGGAGGGCGGATGTTGCGGCCAATCCTTGCTATAAACATGGCCCTCCTAACGGAGGGCAAGTCCCCCAACTCCGTTGGGGGTATTCAAGAAAAAAGCCGCGGTGCGCCGTCTGTAAGCGAGCGAATGAACGTATCCCCCAACTGCGTTGGGGGTATTCTCGGGTCTCAAAATCTTTCTCTGGCGAGCAACACGGAATTAGGACACTACTGGCGAGAGCGAGCATCTCGCGGTCACGGACCAGAGTCTTGGCCCTCCGCCCGGACAAGACAGGCTTATGAAAACTATGAAGCTCCAAAGGAGATCGAAAGAAATTAAACCTCAAGAGGCTACGGCAAGAGGCAATAGATGGTCGTTGGATTTCACACTCGACCTCACGGCGGCTCAGCCAACATACATCGCACGCGGAATGCTTATCCACTTAACGTCGATCTCCACCGACACCGCCCTGTGCAGAAGCGAGATCGAGACGACCAACCGGTGGCGGTCTCTTACGAGTTGCACAATGCCCTCAACGCCACGCAGTGGCCCCTGCTCGATACGCACGCGTTGGCCGGCCTTAGGAACCGGCGACGGTTCAGCGGGAAGGCGGGCTTCCACAATCCGTTGAATGGCTTCGATCTCGTGCGCCGCGACAGGCGCCGGACCAGAACCGTCGCCTACGATGCGAATCACACCCGGAGCCGTGACGATTCTTTCTACGACCTCGGCGTCGACTCGACAGAACACGTAGCCGGCAAAGAGCGCTCGGTCCACTACCTTGATTCGGTCGGACCAACGGCGAGATTCGCGATAACACGGCAGGAAGACCTCATAGCCTCGCACGCGGAGATGGCCGGCGCTGACCTGTTCGCGTCCGCTCCACACCTGCACTGCAAGCCAATCAGCCAAGGTTGCGACGTTGCAACGGAGGGCTTCCATAAAGATAACAACAGGCACGAATCGAATACACTGCCGCCCCGGAAGTCCCAATCCGGAATTCCCGTTCAAGTATTAGAAGTGCCCGGAATTCGGTATTTTATCTTACGCGCGTTCATTGTCAAGAAGAAGGGAGAGAGGGGGGAATTGATGATTGATGAATGATGATTGATGATTGAGGAAAGTTGGAAATCGCGGTTTGCCGACCGCCAGTTGGGGAATGGGGAATTGATGATTGATGATTGATGATTGATGAATGATGAATGATGATTGATGAATGATGATTGATGAATGATGATTTGAGGAGACCTGGGAATTGATGAGTGATGACTGCTGCTGTCCCCTATCTCCCCCATCCTCCATTCCCTATTCCTGTCCTCTATTCCCTGTTCCCTATTCCCTCTTTTTCTTATCTGTGTAATCTGCGTAATCTGCGGATGAACTCTTACCGGCCGAGGAATCGTCCAATCGTTTCGTTCAAAAACTTCCTATCAGCCGGGTTACTTGCGGCCCCCGCCGTGTGTCCCCACAGCGACGGGATAGGCGTAAGGGAAACGCCTGGAATGAACCCCGCCTCATATCGCGCGTCCCCGATAGGGAAATAGAGATCCGTTTCCGAAGGCATGTACAACAGTGGCGCCTTGATCGAGCGAAGCGCGCGTTCCACGTCTCCACCGAAGCCCGGAGTCGTCCCCACGTCGTGCCGTTCCCACGTGCGCATCTGAAGGATGAGATCGTTAGCGTCGGCTCCCGTGATGAAGCGGCTACGCCTCGCTTGCAGATACTGCTCGAACGTAGTTCCCGCCGGGACCGACGGCCGCCACAATTCCCTCCGCCACCACTCCTGGCTGTAGAGCCACGCCAGCCACACTACGGCGAACGCCTCCAAGCCTTTGGCCGGCGGAGCAGTATAGTCACCATTCTGGAATGCGGCGTCGGTCGTGAGAGCGGCTATCTGACCTTCCAGCCTCACAATTCCGTGCGGGTACGTTTTCGCCGCGCCTGACGTCGCGACGATCTTGTCGGCGAAGCTCGGGTAGCTCACTGCCCATTGAAACGCTTGTTGAGCGCCCATTGAAAACCCGACGATGGCGCGAAGGTGAGTGATCTTGAGTTCCTCGGTTAGCAGCCGATGCACCGCTTCGACATTGTCTCGTATCGTGACCACCGGGAAGCGCGGCCCGTGATATGGCTCGGGAGTGTTACTCGGAGAAGATGAACGCCCGTTGCCAAAGAGCTCGGTCGCAATCAGGAACAACTTGGAAGGGTCGAGCGCGCGATCCGGACCCATAAGCCAGCCATAACCCTGGAGGTTCGCCATGTAATGCGATGGAAGAAGGACCGCGTTGTCCTTTGCCGCATTGAGCTTGCCAAAGGTTCCATATACAACGCGCGCCTGAGGGAGAGTCACGCCGCTCTCGGTCCGAAAGTTCGACATAACGAACTCGTGTCGTTCACCGGCCTCGGGTCGAGCCACTGTCTGCGCCGGGCTGTTAGCCGGATGATGAGCAAGGACTGTTTGTGCAATAAAGACTGCAATCAAGAGCTTTTTCATAGTCAACAAGTCTCTCTCTTTCTTTTTCGATGGTGTGGCGCTTTTAAGCGCTCCCACTATAACTCACTCTTCGCGGAATCGACCAATCCAGGAGGTGGGTGATTGTGTGTTGCTGAGACCCCTCCGCGAAGCAAATCCGAAGAATCTCGTTTTTTTCGCGAGGTTTCTTTGCGACCTTAGCGCCGATCTTCGCGCCTTTGCGAGAACTCTTTTTCTCGTGATTTTTGGATGCGGTCATCACTCGATTTCCGGGCCGCACGGACCCCAAGTTCTCGGCTGCGAAGGCTCGTCCAAACCTTCAGATCCCGTATTGCCGACCTACAACGAACTCAGGATTTATCTTGATCAACATGGTTCAAGAGTCACGGCAAATCGGACATGGACCACAGGAAAGTCATATATGGCATTTGCGCCAAATAACGACCTCGGCAAATAGGGATGGGGAATCTTAACCAAATGCGGGGTTGGCGCCTGAACGCTCCCAACACTTATGGTAGGAACGGATTTTGCGCTATGCTTCGAAAATACCAGCAAACACAGATCATCCTAAATAGAATGATCACGGGAGGATTCTAATGAGCAACCACATGCTGAAACGAGTCACTTTGGCGTCTGTTCTCGGCGCGGCTCTAGCGGTAGCGGCCGTCGCTCCCGCAATCGCCCAGGATCAGAATCAACAGAACAAAAACCAAAAAGCTGAGAGAAAAAAAGAAAAGCAACAGGCTCAGCAACAACAACAGGCCCAGGAACAGCAAAGACAACAAGAGAAGGCTGCTAGAAAGCAAAAGGAGCAACAACAACAGCAGCAAGCTGAACAGCAGCGGCAGCAAGAGAAAGCAGCTAGAAAACAGCAGAACCAGCAACAACAGCAGCAGCAGACCGAACAGCAGCGGCAACAAGAGAAAGCTGCTAGAAAACAGCAGAACCAGCAGCAACAAACCGACGAACGAAGACAGCAGGATAAGGCCGCACGCAAACAGGAGAACCAACAGACTCAGGCTAAGCAGGAACGTCTCAATCGTGAACGTGAGCAGCGTGAGCGGCAAGAACAACAGCAGCGCCTCTCCGAGTATCGCCGGCAACACGAGCAGCGAGAGCGGCGCGACCGAGAGCGGCGGGAAAGACTGGAGCGCGAGCGAAGGCTAGCTCAGTTGCGTTACCAGCAACGGTATTTCGAGCGCCTGCGCCAGGACAATTTGCGGCTCCAGAGTTGGCGGTATTCTTACGCGCCTCCGTCGCACCGCTACTATCGAGGCTCGCGATATTACGAAGTGAACCAGTTTGCGGCCGACCAGCTTAGGCAGGCCGCCATGTTGGGTTATGAAGAAGGGGTCCGAGATGGACAGTCGGATCGAGAAGATCACTGGCGCTTCGACTATCGAAACTCATTCGCCTATGAGGACGCGAGCTACGGCTACAGCGGCTACTACGTGAGCCTGAGCGAGTATCGCTACTACTTCCGCGAAGGCTTCCGGCGCGGCTATGAAGACGGCTACTACGGCCGTTGGAGCTACGGGAGTTACTCAAACGGAGTATTTTCGCTCCTGGGCCGCATATTGGACGGCTTCTTGAGCTTCAGGCCCTTGCGTTAGTCGGCGAAGTCCGATCTGAAGAAAGAGGGACCAAGGATGATTGATGATTAATGGATGATTGATGATTAATGATTGATGACTGTTAGGAGCGTTGGAGTTTGGCCATTCTCATTCCCAACTCCGGAGGAGTGACCTGTCTAGCAACCAGCCGACCTCATTGAGATCGCGGCGCGTTCGCCCTCCTGACGGAGGGCCTAGCTCCGTTAGGAGCGGCCATCGTGGCGGGGATTGGGGTCGCTCCTAACGGAGATGGCGGCGGCGGGGGTATCGCTCATATCTACAGACAGGTGTCCTACGGAGACAACCTCGAAGGGGTTTCGTCTATCACAGCCCAGTTCAACGACCGATGTTGTGGCGGCTCGGTGGCGCTTGCGCAAGTTATCCCTACGCCCGCGCCACACGAAGTGCGCCACGCGACGTCTTGATACATTTTCTAGATGGCGGCGAACTCGGAACTACTGAATTACACCTTACTCATGGAAATGTTACCTTGAGGAGAAATTGTTGCTTGAATGTCGCCCCCAGCACCCTGATGTTCTGCTACGAAAGTCTCCTCGGTTCCACTATCCCACTGACCGGAAATTGTCCAATTATTATCTATGACCTTACAGCAGCCGCGGATTGTATATATCCATAATCCTTCCGCGAAGTTGTTAGTCTGTGGAATGGGAAGATATCTCCCAACGTCTGCGTTAAAAGCAGGTACACACGCCCAGCCTTCTCCTACGTGACCGGGTTGGTTATTAGCGAAGGCAACATCACCTTGTGCGGTTGCCGGCTGTTGATTGGTTACTCTTTTGATGTTTGTGAACATTTTGACCTCCCAGCTAGTTGTGAATGTTAGCCGTTCCTCTGAACCTCGAGAACGACCGCGCCATCTAACGCTCGCGTTCACCGTGCCGCGTAGTTTTCAGCTTGTTTGCGGGAGCAGTATATAGATAATGCGGGAACGCGTGCAACGTCAATTCGACTTGATTTGCAAAGCTTGAGAACGGCGCTCGGACCTGCTGAGCGTCTCAGCGCGAAGCTGTCCTACAAAATGGTTCTTCGTTGAGGCTCGGAGGTTAATCACTCAGTTCAATTCAGAATTCCGAAATGAGTCTGCCAGATATTGAACTTCATCATTTTCTTGAGAACGTGACCGCGCGAGTAAATATACGTTATCGGTCTGGAGACGATCTTCTTGGTGATGTTCTTTCCGCGATTGAGATCTCGATCTATGTGATCGTCACTGAGCCACAACCCTCTGTTGAACTAAGCGCTACGCGCAGTCGCTAGCGCGCTTGTCCGAAGACTGTCATAGCTCGATCATTCTCAACCTGGAAGCCTGATCCGTTACACTGAGTTCGCCAGACACTCAATCCAACCTGAGGTGTAGCTATGACCGAACTCAGAATGAGAATGATCGAGACTCTTCAACTGGGCGGGCTCTCCGAGCGTACTCAGGAAGCCTATGTGCTCGCAGTCCGTCAACTGGCCCCGCGCCTATAACAAATCTCCCGGCCTCGACACCGAAGAAGAACTCCGACAGTATTTCTCCGCATCAAGAATGTCAAGAAGTACTCGCGGCCAAGGACAACCATCGCCCTGTGCGGGATCAAGTTCTTCTTCGAGCGTACTCTTGGCGTGCAATGGACAACGTTCAACCTGATCAGACCACCGCGAGAGAAGCTTCCGAACATCCTCAGCGTCGAAGAAGTGACTGCCTATTACTCGACGATCCTGCTCCGCCGCCTTCCTTCTTCGACTCCAACATTGCCTAATTCACCGATCCGTCCGCCCGATTGCGCCCGCATTCTGTCTGCTAAAAAAGGAACCCGCCCTCAATTATTCCTACCCCGGCGTGCGCGGCGGCTTCGCCCCGCGCTAAACCTTAACTCGTTAGGCCCGGTCTTGGCTCGGACGCGCTGTCGTGATGTCACCCGCAGGCGTCGTTGTCCCCGTAGTCGTCCACCTCGTTGCTCCAGCCAATCCGTTCATGACGGTCTCGGAGTTTCACCCACCACACTGACTTGGCCTGCCGTTCAATCTTGAAGGCGCTCTCGTCGTAGACCTGAGCCTCCGCAACACGGCCCCGATACGAAACCTTCGCGTACCCCTCGCCGAGATTCGTCAGTATCAGAATCCAACCCCCAGTGGGAACGCGCCGACCGCCTGCCACCGTTGGTCGCAACGCCACCGCCACCCCTGGCTCCGTTGTGATGACGACCCCAGTGATTGCCTGCACATGCTCGCCTTTGCGGAGCCGGAACGCGATGTGTGAGCTCTCACTACGCGAGGCGTGTACGATCGTGTCCTTGACGACGGCACAACGGCGGTAGACACAACACTCAAATGGACAAGCACCGTAGTCATGGTAGGGTAGGCGTAACGCTGGAGACCTGTCGCGCGCGCCGACCGGCGCGGCGAACACGAGTATCGTTATCGCTACTGTGAGATTCTTCATTGCGTCGATCTCTGACTATCCATTTCGCGAAAGGCCTAACGCCTGAATTAAGCCGACCCGCGAAGCGGGTTCGGCTTGAATGAATTTTAGGCCCTGTTGTGCGGACTCAAACCCCACTATCGCTGCCAGAGGCCGTGATCATTACCGCCTTGGAGGTAGATGGCGAACGTGCCATGGCCGGGGATTTCCATTGGCGGGTGGGCGACCTCGCCGCCTGCTTGAACCGCCGCGGCGACAGCCGTTTTTATATCGTCCACCAGCCAATAGGGCCGCACCACCGGCTCCTCAGTCTCGCGCAGAGGTGCGCGCACTCCCACGAGACCGCCGCCCGGCAACGAAGCGGTTCGCGCGTTACCCAGTCCAGCGTCCGGTTCGCCGAACTG
>JAHFUG010000029.1 GCA_023265195.1 Blastocatellia bacterium | reverse complement strand
CCGCGGAGAACGAGCTTGCCCATTCGAATAGCAGCATGACCTGTTACTCGTGCCATACATCGTGGCTTCCAAGCTGCTTCGGGTGTCATCTCAAGATGCAGGCGAATCAGCAGCGCCCAATGCTGCACAACGAGGGCGAACAGGAGCTTCGCAACTGGACCTCATACAACTTTCAGACGTTGCGCGACGACGTTTTCATGCTAGGGAGAGACGGCTCGGTGACCGGGCGAAGGATAGCTCCGGTCAGATCCGCGTGCGCCGTCCTTGTCAGCTCGCAGAACGCGAACCGCGAATGGATATACTCACAGCAACAAACCGTGTCGGCGGAAGGCTACAGCGGCCAGGCGTTCAGCTCGTGCTTCCCGCACACGGTGAGGGGACGCGAGACAAAGGGCTGCACGGATTGCCATGTCTCCAGGAACAACGACAACAACGCGCTGATGGCTCAGCTCCTGATGCAGGGAACGAACTTCTACAACTTCATCGGACGCTATGTCTGGGTCGGCGAAGGCAAGGGCGGACTGGAAGCGATCGTGGCGACGGAGCGCGACGAGCCTCAAGCCGTGAAAGGCAGCTATTTGCACCAGCTCGCCTATCCCGATGAATACAAAAAGCACCAGGAAGCAGGCGGCGTTCTCAACGAGGCTTATCATCACGCCGCAAGCGATGCGATACCACTGCCCGGGCGTAATGAAGAGGTGCTGAGTCTTCAGGTTCGCGGCGAATATCTCTACACCGCCAACGGCGCGGGCGGCTTCCGCGTTTATGACGTCGCCAACATCGATCAAAAGGCATTTTCCGAAAGAGTAATCACGGCGCCGGTATCGCCTCTCGGTCAGAGATTCTACGTCAAGACGAGATACGCGACCGCGGTGGCTTCGCCTTCGACACTGGCCGTCGATCCGACCCGCCGTCACCTTCCGGAGAATGAAGAAGCAAATAATCGAGACGACAAACAGGGGATTCATCCGCTCTACGCCTATATCTACGTCACCGATAAGTACGAGGGCCTGATTCTCGTTCTGGCGGCGACGCTGTTGGACGGCAATCCAACGAACAACTTCTTGAAACGCGCGCTGACGTTCAATCCTAACGGCATGCTGAACGGCGCGACTAATATCACCATCGCCGGCACACACGCTTATATTACTTGCGATCGAGGACTGGTGATCGTCAACATCGACGATCCGCTGAAGCCGCGCATCGTTGGAGAAGTCGGCCCGCCGTTCATAAAGAACCCGCGCGCCGTTCAGGTTCAATTTCGATACGCCTTTGTGTGCGACGCGGAAGGCGTCAAAGTTGTTGACGTAACGAGGCCCGAGAATCCCAAAGCGGTCAGCGGAGCGATTGCGCCTTTGGCGGAAGCTAACAATATTTATCTGGTCCGGACCCATGCTTATGTGGCGGCCGGCAAACAGGGTCTGGCCATTATCGACATCGAGCAGCCGGAAAAACCTCGGCTGTATCAAACGTACAACGCCGGCGGGGCGATGAACGACGTTCGCGACGTAAAGCTCGGCATGACCAACGTCAGCCTGTTTGCCTACGTGGCCGACGGAAAGAACGGGCTGCGAGTCGTTCAACTGACGTCGCCCGACACTCCCGGCAGCGGCGGGTTCAGCCCGACGCCGGTTCCCCGGCTCATCGCGAGCTACCACACACACGGCCCGGCGCTCGCAATCTCGGAAGGACTGGATCGGGATCGCGCGGTTGACGAAAGCGGAAATCAGTTGGCCGTATTCGGGCGCAGGGGCGCGCGTCCGATGAATCTGTCCGAGATGCTGAGAATGTACATGCGAAACGGGGAGTTGTTCGGCGTTCCGGAGATCAAGCGCGACAAGGACGTTGTAGAGTTCTTCGGTCCGCCGAGGAAGTGAATAGAAGTTCGTGGTTCCGGGTTCGGGGTTCGGGAGTTCGGGGTTCCGCCTTCAGGCGGTCGGGCTTTTTTTGAAGCTGCTCAAGCGGGTTTGGCTTCTTTGAGGTTGCGGCTTCAGTCGGCCAGGATTCTTTCGAAGGCTCAGTCTTTACCGGCATGGATTACGCTTTTGGCTAAAAGACGACGCCACGAACTTTCATCGGTGTTCTTTCAATGAGGTTCAAACTCATTATCTTGGCGTTGTATGTACTGGGGCTCGCGGCGCCGGCCGCGTTGCTCGCGCAGCCATCGATTAACGGAGCCCAAGCCGGCGATCGCATGATCGTTAAGCTCGATCTACATGGCGAGCGCGGGCCCGTTGAGTTCGATCATAAGAAGCATGAGGCCGCCGTCAATCCGGACCCCGGGGCTGAGTTCAAGGCGAAGCAAGGCGCTTCATGCGGCGGGTGTCATCACACTGTCAGCAAGGCGGCGGGAATACCTCAACTGATCAAGTGCGTACTGTGTCATCGGTCTAGCGGCGATCAAAGTAATCCGAAGAGCCGTTCTTCCGAGGAAATTTGGTCGAAAGCGGCTTTTCATAACCTGTGCGTGACCTGTCATCAAGCTTCGAAGAAAGGCCCGATCAAGTGCGGAGACTGTCACAAGTGAGAGAGCCTGGGAGCGAGGCCGGATTATGGCCGGCATTATGAACGTTGCGAGAATACAACTGGCCGTGCTCGGTCTGGCCACGGCGATGGCTGTGGGCTACTTCGTCAGCTCGAGCCGAGCTTCGGCTTCCGCTGTTCCGCCACAGCAGAACTCGTCGTTCCCTCACGGCAAGGACAAGCACAAGACCCTCGAGTGCTCGAAGTGTCACTCGATCGCGGTAAGCCGGATCGACGTGAAAGAGTTTCCGAATCATGGCGCGTGCGCCGGATGTCATAACCTGGCGCTGGAGAGCTTGGCGAAGCCCGTGATCTTCTGCGGCGTTTGCCATAACGGACGGCCGCTTTCTAAATCGCAGTCGGCCTTGTTTCCCTTCCCGAAGCGCCGCCCAATAAGCGACTTCGGCGCTAAATTCTCGCACCCCTCTCATCTGAAGCCTCAAGAGGCCGGCGGTCCGATTGGACGAGCATCACAGGCGGACTCTCCCGGAACGGCTGTCCTGTCAGGAGCGTCTATCAAGACGCCGAGATGCGCCGACTGCCACAAGCGAGTCGAACCCGTGCAAGCTGCCTTGCCCGAGATGACTCTTGCTACCGGGCATCGTGCATGTTTCGAGTGCCACGGAGAGAAACCCACCAACCCCCCGAACATGTTTCAGTGCGTGGAGTGTCACAAACTCGGTGGGCCGCGATCGCCAAGGCTCTTCAACGTAGTCAAGGAGTTCAAACATTCGGATCACGATTACGACATCCGGTCGAAAAAGAAAGCTGAATTGCGGCTGCCAAAACCACCGGACCATCTGTGCGCGGAGTGCCATGACTCGGCGGCATCGGCCGCAAGCTTAGGCGGCATAAGACTGCCTAAAGAGAACTATTGCTCTGGGTGCCATAGCGGCAAGGTGGGGCTGCCGGACAAGCTGAGCGAGAATGTGATCGAGAGTATTCGAAAGTCACTCAAGAGATGAGGCTGAAATACAGTATGAGGCTTCATATGCAATCGCGGAGCGTCTCCGTCGCTCGCTGTTTCGAGAATTGAAGGCGGCCCGGGAACGAGAGTGAAGAGAATCAACATTGGCTGGCGAAACTGACAAACTCAAAAAGGCGGTCATAGTGATAGCGGTGGCGCTTGCGGCCGGAGCGATCGCTTGCCGCGGCTCGCGTGACACAACCAGGAGGCCGCCCGCGAACACAAACACTGCTCCAGCGCCGGCCGAGCCGGCCGTTGCTCAACCGGCATCGGCCGTCGTGAGTCCGGAAGAAGCAAAGCTGCTGGAGCATTACACGAAGTTCGATCACAACCGGGCGGAACACAAGAAGCAGGATTGCGCGGTTTGTCATCAAAGAACCAATAACGACGCGGCTCCCACGCTGCCGTATCATACCGCGTGCAACCTCTGTCACATCAGCGAGTACACTTCGACGTCCAGTCAATTGTGCGTTGTGTGCCACCAGACGCCGATCGCTCCTCAACCGAAGGCAATAGCGTTCCCGGCGCGGTTCAGGCAGTTTACACTCAAGGGCTTCTCGCATAAGCAGCATATGGATCCGGCGAAAATGGAAGCCGGAGTCGCCGCACCCAAATGCGATAGCTGCCATCGATTCGACGCCCGCGGACTTGAAGCGAGCCTGCCTCGTCACGCCGAGTGCTATAGTTGCCACACTCATCAACCGGGCCAAAAGCTGGCTGGATGCCAAATCTGCCACGCCGATCAATCCGCCGGTTTGAAATATCACAAGGGAACGGGCTCGGCTTTCGCTCTATACAACTTCAAACATGGTTCACATTTCAAACAGGCGTCGATTCAACTCAAATGCGATAAGTGCCATCGAGTGCTGGAGCAATCTCCCGGCAAAGTCGCGGCGGATATCGAGCAGATAAACACGAACAGAGGCCAGCGCCACAATTCAGCATGCTGGAGTTGTCATCAGCGGGCTCGCGAAACAGTTTGCACGAAGTGCCATCTCGGTGGCTCGCCGTTGTGATTGCGAAATGCGGTTAACCAGAAACAAACCTGCGTGCGCTCTGCGATAGAGGGATAAAGCCACCGGTTGGCCGCGGAGACCGCCTATGCACGACAGTCTTCAAGTCTGAAGACTGAACACAAGAAGTTAGATATCCACGGCTCCTTTTGGTATTACAGACGGCTCAAATCTGTACTGGCGTTCACGTTTGCGCATTAGTGTCCAATTCATTATTCTTCATCACCGAGTACGCAAAAGCCTGGCGTCGCGCTTAGTTTATTGTTAGCTGTTTAGGAGCGAAGGTCACGAGCGGGAGTTGAGATGAGCAACTAAGGGCTCATCCAATTTAATTGGCCGGGCGGCGCATAGGCCTCGCAGGTTGCAAGATTGGGCTTTCTGCATTCGTGATTAAACGACGAACGAGCAATGTGAGCAAATCAGGATTGCGCATTGGGTGGGCCTCTCAAATACAACTCGTCGGCGAGCTCTATAGCAAACGGGAGGTCGAGCGTTAACCGCTAACCGTCTCCAGCAGCAACGGAGGTAAAGAAACGGTGCAGCTAATATCCAGGCTGGCTGTTCTCCGCACTCCAGTCGGCCGCTTTTCGTTAGCCCTTGTCATCATGGCGGGGACGGCATTCTATGTCTTCGCGCCGGTGTTCAAGGGCTACGCCTTGTCGGACGTGGCCGGCCGCCGGAACGTGCTTTATCCCTGGGCCTATCAGCCGTCTGAGAATCCGCCGGCTATTTATCCCGATCAGGCCGAGCAGTTCTATCCGTGGCAGGTTCTTCTAAATGGGGCGCTCAAGTCTGGTGACTTTCCACTGTGGGACCCTTACAGCTTCGCCGGTCATCCATTTTTTTCAAACGGTCAGAACACTCTGCTCTATCCTCCGCGGCTGTTCCTCGCTCTGGTGACAGGCCCAACGAAAGCGCACGATCTGCTGGTAGTTTCCCATATGCTTCTTGGGGGACTGACTATGTTTTTGCTGCTGTCGGATGCGAGGCTTTGTTTCGGGGCTTCGTTGTTCGGCGGCATGGCCTGGATGCTAAACAGCTTCATGTTGGAATGGATGGCTTGGGAACCATACCTGGCTGTCGAGGCGCTGCTGCCGCTTGCCTTCTTACTCATGCGCAACGCCGTGAAGCGCCGCTCCCGGCCGCTTGGCGTTTGGCTTGGGATTGTAATGGCTCTGATCTTTTTCGGCGGTCAGGTCTTGTTGGTCGAATTCACCTTAATCGCGATTCTCTGCTATGGAGCATACCTGTTCATTAGGAAATGGCGGCAAGACCTAAGAAGCAACTCGAAAGTCAGATTGAGAAGAATCGCCGGCAACTTACTGGTGCTGGCGATTCCAGCCGTTGTTGTTACGGGCTTGGCCGCGGTTCAACTCATACCTACCTGGATGCTCACTCAAGCCATGGATCGATCGGAGTTGACATATGCGGAATTGATCGAGTGGAGACTCCGGGTCTCCGACCTCGTCTTCTTTTTTGTTCCTCACGCCATCGAGGCTCCCTACGAACCTTATCTGTTTCTTGGAACCCCCACCGCCATTCTTGCGCTCATCGGTCTTTGGCGAAAGCATACGCTGGCTGCTTTTTCGAGAGTGACGGGACTGATCGGGCTCCTCCTTGCGACGGGCGCTCCGCCGCTGGTGTGGATGTTATACAAAGTAGTTCCGGGCTTTTCGCATATGCCGCTGCCACGGCTGCTGTATCTGTTCAATTTCGCGGCGGCGGTGCTCGCGGCGTTCGGGCTCGACTGGGTTCTACGCCGCGCGCCCAAGCTAGCCCGCATTAAGTTAGAAGGAGCACGGCGCGTCGGATGGCGCGTGGGAATTACAGTAGCATTGACTGGTACGGTGGCGGTGCAAATGGGCGCAATGGCGGCGGTGATAAATCGGTTTGAGATAGACCGCGGATCGCTGTTTCCCTCGACGCCTCTGATCGAAGCATTCGGTGACCGTGAAAAGATCAGGATTCTTCCAATCTATCCGGAGTTCCATGGCTCAACATCGATGGTTTTCAATCTGCAAAGCGGGGGTGGATTCGACAGCATCGTACCCGACCGTATAGGAAAATTATGGCGCGCGATTCAGGACTCCGCACCCAACCCAGTGATTGATAACACCCGTGGGGTGGGAGTGCAGACCCAATTCGCTAACGACACGGCCTTTGATCTGCTTCCGCGAGCCGGCGTTACCGATCTGGTTGTTCCGCCGGCCGCACCGACAGCCGGTGGCAAGTGGAATATACCTGACGCGAAGACTCTGGAGGCCTCCGGCTTGTCCGGTGGTGATCTGGTTCCTCTGGTTGGTGACTGGAATGGAGACGGAGTGGAGACCGTAGGATTATGCGATTTGCGCAGCAACACATTCTATCTCTGGGACTCCGCAAGCAGAGACGCGCCCCCACTCACCGTTCAATTCGGAGTCACGGGCGAGGGATGGGTCCCGCTTACCGGCGACTGGAATGGGGACCATATCGATACGGTCGGTATGTACGATCCCGCTACCAGCGTCTTTCACCTTCGCAATTCGAACAGCAACGGCCCAGACGACCTGGCGATCAAGTACGGCGAGCCGGGAAAGGGTTGGATTCCTTTGGCAGGTGACTGGAATGGCGGCGGGGTTGACGACGTCGGCTTGTACGACCCCAAGCAAAGCGCCTTCTCTCTGAGGAACCCGCTCAAGACCGATCCGAATAACGAGACCAAGTTTCCGTTTGGAACTCCGAACCAGGGTTGGATTCCGATAGCCGGTGATTGGAATGGTGACAAGATCGATAGTGTAGGACTATACAACCCGAAAGAAAGCGTGTTTTTCCTCAAGAATCTAAACGAGGCTGGAATGCCCGACGTCGAGGTTCCATACGGTCTCAGCAATAGCGGCCTGAAACCCGTATCCGGCTGTTGGGATAATGGCGTCATCAAGGGCCGTTTCGACGTAGCCTCTCTCTTTGATCCGGCTTCCGCGGAGTTCTACCTAAGCGCGGCGGCGTTTATCGGCCATATGAAAATGGATCGCGTCTACGCGGGCCCTGACGGAGACATATACAAAGTCAAGAACCCGGTTCCTCGCGTTTACATAGTGCCCGCGGCTGAGGTGGTTGACTCTCCAAGAGAGGCGTTACTTCGGTTCAGCGATCTTGGCTTCGATCCAAGGAAAACGGTCATAGTCGAATCGGACCAGTTGAAGAAGGCTGGAGTAGAGGGTCCGGCGGCGTCCGACCGTGAGATAGCGAGAAACACGGCGCCCGTCAGAAATAGCGTCTTAAACAGTGTGACCACGATGGTCGAAGACACAAGCAGCGCTCAGATCATAAGCAGGACCCTCAACTCGATGGACGTGAGCGTCAACTCACCCGGAGATGGATGGCTTGTGGTTGCCGAGTCATGGGATGCGGGCTGGACGGCGAAAGTGGATGGCGGACCGGTGCCTGTGTTACCTGGAAACTACGCGTTCCGAACGATCCGTATTCCGGCAGGCCGTCACATAATCCAGTTGGTATATAGGCCCGTGGGTTTCTTGTTAGGGAGCACAATGAGCGGCGCGACGCTCGGGTCATTGTTCATTGTTGCGGTGGTATGGCGGTTCAAACGGAGGAGACCGTTTGAGCGGCGCGCTGCCGCCCGTCAGGCGCCGGCGTGAGAGGGGAGTAGAGTCTGAACCAGCGCCAACTAGCCAAGGGCTCCACCCTTGATATCCCGAGTGCGGAATGCGGAGTTCGGAATGCGGAGTGCGGAGTTCGGAGTGCGGAGTTCGGAATGCGGAGTGCGGAGTTCGGAGTTCGGAGTTCGGAGTTCGGAACGCCGGATCACGCGGTGGTCCTCGGGGGAAACGCGAACGAAATTCTCGTAACGATCGGCATAAACGACTATTCTTCCTTCGCGGATGACCACGGCATGACGCCGGAATCGGCGTGAGAGGTCGGAAAGAGTGAACAAGTCCTTGGTCTCGTCATTATACTCACGCCTTCGTTGCGTGCCAGGCTCACCTCATCCTTCAACTTCGCCGCCATCGAGGTTGTCTTTCCTCCGCACTTCCCTCGGTCGATTCGCTGCCGCCTTCATCATCATGGCTGGCGTCACCTATTACTTCTTTTCACCGGTGTTCAAGGGCTATACGCTATCGCAGGTCGCTTCCGACCGGAATCTGGTTTATCCATGGGCTTATGAAAAAACATCCGCTACGGAAGTGACGGAAACCGACCAAGCCGAGAGATTCTATCCGTGGCAGATATTGATCCACAGGGCGTTCGAGTCGGGAGACTTTCCGTTGTGGGAGCCTTACAGCTATACCGGCCGGCCGTTCTTTACAAACGGTTGGAACATGCTCCTGTATCCTCCGAGAGCATTCCTCTCATATGCAAGTACGCCGACAAAAGCCCATGACTTGTTGTTGGCGTCGCACATGCTGATCGGCGGACTAACGATGTTTCTGTTGCTTTCCGGCACAAGGCTGTCGTTCGGCGCATCGTTGTTCGGCGGTGTGGCCTGGATGCTGAACAGCTTTATGTTGAGTTGGATGTCCTGGGAGATATTCATGGCTATTCATGCATGGTTACCGCTTGCTCTCTTGCTCATGAGAAGGGCCGTGAAGCGCGGGCCGGGAGCCGTTGGGATATGGCTTGGAGTAATCATGGCTCTGATCTTCCTCGGCGGGCAGTTAGGCTTGGTCGAATGGGCTTTCGCGGCGCTCGTGAGCTACGGAGCTTACCTGCTTTTTCGAGAATGCCGCCGAGCAAATAAAAGCTCTTCGGGATTCGGATTGAAAAAAGCCATCCGCTGTGTGCTCGCCTTATCGATTCCCGCGCTTGTGACGATTGGATTGATGGCGATCCAGTTCATACCTACCTGGAACGCGGTTCACGCGATGGACCGATCGGAGTACGCTTACTCCGAATTGTTGAATCTGAGGTATCGCCTGCCTGGCCTGCTCTTCTTTTTCGCGCCGCCCGGTAAGGAGTGTCCATACTATCCATATATTTTTCTTGGGACGCCTACCGCCATTCTCGCGCTGGTTGGTCTTTGGCGGAAACATTCGTTAGTTGCCTATTCCCGAGTGCTGGGATTGGCGGTGCTGCTGCTTGCGACCGGCACCCCGCTGCTCTGGGTCTTTTGCAAGTTGATACCCGGCTTCGCCCAGATGGAGCCAACGTCACTGTTGTTTCTCTTTGATTTTGCCGCGGCGGTGCTCGCGGCGTTCGGACTTGATTTTCTTTTACGGCTTAGGCCTCGCATTCCGCGGATTGTAAGCAGCCGGTCGTGGCGCGTCGGATGGCGCGCATGCATGACAACGATCGTGATTGGCGTAGTGATCGTTCAGATGTACGGTATTGCCTCTCAAACCAATCGTTACGAAATAGACCGCGGCGATTCATTATTCCCCTCGACGCCATTGATCGACGCGCTCGGCAACCACGATGTGACCAGGATATTGCCGATAGACCCCGCGTTCGTTAGCTCGACGCCGACGATTTTCAAGCTGCAAAGCGCGGGCGGCAGTGACAGCGTTGTGCCCGATCGTATTGGCAGACTTTGGCGCGCAGTCATGGACTCGGCGCCGAACGAAGTCTTCGCCAGATCAACCGGAGGGCCGATCACGCAATTCTCGGTCAACTCGGCTTTTGACATCCTTCCTCGGGTGGGTGTCACCGATCTCGTCGTCCCGCCTCTTACCTCAACGGTGGGTGGCAAGTGGAACATACCGGACAGGAAGGCGCTCGAGGCGGCGGGTTTGTCCGGTGGCAGCCTCGTCCCGTTTGTCGGCGATTGGAATGGTGGAGGGATCGAGACCGCGGCTTTGTGCGATCTCACGAGCAATACTTTCAATTTGTGGGCCGCGATTCGCGGCTCGGCGCCCGTATGTTTCCGATTCGGATCCGCCGGACTTGGCTGGATTCCAATCACGGGCGATTGGAACGGAGACGGAATCGACACGATAGGAATGTACGATCCGGTGGCCAGTATCTTCCATCTTCGCAACTCGAACAGCGCGGGTACGGACGATATCACCTTCAAGTACGGCGGCCCGGGTAAGGGTTTCGTTCCCGTGGCTGGAGATTGGGACGGGGACGGCGTCGACACAGTAGGCTTGTACGACCCAAAACAAAGCGCCTTCTCTCTGAAGAACCGGCTCGAGACTGATTCGAACAACGAAATCAAGTTTCAATTCGGCGCGCCTGACCAGGGCTTGATTCCGGTCGCAGGTGACTGGGACGGCGACAAGATCGACAGCATCGGGCTCTACAATCCGAAGGCCGGCGCGTTTTACCTCAAGAACCTGAATAAAGCGGGAGCGCCGGACGTCGAGATTCCGTACGGTCTGGGGAATCGAGATCTTAAACCGGTATCGGGCTATTGGGACAAAGAAATCATGACGGGGCGTTTAGACGTAGTGGGGCTATTCGATCCCGCTTCGGCGGAGTTCTATCTAAGCGTGCCGGCATTTATCGGCCACATGAAAATGGATCGCGTTTACGCGGGCCCCGACGGCGACATATATAAGGTCAAGAACCCGGTTCCTCGCGCTTACATAGTCCACGCGGCTGAGGTCGTCGATTCTCCGAAAGAGGCGTTGGTTCGCTTCAGCGATCTTAGCTTTGATCCGAGACAAGCAGTCATCGTTGAATCGGATCAACTAAAGAACGCCGGAATTGGCGTGACCGCGGAGTCCAAAGCGGCCATAACCAAAAGCACCCTGGCGGCCAGGACCAGCATTCCTGAGACTCGCGGCTCGATTAGCCAGACCCCTAGCATGGCGGAGATCGTGAACAGGACTCTCAACTCGATGACCGTGCGTGTGGACTCTCCCGATGATGGATGGCTTGTAATAGCCGAATCCTGGGATGCGGGCTGGACCGCCAGTCTCGATGGCGGACCGTCGCCCATGCTACCCGGAAACTACGCCTTTCGAACAATCCGCATTCCCTCGGGCCCGCACGTAATCGAGTTGGTATTCCGGCCCGTTGGCTTTGTTTTAGGGAGCACGATTACTGGCGCGACTATGATTGCACTGTTAATCGCGGCGGTGGTGTCGCTATTCAAGCGCGCTAAGAGCCGAATCCCGCGGCGTGAGTAGTCTTTAAGGAGTTCTGTGGTTGAGCGGCCGCATATTCCTTAACGCATAGAAGTACCATCGCAAGTACTTCGGAATCCATGCCCACATCCTGAACCGCGATTTGCCCGCCACCCGACTGGTCCAAGTAGACGGCAACTCGGCTATTCGTTTTCCGGCAACGAATGACTTGACGACTATCTCCATCGCAACTTCAAATCCCGCGCTGCTTTCTATCTCGATACTTTCAAGCAATCGCCTGCTGTACATTTTGAAGCTGTTGGTCACGTCGCACGTAGGGATACCCGCTAGATAGTGAAGCGAGAGGCCGGCCATACGCGACAGGAATCGCTTCAGAACCGGGCCGCCTTCCTGCTTTCCTCCCGCCATGTATCTCGAGCCGCAAACAACGTCAAAGTGCTCGTTAATCATGAGTTGGTACATGTCGTCCACTATTCGAAGATCGTCAGACAGGTCCGCCATAATCACCAGGACGGCTTCATGCTTTGATTCGAGAAAGCCCGTCTTTATGGCGTTCAGCGGTCCGGAACCAAACCGGTTCTTGAACGTCTTGACCTCAAAAGAGAAGTTCGGAGCGATCCGGCGGAGGACGGGTATCGTGTCGTCGTCGTCGTTGTCATAAACTACCACCAATTCGAGCGGAACGGTGACCTTGGCTTTCAGTTCCGAGAGCAACGCTTCGACGTTCTCGGCTTCGTTAAAAACAGGACAGACTACGGACAACATGATGAAACCACCCCTCTAGATTACTCGGGAATAAATCGCTCTGTGTGGGAACCTAAAAGGCCGGATTACACTACTGAGCCATTGCCCCATAGATTCCAAATGTCAACGACGGTCTTTCCCTCCGGAACGGTGAGGCTGCGATATTCCCTGTGCGCGGTCGCCACTACGATGATGTCCGATTTGGCGATGAGCTCCTCCGGACTCACGAATCCTTCGCCGTTGATATAGGCGTCGGAGCACAGAACCCGCCGGCATTCGAAAGTCAGAATTTTCTTCAGCTTGTAGGATAACGATTCCCGCCCATCGTCGATGTTCGCCTTGAACGCCATGCCGAGCACCCCAACGACTAGTTCACGCAAGCGGAATCTTTGCTTCAACCGGCTCACTAGATAGTTTGGCAGCCCCTCGTTTATCAGCATTGCGGCGTATCCAAGGTTAAAGGTGTTGTTGTTGAACGCAGCAAGCTGCATTGCGTCCTTGAAGAGGCACGCGCCGGCGGCGAAACCCGCCGTCGGCAGATCCGACGCCCGCGGGTATTTGTAGGTCGCCGCGTGGTAGATACGGTAGAAATCGGCCCCGTGGTCGTTCGCTATCATAAAAAACTGATTCGCGGTCGCGAATTTAATGTAACGCCATACGTTATTGAACAGTTTCGCGAGCTCGGCCTCCAACGGCGTAACCACTACGATCTCGTCCGTGAGCAACCCGAACAGATCCTGACATCTTCGAACGCCTTCCTCGGAAAAAGAGGAGACTATCTGCGGCAGAGACCTAAGCTCTTTGACCGCGAATCCCTCCGCGATCCGTTCGGGACAAAACGCCAACTCGACGTCTTTCCCCTTCTCTTTTAACCAGGAGCGCAGATTCTCGGTAGTGCCGGGATACACGGTGCTCCTGAGTACGATGAGCTGCCCGTCACGGAAGAATTTGATGTAGGAGTCGATCATCGCCCTGATTGGCTTGAACTCGGGGTTCAGATGCTCATCGACTGGAGTCCCAATGACGATGCACACGACGTCCGCCTTCGAAATAACCTCGGGTTCAAGAGAGATTTCGAGTTTGCCGCTCTCGAGCGCCTTCCGCAGCAGATCCTCGGCCCCTTCGTCAATAAAGGGCATCTTTCCAGCCATGATGCTCTGCGCCGCTTCCCTGTGCACATCGAGCGCGCAAACCCTCTTGCCCACATTCGCCAACGATATCGCGAGGGGCAGACCTACATGCCCAAACCCGCCGATTACCACGACGTCAAATTTCATGCGTCATTCTCCTGGCTTCCATCTCTCAATGAATCAACGCCAAATCAATACATCAGGTCGGAAGCCGCGTGCGCGAGAACCATACCGTTTTGTCTCGGAATCACGGTAAGGACCTGCATGCCGCACGCTTTTAAGCCGGACGAGATTTCGCACGCAGGGCCAGCCCTGCCTTCCAATTCGTGAATCTCCGGAGGCAACTCAAGCAAAACGGTAATTCGACGACCCCGGCCTAATGGGTCAGGGCCGAAACACCTTGATCTCTTCGAGACCCTCGTCAATGTGCATCGACGGTGCGCAAGAAAATCAGGTTCCCTTCGTCGATCTAGGAAAATCTCTCCTCGTGCAATGTCATTTGGATCCCGCCATCCATTTCTTTAGAAAGTTCAACGTGTCTTCAACCACGTAGTCGATTTCATATTTCGGTGTCCAGCCGACCGCCTCCTTAATCTTCTCGGACACGCCCACCCTGAATCTCACGTCCCCAGCGGGAGCCGGGAGATGCTGGAAGCCCGGGAATTCGAGACGCGGGTTCACCATGGTCCATACTCTCCGAGCCAGGCTGCTGATGCTGTAGGTGTTATTCCCGCAGATATTGAAGTCGTCCTGTTTGACTCCCTTTTGCAAAAGGGCGAGAATCGCGGAGGCGATATCCTTGGCGTGCGTGAAGGTTCGGACCTGGGCGCCGTCGCCGAATATCTGAAACGGCGTCTGCTTAATAATCGCCTTGTAAACGAAATCCGGAATGACGTGCGCGATGCCGAACTCCACGGCGCCTTCGCCGGTTACTTCAGGCAATTCACCGCTCCCGACGGCGTTAAACGGCCTGACTATCAAGTAGTTGAGGCCAAACTCTTCATTCGCTCCAGTGATCAGAAACTCGCCAAACAGTTTTTGCATTCCGTAGTTGGTTATGGGAACCGGCTGGCTCCGGACGTCTCCCTCGGTAACCGGACGCTCCATTCGCTCATAGACCATTGACGATGAGAAATAGAAAAATGTGGCGTCCGGCGATGACGAAAGAGTGCAGTCTATTGCATACGAAAGACTCTCGGTGTTATCGCGAGCTATTTGGTAGGGTATCTTGTGAAAGTACTTTATCCCTCCGATCAACGCGGCCAAAAACAGAATGTGGTCGTATCCCCGGAATTCAATGGGGTGCATCGATCGCACGTCTTTGATCCTGTAAGTAAGCCTCTTGTCGGAGAAGAACTCGTGTCTCAAGAAACCATACTTCGAGAACGTATCGACTACATCGACGTCGTGGCCGCCACTAAGCAATTCTCTAACGATGTAAGACCCAATGAATCCAGCCCCGCCTACTGCAAGGATCTTTGCCACTAAACCATGCCTCCTATTCTGGAATACCCTTAATCATTGCACGGCCCTAAGCCCGTCTAGTGCGGCGGTTGAACCGCGATATAGCCGCTACGATCAACAACACCGCAACCGTCGCGCCGGTAATGACGCTCCCCAACAAGAAACCCACGGGCCTATACACTAACTCGATCATATGCAGCCCGGCGGGGACGAACATGGTCCTGAACGCATAATTCCCGGGCAGCACCGGCGCTGGAGTCCCATCCACTTTCGCGGTCCAGCCCGCGTCCCAGGACTCTGCTATCACGAGCCAGCCATCTCGAGCCGAATCGGCTCGCACGGTCATTGAGTTCAGAGTCCTGCTTAAGATCTCCGCGCCCCCTGCAGCCGCCACTGCGGAGCCAGCACTGTTCGAAACTTCATTCCCGGCCGTCGCGATGTTTCCGGTTATGGCGCCGCCCGACTTTACCCGGCCGTACACCCCGGCTTTCTTCAACTCCCCTGATTCAACTATCACGGCCTTAGCAGGATCGAAGCTCAGGTCGGTGAAGCGAAGCAACGCCGCCCTTGGAGAATCGACTACCTCGGCCGCGGGAACTATGTAAGCGCGAGGAACCGGATTCTCAACCTTATATATATCTCCGTCGGGGCCTGCATACACATGATCCGTCTTCACCTGCCCGAAACACGCCGGAACGCTCAGATAGAATTCCATCGCCGCCCGATCAAACAGCGCCACCACGTCAAAACGGCCTCGGCTAACGCCTTTTGCCCAGTAGCCCGAGAGCGGTATCAGGTTGCGATTCGTCAGACCGTATTGGACGGTGATGTTGGGTGTTCCTGCTTCATTTCGGTTTCTCAATTGGAATACGCCGTCCCTCGCGTCATACACGCCTATGCTATCGACGCCGTCTCCATCCCAGTCGCCAGCTACCGCGATGAGGCCCCGGTTTGCGTGCCCGAACTGAAACATGACTTCGTCATTCGCATCAGTCTTTAAAGTCCTCTTGAGGCGAAAGACGCCACGCTTTGAGTTATACAAACCGAGTGAATCAACACCGTCGCCGTCCCAATCACCGGCCAACGGCGACCACTCTCCGCCTGGCTCGCCATATTTCAAGGTGAGATCGTCCGGACCGCTGCTGTTCGAATTGCGCAGATGGAATACGCTATTAGCGGGATCATACATGCCGACCGTGTCGATCTTGTCGCCGTTCCAATCACCGGCAATCGGAATCCAGCCACGCCCCAGTGCGCCAAATTGAAAAGTGATCGGCGATGAGTCCGAAGCCGCGTTCCATAAATAGAAGGTGTTGCTCCGAACCTCGCAAAAGCCCGTCGTCTCGACCCCGTCTCCGTCCCAGTCACCCACAAAAGGAACGAGATCGCCATTGGCCAGGCCCGCCGCGTCGATCGCCTTGCGGTCAGGTATATTCCACTTGCCACCCAGGGTCGGAGCTACGGGAGGGACCACAAGATCGGTGATTCCTACTCGGGGAAGGAGGTCAAAGGCTGAATCAATCGTGAACTCCGTCTCGATTGCTTCGGGTGAAGGTCTATCAAAGACCGTCTTCGGATCCGATTCATTAATAGTACGCCACAGTTTCGCGGTACGTTCAGGCACGATGCTGTCATAGCCGCCTCCGCTTTGCAGCTTGAACATCGTGGGAGTCTCTCCGACGAACTCGGGGTCGATCGGCAAGATCCTGACACTTTCAGGATCTCCCAATGCCGCAATCAAGGGCGTTACCGGAAACTGCAGTGCGCCGCGGTCTACATCATGTGGATTCATCCATGCCGCCAGCGGGCGCATCTGAGCGACTACTATGCAGCTCAGCGTTGCGGTCACGGCCGCGCGCCAACAAAGACGCCATGGCCGGATTGATTTAATGGCGATCAGCCTGGGAACCCGCTGGATGATGAAGTCCATTCCGAACGCCGCGAGCGCCGCGGCCGCGAAATATACGAGAAAGGGCAGCCGATCGAGTGGCATATGACTAAAGCCAGGCATCAGCTTGAAAAAGATCCATACCACCGGCGCGCCAATAACCAGCAGCAACACGACTATTGCCATTCCTCTCAAATAGAGTACCAGGGAATGCCTTCTCCATATCCCAATTAGAGCGAGCAGGGCCGTCGGCGTTGCAATGAGCATATAAGGATCTTTCGCGACGCCGCCGCCATAAGGAACAATTAAGAATCTCAGGTCAGAGACCGGCACGCGCGTACCAAGCGCTCCCGCGTAGCTCAATTCAGCTCGGTACATGGATTGAACGATCTCAAAGGTCGGTATGAGTTGAATCGCGATCAAACCCGTTAGGACAGCCGCTGGAATCGATAAAACAATTCCGTACTTGACGGCTCTTCCCAACCTGAATCCCGAGGAGCTTCGGCCGGCTCGACGCCATTCTCGGACGAGCAAATACGCCCCATAACAGCCAATCGCCAGGATGCTGAATTCAACCAGCAAGACTTGCGCGCCGAAAAACATCGGCGCCATGACAATTCCCAGCCAAACACCGCGCGCCCAGGATCCGCGGCGCACCGTAGTCCGCATTAGCAGGAAAGAAAGAGGCAGCAGCACCTCGATTGGCAGGAAGATCTCGATAGGCATCCACCAAAGCATGTAGGGGTTCAGCATCCATGATACGCCGCCAAACAACGACGCCCAGACCGACACCTTCGCGTCCGCAAGCATCAAGAACATTGTCAGACCGCCGAGCATCATGTGCGATAACAGCAGGAGGTCATGCACTCTGGCGGGCGTGGCCACGAGTGACAGCAAGACTCTGGGTGGATAGAGCAGACCATTCTGACCATTCGAAAAAAAGGGCCGGCCGGCGAAGCTGTAGGGATCCCAAAGCGGAAATTCCCCGGCCTTGAGCGCGTCATTGATAAAAACCTGCCACGGATAAAACATGTCGGTCTGGTCGGTTGATATCGCCTTAGTGCTTCCTGTGGCTTGATAAGCCCACGGGTAGAGCGTGTTCATGCGGGTTCCGGCTTCCGATAGAGTGTAGCCCTTGAACACCGGCGACAGTATGTAGCCTGTGACGCCGGCCATAATTACAAGAGCTATCAAGATTCGACCGGCATATGTCTTTGGAGATAGGAATCGGGCTATGACCGAAGACGGCATGTCCGCTGAAGACGCGCGCCTGTCCAAGCTCTTTCCACCTCCCGTTCGAATCTCGGTTGACTTCCGTCGAAGCACGAAAAAGCCGAAGGCGAAATACCGCGAAGCACCCTAATGCTATTGGGGCCACAATAGCCCAAGATAAGAAGCAGCGATCTCAAGGCGCCCGCGGAGAAACCCCTCGTGGCGTTCGGCGGAAATTATTGAGCATTGGCGCCCAGAGAGTCTCGCCGAATAAGCTTCAGGATTTAACCGCTGATCTGCGCTGATCAGCGTTACGTAGTCAGCGCAAATCAGCGGCTTTCCCGTATGGCAACTTGTGCCGAGCCCCGCTAGTTACCTCTGCTACTTTATCGCGGCGCAGGGCTGGCCAATATCCCGGCGCCGAGTACTTTGCCGATCACTTACTTAGCTTTACCCAGTAGACCGGGGCAGTCTACCAACGTCAGGATTCCCTGTCAAAGCAGATGTCGCATTGAGGCGCCTGGCGTTGTTAGGGACAGCAACTGAGCCTCCCCTTCCGCTGATGGCTCAGATGTCGCGCCGTAACATCCAGTGGACGAGGTTGGTAGTATCTTGAAGTTGTTGTGGTTGCTGATCAGACACTACAACTGGCTGGAGACGAGGCCACAGCAGCGCAAATACCCCCAACGTAGGCAGGGGCCTCCTCCCCAGCCAGATTTAAGTATCTCATCAGCACCCACACAACTCTAAGACACTACCAACACTCGAGCGGCCTCCGTTCGATTCGACGAAATCCTTGCTGATGCGAAGGCGGGTAAAACCGCTGACCTTCGCGGCGGTACGGCCCTCAAATCCGCGACGATCAGCGCTCCGAAGGCCGCGAAAATCAACGGTTAATATTTCCGTCCGCAATCAGACTGCCTGACCTAACGCCGTCGAGTTTATTATTTCCCACGCCGAATCGTCGCGGAGAACGCGTGACACGAGAGCCGTATGAACGCCGTGGCCCGTGCGTTCAGCTTGCACCCGGCCCAAAACGGGCATCCCGAACAAAGCGAGGTCGCCGATGATGTCGATGATTTTATGGCGGACGAACTCATCGCTCGACCGCAAGCCTTCGGGGTTCATGATACCCCCTTCGGGAGTCAGGCCTATCGCGTTTTCAAGCGAGGCGCCCCGGGCCAGTCCAAGTTTGCGGAGCGCTTCGATCTCGGACAGGAACCCAAATGTACGCGCTGAGGCCAGCCGCGAAGCAAACTCACCGTCGCGCAATTCCAGATCGTACCGCTGCGTGCCTATGAGCGGATGCGGGAACTCAATCATGCATGAAATGGAAAAAGCCGGCGCCGGCGTTATGCTCATTCGGCGGAAGCCCTCAGCGACCTCGACCCACTTCAATATCCGCAGAAACTGGCGCGGAGCCTTGAGCGAAGTTGTTCCCGCCCGTTCGATCATGTCGATGAATGGTTCTGCGCTGCCGTCGAGAATCGGCACCTCCAGCGAATCAATCTCGATCAGGCAATTGTCGATGTGGCTTCCGGCCAACGCCGCAAGCAGGTGCTCGACCGTCGAGATCATCACGCCCTTTCGCATCAGAGTCGTGGCGTAGCTTACGTGCGTGACGAATTGTGGAGCGGCTGCGATCTCAAAGTTGTTGAGATCCGTTCGCCTGAACACGTATCCATGATAGGCGGGCGCCGGCTTAAGCGTTATGCTGGCTCGCTCTCCAGTGTGGAGGCCGTGCCCGCTGACCGAGACTTCCCCGGCAAGCGTAGTTTGGCAGATCAATCAGTTCCTCCGCTTCATTTGGATGGCTGGAAACCAGGAGTCTCCAGCATCTGCAATGCTCGTGATCTGCAATGCTCGTGCCTTGGTTGACGACGTTCCAACAGCACGAATTACAAGGAATTGAGCGGGCGCATCGCCAACTGACGCGCCGCCATGTTGCAGCTTGTCGACACCATTGTTGTTTAATGTCACTTTGTGCGAATAGCGCTTCGCGTTTAGAATGCTCCTCTCGTACTCTTCAGGCATGAGGTGACGGCATGGGCATTTGCTCTGATATTCCAATCGGCGCTCGGGCTTCCAAGGACATGACCGTAACGTTTGACGTAACGGTGGCCAAATACCATCCCGACATGCCGGAGGTGTTCGGAACGCCGATGATGATATACCTCATGGAGGCCGCCGCGGCCGACGCAATCGAAAACTATCTTCCACAGGGATGGGCTTCAGTAGGGGTGGTGGTAAACGTCAAACATCTCGCGGCTACACCTGTTGGAGCCGTCGTCACCGCCTTCGCCGAAGTAATCGAAGTGGACGATAACACGGTCACTTTCAGAGTCGAGGCGCATGACGGCGTCGAAAAGATCGGCGAGGGCTCGCACACCCGCGCGCCAATAAACATGGAACGCTTCATGCGGCGAGCGGCAAGTAAGAAAGCATTGGTGGATACCCAACCGTAACGGCCGATGCGGCCCACAACGTCGCGTCGTCGGCTTAAGCGTGAAGAAGCAATGTACGGGCGGCGCTCCGTAGCCGCCCCTCTTGACGTTCCGCGGACTCGGCATTCTTAATGCAACGCACCTATTTGAAGCGCGCCAATACCGGCGGAACTCGGCGGTGCATTAAGAGGGGCCGGCGCTGAGGCCCGCGCATACATTTTTTTCGATCAGCGTGTCTTGATTTCGACTCGCCAGTTGTCTCGAATCTCCGTTCAACGGCGCCAGACCTTCCTCGGATTCTCCCGGTTCGCAATGTCAAATAGCTCGATCCGCCACGGCGTGAACTTCAACACGCCGTAGTCGCGACTGTCGGCGCTCTCCCAAATCATCTTGAGATCGTACCCCAATGGAGGCGGAGCGCTTCCGAACAACTCCCAGATTCGTCGTTTCGTCGCGCTGTCATCCCGCCATTCCGCAATGCAGTCGGCATAAACGGGCTTGGCGATATCGGCTATATACGCCAATGATATGTGCTGGTTATTCTCGAGGTGTCGCGTCTTCAGCGACTGTCGCCGCGTCGCCACCCAGCCGGTTGAGCCTTCCCAAATCGTGTGCAGTACTCTCGAACGCGGCCGGTTCTTTGTATCGATGGTTGCGGCGCTGCACCAGACCATTCCATGAACTCGTTTGATGAACTCAGCCTCTATTTCACCGAAGGAAACGATCTCCATTCTTTGAAGTCTCCTCACTCAGCGTTGGGCGTACTAAGATGTACCGCGGGCTTTGGCCTGTATTGCGGTGCTCACCCGCACATTCATTTCGTGAGTGGCTTCGCCAGACAGACTTAGGGTCCGTGCGGCGCCCTCAAAGCTCCTGGGCGGTAGGCCGCACTAGAATCTCGTTAATGGCTACCTGATCAGGCAAGCTGAGCGCATAGGCTATTGCGTCGGCGATGGCGGCGGCGGGAATGCCATAGTTGATTTTGCTCAGAGCTTCCTTCACTCCCGGGTCGGTGATGCTGTCTCGCAGTTCCGTTACTACAGCTCCCGGGCTGATTACGGTCACGCGGATTTTCCCAACCGTTTCCTTGCGCAGCCCTTCACTAATCGCTTGCACGGCGTGCTTGGTGCCGGCGTATACGGCGGCTGTCGGCCTGACGACATGTCCCGCCACGGATGAGACGTTGACTATGTGACCGGCGCCTCGCTCGAGCATGTGGCCGAGGACGGCATGAATTCCGTAAAGCACGCCTCGAATGTTGACGTCGATCATTCGATCCCAATCTTCGACGCGATCCGCCGACAATAGCGACAGCGGCATAATGCCAGCATTGTTTACCAGAGCGTCTATGCGCCCGAATTTGTCGAGAGTCGCCGCCGCAAGACGCTCCATATCGGAGCGGTTTGCAACGTCGGTCTCTTGCCAGGCGGCGTTACCACCGATCGAGGCTGCGAGCGCTTCAAGCCGCTCTTTTCTGCGGGCCGCCAACATCACGCTTGCGCCCTCGGCCGCGAGCTTTTTCGCGGTCGCTTCGCCGATGCCGCTGCTGGCGCCGGTCACGATCACCACTTTGTTTTCTAACAGGTTCATAAGCTCCCCTCATCGCTCAGGCCCCAAGCAAGTACCTGGCGGCCGGCGTCAGATGTTCGGGCGCCTCTTCAGGATTGTCTCCCGGCCGAACCGCATTCCGCGCGACGAACTGACACGTTATGACGCGGCGCGGGAGCTTGGAATCGTTTCGCGTTCCGCCGTGATAGAGATGACCATTGAAGATCAGCACCGATCCAGCCTTGCCAATAACGACTCTCTGGTCCGGATGGTTGCTCAGCGGCTGTGTCATGGCCTTCGGCAACTGCTTTGGCCAAAGGTGGCTTCCGGGGATAACCCGCGTCGCGCCATTGCTCGCGGTGAAGTCGTCCAGCAGCGAGATTGTCGTCACGAGATAGTATGGATCCGATGGCATGCGTGCGTACCAATCATTGTGCAGGCCCTGTAACCCATACCCCGGCAGAGGGTCCCGTCCCGACAACTGAAAAACTTTGAACGCGCGAGCCAATACGTGATACGCAGCCGCAAGCAACCTTGGGTTCGTGTAGATTCCATCGAAGACGGCGTTCCTGGACGCGAGCTTCGCCACCTGTCTAGTCCCGGTTTGCGGCGCCGAATCCGTTTGCTGCTCCTGGCGGATAGCGGTTTCGAGCGCCTCGCGCAGCCGTTCCGTCGAAGAGGCGTCCCAGACATTCGGCAACATCACGTAGCCCATCTTGTCTAGGGCCTCTTTTTCCGCCACGCCGAGAGTCGAGCCGGTAACGCCGCATTGGCTGAGAGCCTCCTCGATATCACTGACCGCCGCGGTGTTGATCGCCTGTTTTCTTTCCGCGGATTCCATACGCAGTCACCATCAGACGCTAAACCGCATTCGCTTCGCTCGCCGTAGCGCGTACTGTATGTCAGGCCTGCGACACAATAAGACGCTGCATTGGCGGCAGCTCGTGCATTACGTTTCGCGAAAAGCCGGCGTTGGAGAACATGGTCTCTAGTTCTTTGAAAGTGTACGCGTCGCCGCCCGTGGTTCCCGCTAGCATTGAGAGACTGAAGCCGGCCACGCCGGGAGGCGAGACCCGGTCGTCGTTTGGCACGAACTCGAGCGTCGCGGCCTTGCCGCCTTCCTTGAGCGCCGCGTGAACCCTTTTCAGCAACGCCTCGTTGGTTGGCGCGTCGAAGTGGTGCAGAAAATTGGTGAGAAGCGCGACGTCGTAGTCCCGGCCAAAATCCACGTCGAACGCGCTGCCGGGGATATTGTGGTGGCGATCCGCTACGCCTGCCGCGCGCGCATGTTCGGCCGCGACCTCGAGCACTGGGGTCCAGTCGACGGCGTAGACCTGCGCGTGTGGATTCCGTGCCGCGAAAGCGATACCGAACATTCCGTGGCCCGCGGCGATGTCCAGTATTTTGATCGGCTGAGTGGCCTCCGGATCGATCATCTCCGATATGGCTTTCGCGGCGAGTTGCATTAACGGAGCCATGCCGCGCGCGAACTTAACCCACACTGGATTCTCGGGCGCCGTGGTTGCCGCTTCGCCTTTTGCGGCTCCACCCTTTCGAACGGCCTCGGTCAAGAGAGTGAACCCTTCGACAATCAGTGGAGATTTAAGAAAGTCGATAGCCGATCCCACGTATGCAGGCGAGTGCTGGTTGAGAAAAACCGCCGAGTCCTGGGTAAGACCGTAGCGGCCATCCTGCTTGGTCAGAAAACCGATCATCGCAAGGTAATCGCACAGGATTCGAGCCCCTCTCTCCGCGGCTCCGCAATGCTGAGCGATTTCAGCGGCGGTCGTTTTGCCTTCGCCTATCGCCGTGAACACGGCGAGTTCGATCGCTGTTTTGACCGCGGCGGATCGCTGATACGCGGTCACGGTTTCGAAGAACAATTCCGGAGAAGGTTGTTTTGATTCCACGTTCGTCATAGCCGGCTTGCACCTCTTGGTTTTGTTTAAGATCGCCGTTGCGCGCCGTTCACCGGACTTGGCCGCGGGCAACGCGAGTTCATTCTAAACAAAAGGCTGCTGGTATGGCGAGAGGCCGGATTCAACCTATAGAATCGGCCGCGCGATTTGCGCGGCGCAAAGGCTGGCGAAACCAGATTCCGCGGCGGTCGATTACGAAGCAGGGATCGTGCTCGCGGGCTCGAGTTGAGAAAATCCCGGCGGGCTACCGCGTTTGCCGTTCCCACTCAGCTAAAGCAGGGTGTTAATGGTATGGCCGTGTTTGACACCTCATGAACCTCTATTGTAGGATGACCTCGGTTCTCCACCGGGGAGCGCGATCATGAAGGAGTGTCCCGCTTGCAAAGCAGAGTTGGATGACAAGACTACCATATGCCCGTTCGACGGGCAGCCCTTGCCGAGCAAATTGATTCCCGACAAATTCATAAACACGGTCCTGGATGACAAGTACCGCCTCGAAGAAAAGATAGGCGAAGGCGGGATGGGCGCCGTCTACCGCGCGACCCACACCAAGATGGAGCATACCGTTGCGGTCAAGATACTCCATCCCGACCTGGCGTCTGATCAAGTCGCGGTCGAGCGGTTCCGCCGCGAAGCGTTAGCGGCGGCTCGCATCCATCATCCCAACGCCGTCGCGGTGACGGACTTCGGCGTAACCAAAGACACCGGCATCGCCTACCTCGTGATGGAGTTTCTCGAAGGCACGGATCTCAAACATAGGATCAAGGAAACGAACCGCCTTGGTTACGATGAGATATACAACGTTCTCGATCAAACTTGCCAAGCCGTCAACGCCGCTCATACCAAAGGGATCATCCACCGCGATCTCAAGCCGGATAACATTTGGATCGTTCACCGCGAAGGGCTGAAGGAACAAGTCAAGGTCCTTGATTTCGGAATCGCGAAGCTAAAAGAAAGCTCCGACGCGTCGGGTCTTACCCAGAAAGGAATGATCATCGGCACGCCTTACTATATGTCGCCGGAGCAGTGCCGGGCGGAGAAACTCGACCCGCGATCCGATGTCTACAGCCTGGGCGTTATAGTTTACGAGATGCTGACTGGAGAAGTGCCTTTCGACGGCGACACTCCGCTGGCGGTCGTCGTCAAGCACAGCACCGAACATCCAAGGCCGCTCCGGGAGCTTCGCCCGGACATCAGCCCTCGAATTGAGGAGGTCGTTCTTCGGGCGCTCGAGAAGAGAAAAGAGAATCGCCAGGAATCTGCGTTGCAGTTGGCGCAGGAATTCGGAGCCGCCGTCTATCCGCAAGAAACAACCAAGGAAATCGTTTCGTCCCGGACACCGGCGCCAAGGAGAAGGGATTCGGAATACACTAAGGGGCAGCACGGCGCCGCCACCCTGGCTTACGAATCCGAAGAGGCCGGCAGGCTGGTTTCCCGGGAAGAAGCGGAGCCCGCCGCTGCCACCGTTGCCGTGTCCGGCCGCCGGGCTACAACGCCGGCGATAGCTCCCGTGATTCATGGGGCTGCTCGCGAGACGGTCGCCAATCCAGCGATCGTCGCTTCGGCTGAATATGATCTCCCGCCGATGCGGCGCAACAGACGGCCTTACATTTTAGGAGGCGTCGTTGTAGTAGCGATGCTCGCGATTGCGGCGGTGTTGTTCCTCCGCCCCAACCGGCAGCCGGCCGCGCCCGGCGCGCCAACCAACATGAAGCTGATCAAGGGCGCAACGTTCATGATGGGAACCAATGAAGGCCCGCGCGAGGAATGGAAGCCGGCGCACCCCGCGGTCGTGGAAGATTTCTACATTGATTTGTATGAGGTCACAAACGAAGAGTACGAACGTTTCGTCAGACAGACGGGCCACGCGCCGCCGGCCGATTGGAAGGAAGGTCAAGCTCCGAAGGGTGAGGGGAAGCTTCCGGTTGTAAACGTCTCGTGGCGCGATGCAAAGGATTATTGCGAATGGGCCCGCAAGCGATTGCCGACCGAGGCCGAGTGGGAATACGCGGCGCGTGGAACCGATAACAGGATTTATCCGTGGGGCAACGAGTGGCAGGACGACCTGTCGAACTCGGGAGAAGACGAACGCCACAAACCAGTTGCAGTCGGCTCTTTTCCACGGGGCAACAGCCCCTTCGGCATTTATGACATGGCCGGTAACGTGTCCGAGTGGGTCTCGGACGACTACACGCCATATCCCGGTTCCAAAGAGAAGCCGTTGCCGGGGTACAAGATCTATCGCGGGGGCTCTTATGGCTACAAGAAGACAAGCCTCATCGCGACCGCGCGCTGGCTCGAGTTCCCCGACAAAGTATCTCCCTATATCGGATTCCGGTGCGCCATGGATCCTCCTCGACAGGACGCGCCGTAAGACAATTATCAGGAGCAAACGTGAAAGAGCCGGCGGTCATAATGCGGTCACTGATTCTATTTCTTACCTTGTTCGCCGGTATGCTGCTCTCGCGCGCCGCGTTCCTCTCGGTGGCGAACAGTCAGGACAACATCCCGCGGCCGGAGATCTATGACAAAGGCGAGGTCAAAGAGACTCGCCGTTCGCCCGGCTCCGTGTCCGCGAAAATAACCGGCAGGAAGGCCTCCAGCGCCGCCAACGGTGTCCTGATAGTGCTTACGGCGCCGGATAACGCCGAGGTTGCCGTCGACGGCAAGCCGCTGGGACACGCGCTCAAGGGGACCTTTGAGAAAGAGCTTCCTCTCGGCAAACAGTACAACGTCGTCGTGTCGGCCGGCCCGGATTTCGAGCCGTACAAGCAGACAGTCGCGCTCAAGCGCGGGAAGACCGAGATCGTTCGAGCCGCTCTTACATCGAAGTACGGCGTCATCAAAGTATTTCCCGCCATGACGGGCGTGAGGATGCTGGTGGACGGAAAGCCCGCGGCCCCGGACAGCCTCTCGGTCGACAAGGACAACAACATCGTCCTTCAGAGTCTTAGCCCGGGCGAGCACGAAGTCACATACGATCACCCGGACTACGTGATCTACAAGCGCAAATTCACCGTATCGCCGGGAAGCGAGTTCGCCTGGAGATTCATTCCCGCTCTAGCCCGAAGTGAGATCACCGTTGTCTCCGATCCAAACGCCAAGGTGTACGTGGACGGCGCTCCCGTGGGCGAGACCCCGGCCGACGGGATTCTCAACATTCCTGATGTCCGAATCGGCCCGCACGCCGTCAAACTGGTGAAGGATGATTACGAAGAGTTCACTGCCGCATGTGTGTTGGAATTCGGAAAACCCGTGAGAGTCGAAAAGAAGCTCGTTCCACTGCCGACTTCGGCCGAGTTCGGCGATGACTTCGATGTGCCTTCGGCGGCCAGATGGACGGCGCCTAAGTCGGGATGGGAGTTCAAGTCCGGCCGGCTCCATCTCGACAATGCGCCGGTCATCGGCTTCCCCAAGAACATTCGGTATCGAGACTTCACCATGCATTTTCATCTTAAACTCACTGACGCCGGTGGAGCCGCGTGGGCGGTGCGAGTCAAGGATCCGAACAATTACTATCTCTTCTATCTGTCGGGGCCGAAGGGACTCTTTCCAAAGCGATTCAACGTCTACATCGTGCGAGACAATAAGCTCGACCTGAGTCAGCCCGACGGCTCCGTCTTCATGCTCACCGAGATCAAGGCGGGCGGCCAATACGAGATCGACATACAGGCCAAGGGCAAAACGTTCGAACACGAGATCAAACCCGCGGATACGGGCAAGAGCGAAGTCCTGGGCTTTTTCGAGGACAAGGACAATCTTTTCCCTTACGGGGGCGTCGGGTTTAGAACCGTGGCGGCCGAGAAATTTTCGATCGACGATCTCTTTGTGCGCCCGCGTTGAAGCGATACAGGAAGTGCGGCCTCCGAGCAGGCGGAAACCGCCGACGGACTGGGGCCTACGCCATGAACCAGAATTACGACATCGAGATTTCGGTTTACGCCAGAACGGACACTGGAATGAAGCGCCCTGCTAACGAGGACGCCTTTATGGTTGCGGACCTCACGACGGGCCGCACGGGCCTCGTTCCCGAAGTGACCACTCACCGCATTGGCGAGCGCGGAAGCCTGTTGATTGTTTCGGACGGACTCGGCGGGGCGGCGGCCGGCGAGATAGCCAGCGAAATGGCAGTCAAAACCATACTCGAAAAACTAATTGAGTCACCGCCCGGACCCGACGCGTGCAAAGCGCTGGCGGACGCAATCCAAACCGCTAACCGGCGAATCTGGGATTACGCGAAACAGAACCCCGAGCACGCCGGTCTAGGCGCCACCTCCACCGCCGTGCTCGTGCAAGGACCTTCCGCTTATATCGCGCAGGTGGGCGACTCTCGCGCATATCTCGCCCGCGGGAATCGAATCAAG
>JAHFUG010000240.1:6906-11266 GCA_023265195.1 Blastocatellia bacterium | reverse complement strand
CATTTCATTTCCCCGATTATTTCATCAGTCTCTTCCATATTCAGCAGGGCGCCTTATTCAGCAGCCGCCTTCAACCATTCAGAATCTTCCAAACCGGTATCACCCCATTTTCCTCGACCCTGTCTTAAGCCTATGGTTCTATTGAACGAGATCAGGAGTTCTGAACGTAGGACAACTTGATGCCCTCTTTTGTAACTTCGAAGCTTTGTCCCATAGCTCGCGCGGCTCACTTGCCGGTAGGACTTCAAACTGGACCCGTCCCACTCGCTCTTGCTTCTCACTCGACGTTGAGAAAAACAACCCCTCATTCAGTACTGACGGAAAAACTACTCTTCCTAATTTGGAAAAGTTCCGCGCTCCATCTCAATTGCTTGCCTTCCCAAACAAAGGCCACAGATTGAGCGCTCTACTACTGATAGGTCGGAATAGTTAGGAGGCGCAAACAAATGACTTCACGTTTTGAGTCATGCGGCGGCGCCAGATGAGAACCGCCGGTGAAGCGGGGACTTCGTCCGCCGCCGCCTAGGAACTTCCGCCGAGCACCACTAGTCGTTTATGCCGATCAGTACGAGAATTCTGTTCCCGCTTCCACCGAGAACAACGCGTGATCCAGCATTCCGAACCCCGAACTCCTAACTCCGCACTCCCAACCCCGAACTTCCAACTTCGCACTCCGAACCTGAACTCCCAACTCCGAACCCCGAACTCCGCACTCCGAACTCCGAACCCCGAACTCCCAACTCCGAACCCCGCACTCGGGATACCTTTTTTTCTAGTTGTGATACTTATTCGTGATAGGCATTCGCCGGTCGCGGCCAAACGCCCGAGGCGTGATCTTTATGCCCGGCGGCGATTGTCTGCGCTTGTACTCAGCCGCGTCGACTCGCCGGATGACCCATTGAACAATCTCCCTGTCGAACCCGGAAGCGGCGATTGAATCCGCGCTCATGTCTCTCTCGATATAGGCTTTCAGTATGGCGTCGAGAACCGGGTAAGGCGGCAACGTGTCGTCATCCCGTTGATTCTCACGAAGCTCCGCCGATGGAGGCCGTGTGAGTATGAACTCAGGAATGACCGGCGCGCCTCCTCTTTTGTTAACATACTCGGCTAGCAGATACACCGTCGTCTTGAACACGTCCTTTAGCACTTGGAATCCGCCGACCATGTCGCCATACAAAGTCGAGTAGCCCACGCTCATCTCGCTCTTGTTGCCAGTCGAGAGAACCAGCCCGTGAAACTTATTTGAAAGGGCCATCAACACGTTGCCTCGGATTCTCGCCTGAATATTTTCTTCGGTCACGTCTTCGGCGAGTCCGTCGAAGGAAGTGGAGAGCATTTTCAGGTAACCTTCAAATGCATCTTCGATCGAAATCACCTCGAACGAGACGCCTAGATTCTCCGCGAGCGTCCTTGCATCCCGCCCGCTTTCCGGCGACGAAAACTTTGTCGGCATGAAGACCGCTCTTACACTATCAGGCCCGATTGCCTCCGCCGCTATGACGGCCGTTAGAGCCGAATCGACTCCGCCTGAGAGGCCCAGATAGGCTTTGTCGAAACCGTTTTTGCGGACATAGTCGCGCGTGCCCACAACCAGCGCCGAATATATCTCCGCTACGCCCTCACGGAACGACGCCGCCCGCCCGGCAATGGGAGGACGGGGCCGTAGTCCGTTGTCCAACACTGCGGAGATGATCTCGATGTGTTCGCTGTCCGCCTCGTGCCGCTCGCGCCTGCGGCGTGGGTCGTGCAGCCTTTGCGAGAACACCCGCTCTATGTTTATGTCCGCTACCACCAGGTCTTCCTCGAAAGACTTGCCCCTGGCGGCGATTCGGCCGTCTTCATCGAAGATCAAGCTGTTGCCGTCGAACACCAACTCATCCTGTCCGCCGACCAGATTGCAATAGGCGAGCGCGACGGCGTTGTCCGCAGCTCTAGTGCTCAGCATGCGCTCGCGGTCCTGGCTCTTCCCAGCGTGGTAGGGCGACGAGGATATGTTGACGACGAGATGCGCGTCTCCCGCAAGAGCTTGAGTTTTCGCGGGCCCGCCCGGATACCATATGTCTTCGCAGATATTCACGCCGACTCTCGCATCCTTGACTTGATAGACTGGAAGGCGGACGCCCGACTGAAAATAGCGCTCTTCATCAAAGACGCCGTAGTTTGGAAGGAACACTTTGTGGTAAACATCGAGGAGTTTTCCTCCCGAAATTACAGCGGCCGCGTTGTAGATATCCGAGCCATCCGTATCCACGAAGCCTACGATGACGATCAGCCCCTTGGATGAAGCGATGATTCGATCGAGCGCCAGCCTGTTTTGAAGGGTAAAGTGCGGTTTGAGCAACAGGTCTTCGGGCGGGTAGCCGGTGATGACCAGTTCAGGAAAGGCGGCGATTTCGGCGCCTGCGTCTCGAGCGCGGCCAATGTAGTTGATTATCAGATCGGCGTTGCGGTCGAGATCGCCCACAGTCGGGTTGATCTGAGCTAACGCAATCCGGATCGTATTCATTGATTTGTTCGAGGAGGAGCGCCGGCAGCCAAAAGAGATCGCGGCAATCAACTCTTCCTTTCGCCGCCATTGACTTCCACGGTGTCGACGATGCCTACAACCGCGGCGTCGATCGGGCAGTCCTTGCACCCGAAGGCCATGCGCGCGGAGCTGCCTTGGACGATTAAGACGGTTTCACGGACACCCGCTCCAACGGTATCGACGGCTATCAGGTGGCCCTTCTCATCCTGGCCGTCAACGCCGACAGGACGAGCAACAAGCAGCTTTCGGCCGTGAAGACGTTCGTCCTTCCGGGTAGCCACCACGGTGCCGACTATTCGTGCGAGGATCATTCTATTCCCTCTGTTACTGCCTGGCCGCCGCCTCTCGCCGGGTGCTTATTTCTCTCGCGACTCGTGAGTGACCGGCATGCTTTCGTCGACCGAGGAGTGAGGACGCGGTATTACGTGAACGCTGATGAGTTCACCGACGCGTCTCGCGGCCGCTGCGCCCGCGTCGGTGGCCGCCTTCACTGCCGCGACGTCGCCCCGAACAATAGCAGTAACGAAACCCGCTCCAATTTTTTCATAGCCAATCAATGTTACATTGGCGGCTTTCACCATTGCGTCAGATGCTTCGATCATCGCGACCAGACCCCTGGTCTCGATCATTCCGAGAGCTTCCATCATGTTGTCTCCTTTGACTTCAAGTGTTCACTTTGGTCCTTGGCCCGCCAATCGGGTCCGGCAGCCTGAGAGTCGCGCGCTGACCGCCCGAGGTTGTCCCTTCATACTTCATTACCGTTTCATCTCGTTTGCGATCAACTTCGCCGCCTCCGTAATAAGCGCGTTCAGTTCTTGCCTTGTCAGCGTGACCGTGTCGTTACCGTTGGCCTGAGTATGAGACCTCGCGGCCGAGCCCGCCGCGCAAGACGACGCGTGGCCGTGCAAGTAGCCGCATGCCTGACAACCGCGCGCTTCGGGCGACATATAACCGGCGCGCTCCCTGACGTCCAGGAGTTTTGCGATTGACTCCGGCGAGAGTTCGGCCGGCTGTCCTACCAGTCTTGCGATCAATGTGATCTTGGCGAAGTGCTCGAGCGTTTCCATTCGGGCGTAGGCCGTCTCCAGGTCAGGGCCATATGACACCGCTCCGTGATTCGCCAGCAGCAATGCGTCGTGGTGTGGAATATAAGGCGCCAGCGACTCAACCATCTCGTTGGTCGAGGGCGTGCCGTAGGCAGTGAGGGGTATGCAACCAAGCGTGAGGATCACCTCGGACAAGAGCGGCTTATCGAGAGGCACATTGGCTACGGCGAACCCGGTGCCGAACGGAGGATGCGCATGCACTACCGATCTGACGTCTGGCCGCAGCCGATAAATGGCGAGGTGCATCGGCATCTCCGAGGACGGATTGCGTTCATCGCTTCGAAGCTTTCGGCCCAGCGTATCCACTACGACCAACATGTCTTCGGTCATCCTGCCTTTGCAGACCATAGTCGGCGTGGTAAGGATAAGGCCGTCATCCATCCGCACGCTGATGTTGCCGTCGGAAGCGGCTACGAGGCCGTTATCATAAATGCGCCGGCCGATGTCGATGATGTGGTTTCTGAGATCGCGTTCGGTAGCCATCTTGATGATTGACGCCGCTTGATTACGGCTCAAGTGTCACGTGCAGGCCGCGTTACTGTCAAGTTCGTGGCGGAGTCGACAGGTCATCCGTCGACAAGAGAGCAGGGGGGCGCTTAACCGAATTGGGGGGATTATGGTTATCGGGAATCGTATCGGACTTGAGCGCCTCGTTCTCATTGACACCTCGATTCATCGAGGTCTCGAGTTTGGGCCATTCCATTCCCGCGCCCTCCGTTAGGAGGGC
>JAHFUG010000240.1:0-6806 GCA_023265195.1 Blastocatellia bacterium | reverse complement strand
ATATCCATGCCTCGTCATGCCTGCCTTGCTTCTTACTTGTCCAAGCATCTTTCCGCGCCGCGTCCCCAAAACCGTTAAGCACCCGAGAGCAGGACCGCCGAGGGAATTGTGTGTAGTATTATGTAAGAGTACAGGCTAAAGCCCGCGGTACGACGGGCGGACGTTGCTTATTCCAAGTTCGATTGGCTGGCTCAAGAAAGAAGGTAGAGATGGTTGAGATTGAAGCCCCAGCGCACGCTAAGACCAGGTTCCGGCAAGCCGAGTTCCTTGCCTTCAGCTCCGCGGCGTTCATAGCAAAAACATTTCTCTTGATGCGGCTGCCCTACAGAGAGGCTTGGGTAAACGCGTTGTATACGTCGCTGATTCTCGGAGCGTTCTATTGTTACTTCAGATTCCGCCAGAAGATGGCGCCGCCCATCTTCGTGATGTTTTGTCTCGCCGCGGCGGTAGCCACGGATGTACTGGGAAATCTTTTCAAGTTATACGGCCACAAGTTCGGACCTTTGACGGATTATGATGAGTTCGCTCATCTTGCCGGCTCGGGACTGTCGGCGATTCCAGCGTTCTGGTTATTGCGGACCACGACTCGGCGAGTCGGGCTGCGGCTTCCGCTCGACCTGATGACCTTCCTCGCTGTAACAATCACATTCTCATTCGCCTCTTATTACGAGATCGTCGAGTTGTGGGACGAAAAGTTCTACGGCGATTTTCAACGGCTATGGACGCCTCAAGACACGCCGCACGATCTTCAGTGGGATATGTTCGGCATTATCTTCTTCGCTCTGGTTGCGGCGCTGTATTACAAGGGAGTCGATCGAAGGGATCGGAGCCGGCCAGGCCCGTTCGGCGCCGAGATGTCGTAATCGTCTTTCGGAAGGCCCGGGTCACTTGGCGAGGAACCGCTCGTATAACTCGAACTCTTCTTCGGCCGCGTCGTACCGTTCCAATCGCCGATAGGCTTTGCTGAGGTAATAGTGGGCCATCGCATAGTTGGGCCGGAGGTTGACCGAGTTTCTGAGCGCTTCTACGGCTCGCAGCGTCATCGATTCATCCACCGACCTTTCGGCAAGCACTTCATAAACGGCGCCAAGCTGAAAGTGTCCGTCCGCGTCCGACGGCGCGAGCCGGGTGTACTCGGCGAGCATCTGCGCCGCTTCTTCATAAAGGCCGATCCCGAAAAGCGACGTTCCGAAATTCAGGTAGTAGGTCTTTACGCTGTGGACGTAATCCCGGTCAGGAAGCGCCAGCCGATACTCAGCGGCGGCCCGGGCGTGATCGCCCACCGCCTGATAAGCCAGCCCTCGAAGATGGTGCGCTCTGGCGCTATCGGGTTTGTTTTGAATTGCGAGATCGAGGTAACGAGCCGCCCGGCCGGGATCTTTCTTCATCAGGTGGTATTTCCCCATATTCACCAGCGTGAAGAAATGATCGGGCTCGAGCGCGAGCGCCCGCTCCCAATGCTCGAGCGCGGCGGCGTCCTCGCTCACCGACATTCGTATTTCGCCCAGCAGGCTTTCCGCCCTCGCCGTTTGCTTTATCCGTTGCGAGTATCCAATGAACTGCTGGGCCCGGCCCAAATCCGAGCGCTTTACGGCGCCCAACGCGATGTCGAGCAGGAAGTCGGTGTCCGAGGCTGGATGAGGGTTTGGATCGAATGAGAGCAGGCTCGTGGAAGACGCGCTTTCGCGAACACGGTTGAGGTCGCCCACTACATAGGGACGCAGAGCTTGGCCGCTACTTATTCCAGTATTGTTGTCTTTGGCTAATGGATCGGCGGTCAGGGCGGCCGCCAGCAACTCCTTTACGTTTTTCTCGACTGTGTCCTCGCTGACGCCAACGCGGCGCGGCGCGTTGAACTCGATCAAAGCGTTGTCGTCGGTGTTGAGCCTCGAGTTCGCGGAGAATCCCGCCGCCTCGTCTGGACCAAGGTAAAAGCGGGATAGCAGGTCGGCGACGTCGCCCACGCCCGCCCGCTTTGCATCACCCCCGATCTTCCGGTCTCGAAGGTTGGACGAAATGATCGCCGCGTCGATCTGAAACGGCTGCTTGCTTCCCAACAGCATCAGGTCGCCCTGAGCGCCTCTGAATAGATACACGTTGTGGAAGACGCTTTGAAACGTCGCCACCAGCGTCTTCACGTCCTCGGGCGGCATCTCGTAAATCTGCAGCCACTGGCTGAACAAACCGCGTTCGCTCAACCTGGCTGCTCCCCGGGTGAAGTACTCGCGCGTGAAAAGATTCGCCACGCCCGTGAGCCAGGGATTCGAAGGCTCGGACACGATAACATCGAATTTCTCGTCCGTGGCGTCAATGAAATTCCGGCCGTCGTTGGCCACCAGTCTGAGCCTCTTGTCCTCCAGCGGCTTGTTGTTGACGTCGTCGAAAAAGTTAGTCGCCTCTATTACGGCGGGCTCCAGTTCAACACAGGTGACTCTCTTTACCGGAAACTGTTCGACCGACCCAAGAGTCACACCGCTTCCCATCCCGATCACGAGAACATCGTCGGTTCGCTCGCGCAAGAGAAGCGGCAGGCTTCCTATCAGTATCTGGGTCGGCAGATCGCCCGCGGTCGATGCGTCCGGTTTCCCATTGACCTTCAAGACGCGTCCGCCTTCCTGTTTTTGAACGGCGACGGTCGCCGTCACGCCTTCTTTGTAAAAGACGGTTTCTCCTTCGCCGCCCCGCTTGAAGTAATCGAAGAACTCGGCGCGGCTCATCTTGCTCATCGAAGGCGCGTAGCGGTAGACCGCGCTCGACATTACCGCGATGTCCCACGGCGGCTTGATGAAGACAACCAACAGGAGCATAAGAAAAGTCCCCGCCGCGGGAATCAATGATCTCTTGACCGCGCCTTTCGCGGCGGCCGCGTAAAAAACGGCGAAGGCGATCGCGAAATTGAGAGCAACGCATACTCTCAGGCTTCCGATCAAACCCAGCCAAGGCACGAGCACGAATCCGCTTATGAAAGCGCCGACGATCGCGCCCGCCGTGTTCGCCGCGTAGACTTCGCCGACCGCTCTTCCCAGATTCGCGTCATGTCCGGCGTCGCCGTAAACGATCCTAACCACCAGTGGAAACAGCGCGCCCAGGAGAATCGTGGGCAGGATCATGACCAACGCCGCCACCGAAAACTTGAAGGCGAGCTGCAAGCCGAACGAAGGCGCCGCGCTGGAACGGTTGATTGCTATGAATGCGTACGGAAGCTCGTTGAAAAGGAATGCTCCGGCCAGCGACGTCACCCCAACGCCGAGTTCTATGCCGGCAAACACGCTGAGAGGCCGCGTCAGCCGGTCAACCATCCGCGACGCCAGAGACCCTCCAATCGCCAGGCCGGCGAGAAACGTCGCGAGCATTATGCTGAACGCGTAAACGGAAGAGCCTATGATGAGGCTCAGGATTCGACTCCAGATGACCTCGTACGAAAGCGCAACGAAGCCGGACGACGCGAGCGCGATGAGAACAGTCGTCTTTTGAGAACGGGTCATCTCCCACGCTTCGCCGCGCCGGCCCGCGCGTGGCGTTTTCAGCCCAAGAAGTCTCGACGCGCGATTCCCCACTAACGCTCGCCAGGCGCGGCGCTTGTCGTGCTTCGCGATGAGCGAAGAGGGATCGGCATCCGGTCTCAAACTGGTGTTGCGCAGCGACAGCGCGATGAGCCCTAGCGCAATATTGACCGCGGCGGCGGTTTCCGTTGAGGCTGTCATACCCACTGCCGGCATCAGGGCGATCCCTCCGAAAACGGCCCCAACCATCGCTCCAAAAGTGTTGACTGAATAAAGGGCGCCGACTCTCAAGCCGATGTTCGAAGACCGTGCGGCGTAAAAGCTCGCCAAAACCGGAAGAGTGGCGCCCATCAAAGTCGTCGGCAGGATAAGAACGACCAGCGCCAGAAGAAATCTGATGATGCTGAGAGCAAAAAATGACAGATTGAAAAGTCTTGTGGCCGGGTGATAGACGAAAGGAAGCGCCGTGAAAAGAAGCGGAACCAAAAGACCATAGATACCGATTCCTATTTCCAACAAACCGTAGGCGCGGAGCGGATTCTTAAGATAAGCGCTCTTGCGGCCAAGGTAGTAGCTGCCGGCCGCCAAGCCGCACATGAAAGATGTGAGAACGGTGCTGGCGGCGAACGACGTCGCCCCGAATACGAGAACAAGTTCGCGGACCCATACTACCTGATAGATGAGCCCGCTCGCGCCGGAGCCGAAGAAACAGAAAAGCACAAACCAGACCGTCCGATCACCGGACAGTCGTTTGTGAGAGCTGTCTACCCGCTTTAAGTTCAACCAGCCGCTCGTGAGTCTTTGGATTTGGCGCACGGGGCGCAGTCCACTGCCGGTCCAAATTGCGCAGCTCGGACACGCTCGAAAAAATCGTCGAGGCCATTCTCGCAGAGACTAATTGGACTTGTACAGAAAAGAACGGGTTCGTGACTGCAAGCGCGGAGTGGTTAGTGGGAATTGCGAATTGGAGGCTGCGGCTGCGTCGGGATACCTGTTGAAACAAAACGCAAACTGCATTAGCGCATGATCGCTTATCGCGTTTCAACCGCCGAATATGCCGCGGTGTTTTCTCGTTTCCTGATTTTCCTCGGGCTCGATATCGTCAAGAGGGCGTTCTATGCGCTCGGGAGCTACTTGAGACATTCTAACCGCGCCATTGAATATGGCGCCTTCCTCCACGACCAGCACCGGCGTAAGGAGGTCGCCGGTCACTCTTCCCGTTCTATGGATCTCCACTCTCGCCCTCGCCGTAAGATCGCCTTCGAGGTTTCCATGTATAACGCAAATGCCGACGTCTATCTCGGCCTTGACGGCGCCGAACTCGCCAATGATCAACGCGCCGCCTTCAGAGCTGATCTTACCCGTGACCTTGCCTTCGATCTCCAGCCGGTCGGTAAACGTGATGTTGCCTGAAACTTCGACCCCCTGGCCGATCAGTCCGACATCCGCGCCGCTAGCGTTGCTCTTACCAAGCTTTATACCCATTGCCCTCCCGTTCCCACGGAGTCCGAATCAGTCTTGCGCATCCGGCAAAGACGCCGGGCGCGCTGCTTGTGATTCGAGAGTTAAGACTGTGTGCCTTATACGATGAGCCGGACGCTCAAGTCAAGTTGAGGTAGTTGCGTTGGGGGTATTCTGGAGAGCCTCGGCGGCTCAGCGTATGTAAGTGGGATTTGAACAACTCCCCCAACTGCGTTGGGGGGTTGGCCATTCTCAACTCCGTAGGAGTGACCTGTCTAGCACGCGCTTGTTGATTCTTCGGTTTATCTCGTTGCTACAGACAGGTCACTCCTACGGAGTTGAGACGACATCACCACTTGTTGATTCTTCGGTTTATCTCGTTGCTACAGACAGGTCACTCCTACGGAGTTGAGACGACATCACCGCTTGTTGATTCTTCGGTTTATTTCGTTGCTACAGACAGGTCACTCCTACGGAGTTGAGAATGAGAATGGCCAAACTCCAACCTCTCCTACGGAGGGAAAGAAGGAAACAGCCAAACTCCAGTCCCCCGTCTTCAGGCAGGGCTGTCGGCTCCAGGTGTGGTTACGGATGTATGAGCCACGAAAATGGAGGCGGGCGCGCAGCCGATCATCCGGCTTCGCGCCCACCGATGAAAAAACGAATTGTTACTTGATCGCAACTTCAATCTGCTTGGGTTTGGCTTCCTCTTTCTTTGGGAGAGTCAGCTTGAGTACTCCATCCTTGAACTCGGCCGCAATCGCCTCCACGTTGACGTTCGGCGGCAACGAAAAGGATCTGCAGAACTGGCCGTAGCTTCGCTCGATTCTATGATACTGGTCGCGCTTCTCTTCGTTTTCGAACCTGCGCTCCCCGTTGATGCTCAACACGTTCTTGTCGAGACTGACCTTTACGTTGTCACGCGAGATTTCGGGGAGTTCGGCCTTGATTACGTACGAATTTTCGTCCTCATATACGTCGGCCTTGGGACTCCACGCGCTCAATGTCGCTTCTTCTCCCTCTCTCGCGCCGAAGGTCTCCGCCAGGAGCCTATTAACTCCCCGCTGAAAATCAAAAATGTCGCCAAATGGGTTAACCGTTTGGAAAGAGCCATAATTCGGTATCCTCGCAAGTGAAACTCCTGTTCTAGCCATCTTTTATATCCTCCTGTTCTTGAATTCTCCCACCGAGGAACCTCCAATCCCGTCATTACCACCGATTGGAGTCCTCCCAGTCCTTCCTATTTCATAGGACTCCGTCAGTATAAAAAGTGAGTGTATAATTGTCAAGGAAAATTTCTAAAATTAAAGCAGAAAAACATAGTCGATGGTGGTAGTTATTTGAATAGGACTGAAGACACGCAGATGCTCAAGTTAAAGTCTGATCCCAGGTATGGAGAACGCAGGTGAAACCGAGCAACCCTCCAAGGTGAGTTCGGGCAAACTCGATCAGAGTGCCTGAGGCTGCTTTGAACAAGATGGCGCAGACAACCTTCTTGTTGGAGAGGCCAGCGGATTCATCTCATAGTGGAAGAGTGAAGACCAGATGGAAGGTAACCGACAGGCAGGTTGGGGTCGTGGGTTGAGTGAAACAACCAGGTGGGCGGCTTGTAGAGTTTCCAATACGATCGCAGTTCTTCAAGCAAGCTAACAGAGAGAACCGGATAACTATCCTTCACGCCCTTGGCTTGCTCAACCCGAATCGTCATACGGTTGCTATCGATATCGGTAACCTTGAGGCTGACAGTCTCGCTGACTCGCAACCCGGCTGCATAAGTAGTCATCAGCAGGGCCCGGTTCCGTGATGGATGAGCACAACTAGTCAAGAGCTCCGCCCTTGATA
>JAHFUG010000239.1 GCA_023265195.1 Blastocatellia bacterium | reverse complement strand
AAATCCTGACTCATTGAGGTGACCTCTCATTCAAGGATTGCCGCCCTCTTACGAATCCAACATCGGCGAATATCCGTTCGCGCAAGCGCCACGTGTCGCCGTGTTCGAGGTGCGCGATCCAACTTCGAATCGACTCTCTGACCTTGGTCGAATCAATGTCACCTGCATGATACCGCGCTTGCAATCGGCGCAAGCGGCGCCGGGCCCGTCTCAGATTCTCGGTCCTAACCCGTATTCTATCCTGAAAGACTCGGAATCCCAGAAAGTTAGCTCCGTGCCGCGTTTCGAACAACTGGTTCTTGACCGGATGAATTTTGAGCCGCAAGCGCGCAAGGCAATCTTCTATCTCGACCCGCGCTTCCGCCAGGCAGCGCCGATCATCGCTGAAGATGGCGAAATCGTCAACGTATCGAACGTACTTTCGGGCCTCGAGGCGCTCCTTGACGAAGTGATCGAAGCCGTCGAGGTAGACGTTAGCAAGAAACTGGCTGGTGAGGTTACCTATTGGCAGTCCGCGCCGCCGTTCGCCGGCAGTGAACAGATCATCGCCAGGAAAGTAATCGGTGATCCGTTCCTGTGGGTTGCTCGCGTCAATGATCAACTCCATCAGCCAGACCGTGTCCGGACATTTGATCTTGCGGCGCAGCATAAGTTTTAGGATCTCGTGGTCTATGCTCGCGAAGTATTTGCGGACGTCGCATTGCAGCACGTACCGGGTCGACCGCGCGAACCCGATGAACCGGCACAATGCCCGGTGGGTACTCATCATTGATCGGTATCCAAAAGAGTTTTTCGCTTCGCGCGCGGAAGGAGCAAAGGGCAAAAGAGCAAAAGGGCCAAGGGCTACGGAGTCCTCGAAACAACTACAACTCGAAACCCGAGGGAGTCGTCGCGGAAGCCCGGCTCAGCGTAGATGTTGCGAAACGCGGACCGGCAGTAGTCACCGACGTAGTTCCACGAACCGCCACGCAGCACGCGATTTGTCCCCTCCGAAGGTCCATGTGGGTCGGTGACTGGCTCCGCGCGATAAGGCCCGTACCAGTCCTGACACCACTCCCACACGTTGCCGTGCATATCGTACAGCCCCCACGCATTCGGGATGCGGAGACTGCCCACCGGTACTGTCTTCCTGCGATGCTCGCCCTTGGGCGCCTTCCCATATGGATATTGTCCATTGTAGTTGACGAATTCCGGCGTAATCGTTTCCCCAAAGGCGAACGGAGTAGCGGTTCCCGCCCGGCACGCATACTCCCATTGGGCTTCAGTGGGGAGTCGATAGGTCTTCCCAGTCTTCTTTGAGAGCCGCTCGCAGAATTCAACGGCGTCTTCCCAACTCACTTGCTCGACAGGACGATCATTACCGTTGAAATGTGAAGGATCGGCAGCCAAATCCTGATTGACCTTCGGCCAGCCTGCAACCACCCGCCATTGCGCTTGCGTGACCGCATACTTGCCGATGTAGAACGGCGTCAAAGTGACTTCGTGCTGGGGCCGCTCCGAATCAGAGCTGTCTCTTTCTTCCTTCCTTGAACCCATCGTGAAAGTTCCGCCGGGGATTTCGACCATCGCCAAGCCGATACCGCCTGCTAGTTTTTCAGTGACCTGAAGCGCCTCACGCTTGCGGCATTGCAGTACGCGGCCCGAGGGATCGAGATTCACTGTTTCAAACTCGAAGACTTCTCCCAAATCCTCGAGTTGCTTTCTGATCCGCTCGGCGTCCGGCGATCCAGTCTCCTGCATCAGCTTCATCTCGGATTGGCAATACTGGATCGCGCGCTTCCGCTGCCCCTTTGCTAAGAGGATGCTGACCAGCGCATCAAGGGCCTCGATCTTATCAGGAATCGTCTTGACCGCCTCCAACGCCTGCTCCGCGCACACCATTGCTTGCGGGAGATCGTGGAAGAGGCCGCAGACTTTCACCATAGTCATCATCGCGGAGAACTCTTCGCCATCACTGCCGGTTCCGCGGGCTGCCCGGTTATCGGTCCGCATCATTTCTCCGAGCGCCCAAAGCACACCGCCGGGTGAGCGATAGAGCCTTTCTTGGTCCGGTATACGATCCTCCGATTGCAGAACGGCCATGACCAGAGCAACGCATTGGCTCGCCTCCCATCCGGCCGTGTTGATGCGGTCTCGGGACGATCCCCCCGCATGCCTGCCATCGAACAACTCCCGAAGAAACAGATTCATTTGATCGGTCCACTCGACGCCGCTCAAGGCTTTGTCGCCCTGCGCGAACCGCTTGACGCACAGGTATTCCATGATCGACCGGTGCGAGAACTTATAGTTGCCCGCCGCGTCGCGGTTCAATAACGATCGGGAGCCGATGCGCCACTCGTCTATCGGTATACTCCAGGCTTTAGCCAGTCCGGCGAGATCGCCATACGGTAAGAACTCGCCGCGCCGCTGTTGGCGATTAATGTATAGATCGGCCGCAAGAAGCTCGGAGAACCGGCGCAAGTTCTCTTTCTTGACCAGCGGTTCTTCTCGTTCCAGCCATGCCTCCACCATCTCCGCGTACAAGTCGCAAGAGGTTTTGATGTTCGCTCGTTTCTTGATTATGGCGCCGACGTGAGCCAGCAGCATCGGACGCACTACGAGATTGGGAATCTTCTCGACCATCTCGAAGGCCGTGCGGCGGCGGCGGCGTCTCCAAAAAGGATAGCGCCGCTTGAGATAGCGGCGGACTTGCTCGTCGGTGAACGGTGAAAGATACAATTTATGAAAAACGTAGCCGGCTCTCTCGCCGGCCGTCCTCGAACCGACCTTCAATATTCCCGTCTCCCTTGGGATTTCTTCATCTTTTGGAAAGAACTGAGTCCGGCAGGTGATCACCACGCGGCTGAACTCTCGCGTGGCTTCAAGGAGATCGCGAACGCGCGCCGTGTGGTCGACATTGGCGAGTGTGTCCTCGTCCAATGCATCCAGAAACAGAACGGTCCTTTCCTTGTTTGGTACGGCTTTGATCATCTCCTCCGCGTTAGGAATTCCGAGTGGGATCACGGCAAGCCCGAACTTGCGGCGGCGGCGCGAGCTTCGAATGTGGCGGGCGTAGTAATTCAGCAGCGCGCTTGTCTTTCCCATTCCCGAATCGGCAAGCAGGATCAAGTAGCGATACTCGGTGGGTTGATTGAGCACGTCGTCAAGAGTTTCAAACAGGTTGCGCTTGACCCCGATCAAGGCGCGCGGTTCCTCACCTCCCGCCGGATCTATATCCTGGCAATAGGGCGTTACGTAATACCGGAGCGAGGCCTCGACGTCGGCTGATGGAAACGCCTCGGCCCCTTTCCGATTTCGTATGGAGCGGCTGTCGAGTTTAGCCTTGAGCCAAGGCCAGGTCTTGGTTGCGAGAATGACGGCAACGCCGGCGATCCCAACTATGATGGCGACGATTTGACCCCAGTTCTTGAGCGTATCAGCAGCCTCCGCGTTGTTGAGAGAAGGCGCAGCCGTTTGAATGAAGAGTAATGGAGACATCGTTGATTCCCCCGGTCTCGAGCTGCTCCAAGCCGCGGGAAGGCGGAGCGTCACCAGTGAGGTTTGACTATCTCGCTCTCCGGAGGAGGCATGCAACCCCGAATGGGGTTACATCGACAGCCTACAGTTGCTGTACTCAACTACCTTGGGACCCCATGGCGGATTGCGTTGCAACCTTGAGATGGTTGTGACCTCACTGAGCCACAACCCCGTTGGGGTTGCGCCATTGGGGTTGTGCAGCGCATGTCGTCCGTTTCCCAGGGTAGCCGAGTACAGCAACCCTGGGCTGAGCGACACGACCCCTTCGGGGTGAAGCCAAGCTCCAGTACCGCGCGCGAAGCGTGATTCGGCGGCGTCAGTTGAAGCCTGCAAGTGGAGCCTGCAAGGACCGCGATGTCCACGCATCCGAGGCGCCTCAGAATTTCAACAAGGCCAGGGCCTTCTCGTAGATGGTTTCAACCTGCGGCAGCACTTCGCGCTCGAGTATCTTGGAGAAGGGAACAGGAGTGAACTTCGATCCGACTCGCATAACCGGAGCGTCCAGGCTGTGAAAGCAGCGCTCGGTAATCTGCGTAGCGACCTCGCCTCCGAAACCACCGAAGACCTTGTCCTCGTGAACCACCAGCGCTCTGGAAGTCTTCTCCACCGATGCGGCGACCGTATCCATGTCGAGCGGCAGCAGCGACCGCAGATCGATGACCTCGGCCTCGACGCCTGTTTCGTCTTTCAGCTTATTGGCCGCCCGCATGCACCAATGCACCGTCGTCCCGTAAGAGACCATGGTCAGCCCATCGCCTTCCCTGCGAATCCTCGCTTTGCCGAATGGGACCTCGAAGTTCTCACCCGGATCGGGCGCTTTGGCGAAGACCTGGTTGTAAAGGTATTTCGGCTCCAGGTACATCGTAATGCCCCGGCTTCGCATTGCGTGACGCAACAATCCCGCCGCGTCATCGGCAAAGGCAGGAACGACGACCCTCAGACCCGGCAGCGTCGTGAATAACGCCTCCAGGTTTTGAGAGTGATACAGTCCGCCGCCGATGTTCCCGCCCGACGCGAGGCGCATAACGATGTTAGGCGTGAACTTGCCGTTAGACCGATAGTAGTCGTGAGAGGTGTCGATTATCTGCTCGACGCCGGGCCAGACATAATCGGCGAATTGAGCCGCTTCGATTACAACCCATATCTTCTCGCTGAAGCGGCTGAAGCCATTCGCGGTCCCGATGATGTAGTCTTCCGCGATCGGAGCGTTGAATACGCGTCCGCGTCCAAACTCCTGTTGCATGCCCTTGGTCAGGTTGAAGACGCCGCCCTTTTCTTTCGAGGCTACGTCCTGGCCCCAAAGGAAAGTGTGTTCATTCCGCCGAAACTCTTGCTTGAGCGTTTGATTGATGGCGTCACGGAGCGCGATCATCACGCCGCCGTCGCGCGGCGTCATGGCTTCGGCTGAAACGGCCGCTTCGTCCGGCGTCACGTAGAGAGTCGCCGTCGCCGGATCAGGGTCAGGAGACGCCTCGGCCTTCTCGGCGGCCTCAGCTGCGAGCGCCTTGTTCTCCTCTTCGATCGTGAGCAGCTTTAGTTCCTCGACGTTTTCCACGTTCAGAAGATGGAAGCGCAGTCTCTCATACGGATCGTATTCGCGGGCGGCGGCAATCTCGTCCAGGCTTCTGTAGAGTTCTTGCTTGTCGGAATTCGAGTGGGCGTTAATCCTCTCACAGGAAGCATGAAGTAAGACCGGACCGTTTCCCGCCCGAATGATTTCCGTAGCGCGGCCGACCGCTTTGCTGGAGTCGAACGGATCGGTGCCGTCGCAATTGATAATAGTAAGCCCGGACAGGCCACGATAGTTTTCCGATACGATCTTATTGGCGGTTTGTTCGGTGACGGGAACCGAGATGCCGTAGCCGTTGTTTTGCACGACGAAGATCACCGGCAGCTTCTCGCGGCTGGCTCCATTCAATGCTTCGAAGACGTACCCTTCGGAACACGAGGACTCGCCCTGGCTGCAAAACACGACCGCATCGGAGTCGTAGTATTTGACCGCCCGGCCCAGCCCCGCCGCATGCTGAGCGTGATTGCCGGTCGCCGAGGAAACGTTCCAGATCCCCCTCGGAATATCCGCGAAGTGATTGCTCATATGCCGGCCGCCCGACGCGACGTCGTCCGCCTTGGAAAGCCCGTTGAGAATTATCTCGTAAGGAGTGATTCCAGCGGCGAGGCAGGTAAGCATGTCCCTGTAGTATGGAAACAGGTAGTCCTTGTTCGGCCTGAAAGCGAGTCCGAGAGCGGCTTGAATTCCATCGTGGCCCGCGTGCGAGGCGTGATAGGACCAGCCCTTCGACTGCCTCAAGTAGTTGCGAGCTTTGTCGTCAAGCACTCTACCCATGTGAATGAGCCGATACCACTCGAGCTGCTTCTCTACGGGGGCCGCGCCCCTCGCTTCCTTGAACGGCTTACTTATGCCCACGGCTTCCGCGCTCATTGAGTTCTCCCTTTCGTTATTCACGGCATTGCCCGGTTGATTTGGCGCTGGCCGCCTGCGTCTCCGCGCCTATCGGGACCGCTCCGAACGAGTCTCGCCGACCGACCGCCCGGTCAGGAGCCTTCATTATGATTCGTACTCGGCGAAAAGTTGCCAACGCCAACCCCATGTCGTCGATTGTAGTGGGGATCTGAATACCTATTGATACCAGAAAAGAATGATGGCGCCAACCGCGCCGCCGTTTCGTTTGCGCGTGAGAAAGGATTCGCTAAATAGAAAACTTTCGCTGGATGGGTTCATACGGCTCAATCTGAAGTTTCACCCGAATTGTGCGCGGAATCGCCTTGCGGTCATCAGCGAAGTCCAGTCGCAAACATAGCGCATGCCCGGAGATCGTCAAGTGGCGCCCGGCGGAAGTTTCATGGCCACAAAAGGGCGCAAAAGTCACAGAGAACAGAGAACAGAAAACAGAGAGAACATCCCGGTTGGCTTCTTCTTTCGTAGCTTGGACCTCCCGCAGTTCCCTTACGTCTTGTGGTTTTTGAGCATCTTTGTGGCTCATCGTTTATTTCCGCCGAGCACAACCAGGTTTTCATTCAGAGAGCGTTCTCAGGCAAACCGGCCTTTTACAAAGTAAGAGCCGTGGGAACAGGTGGGCTCGAGCCGGAACAAGTCAATCAGCGGGCGACATAAAGAGAGAACGGCGGGTTGGCGGAGTTGAAATTGCGCTGTCCCGCCGTTTGGTCTAAACTAGGCCGTCACACGTTGATCTTGAACAAGAGTTCATGGAGGTGCGCCATTCCAAAAGATGAAATGATACCCGTCGAGGGAACCGTTACGGATTCATTGCCCAATGCCACATTCAAAGTGCAGATTGGAGAAGGACACTTGATCCTGGCTCATCTATCCGGGAAGATGCGAAAGAACTTCATCAAGGTATTACCGGGAGACAAAGTCACGGTTGAATTGTCTCCCTACGATCTAAGCAAAGGACGAATCACCTACAGGCATCGTTCGTGATTTCTCACGCTTAACCGCGGCGCGCGGGCTCAGTCGTTCGCTTCCGATCTTCGATTCCGGGCCAACCGCCCGTCACCAACATACGGTCTCACTGCAGAGCTATTCTCCTGATACGGAAGTTCTCCGTGTCGGCAACATATAGAAAACCACGCGCCCGATCGATTGCGATCCCCCTGGGTTGATTGAAGGCCGCGGTCAAGCCCGGTCCGTCACGGAACTTAGGCCTCGTGCCACCCGTCACCGTATTTGCGTTGCCATTGGGATCAAGTCTTCTGATCTGGCCCGCGAGTATGTCACACACGTAGATGTTTCCCGCCGAGTCGACGGCCAACCCTACCGGCTGACTGAACGACGCCTGAAAAAATGGACCGTCCAAGGCTCCAATGTCGCCGCTGCCGGAGAAGGTCTCCACCTTTTTCGCTGTCAGGTTGATCCTCCTGATGCGCATATTGTTGGTGTCGGCTACGTACAAAAACCGGCCGTCGTTCGACAACGCTATGCCGGTCGGCGTGTTGAATCTGGCTTTCAGGGCGTCGCCGTCCGCGAAACCCGGCACTCCATTTCCGGCGATGGTTTCGATCTGTGGATTACCATTAACGTCTCTAATCCTCCTGATCGCGTGGTTGTTGCTGTCGGATAAATAGATCGACCCATCAGGCGCGATCACCATGTCGTCCGGAAGCCGAAACCCCGCGTCCCGCGCGGCGCCTACTCCGAAACCTTCCAACCCGACCATCGTACTGTTCAGCCTAATCTGCCGCGGTTTGTCGGTTATTTGTTCGGTAAGGCCCGCGAACGTGTCAACCGTGACGGAACCGTCCGCGGCCTTGCGAATTCGGCGAATGACGTCGTTTCCATTTTCCGTCACATAGAGTTTTCCGCTACTGTCGGCCACGATGCCCAGCGGGTTTGAAAACGTCGGAGCAAAACCTCTCTCGTTGCCGGAATCGTTGTAACCCGGAAAACCGGTTCCCGCGACGAGACACACTTGACCGGTGGCGAAGTCTATCGAACGAATGGCGTGGTTCAAACGGTCGGTCACGTATAACAGGCCGTCCGGGCCAAACGCCAGCCGCGATGGCCAGCGCAGCTGCGAGTCGGCGGCCGGCGTGCAAACGGCGCTAAAGCCGTCTCGCTTGTTCCCGGCCACTCCGAGAACCGTCACATCCGGGACTACGTTGAACGTGGCTACATTGGATATAGCGCCGTCTTTGCCCTTCACTTGAATAGTATGCGTTCCCGGCGCCGTAAGAATATCGGCCTTGATCGACAACGTCAGCAGCCGGCGAGTCTGTCTCTTTATCCCCGCTTCTTGCCCGTCGATCGTCGCCGTCGAGTCAGCGGTGAAGTTGGCGCCGTCAAGATCGACCGCGGTCTTATTCTCTCCTACGCGAATTCTCGTTGGCGCGACTGAAAACAGAAACGGATCGTCGGTCGGGGTCACCGTAATGATCTGGTCGCGAGATTGAATGCCGTCTTGCTCGACGCGAACTACCAACTCGGATGGCGCGGACACGAATGAAGCCGGAAGCATAGCCTCGAGGCGCTCCTTGACTGGAGTAGTCTCGAGTCTGGTTCCATTCACGACTATGACCGCGCCTTTTTTGAAGTTGTTGCCGAAGACTTTCAGTAAAACGTCTTCGCCGGTTACATCGAGCGTTTCCGGATCCGTTGAGTCTATCTTCGCCGCCGAGGGCACGACGAAGAATATTTCAACGTTCGAGTAGCGCGAGTTCTTATTCCTGACAACGACGGGCACGAAAGCAAAATCGGTCAAAAGGTCCGCGTCAATCTCGAAGTTAAGGTCTTCGCTGTTGACGAACGTGGTGGTGGCGTCAAAGCCCCAGAAAAGCACCGTCGAGTTCTCACCGAACCCCTCGCCGAACACGTGCGTTGAAAGATTGGTGCTTTGACGTTCTTGAGCCGCGTTACCGCCCAGTCTGATTCTGATGTCGGGATCTTTAGCTACAACCGTGAGAGTTTTCGTCTCGGAACTTGTGTTGTCGGGGTTGACGACTTTGACGGTATGAGTTCCGACGCCGGCCACTACCAAAGCGTCGATCTCCGCCAGCAGAACCTTGCCTCTTCGGGAAACCCGGGACGAGTCGAGCGCCGAGCCGTCGACGACGGCTTTTGCGTCTTCGGCATAGTCGGTCCCGGTCAGCCTTAGAGTGAACGTAGCGGTTCCCGCCGTTATGGTGTCTGGTGTGATCCGTTTGAGGGTGGGAGCCGACGCCTGCGCGCTCGCGGTCTCGCCGCCGCACTCCCACAATAGCCAAGGCGCCGACATAAGCCAAGGCGCCGACATAGCCGCGCAGAAGATCAATAAGAACCAGATGCCTTTCCTCATTACGACTTCTCCTTACCGCTGTCACCGAAATCTCGCGAGCGAGCCCCAGCCGCGTCGAGATATGTTTCAATCGCCGCTCGAAGACGACGCCTACTTCGACTGACGTTCTACCTGTCTCTATTATCAAAAACCGCGACGAAGCGTTTTGCCCCTGCGCTCCAACCAACTGCCGGGCTTCCACTAGAAGCCGTCTTTGGCGGACTCTTGCACATTAGTGTATTCGAAAAGAGTATCAGGCAGGCCGAAGCTCCATGAGTTCCAATACGCATAGCGCGCGACCGGGAATTATATATATCGGGATGTTGATTCCACAAGCGCGAGAAATTCATTAGCAGCGAAGCTTTTTCACGACGGCGGCCACGAGCGGCTCTTGCAGTTTGATTCCAGGAGCACACGATCAAACCAGTCGGCAAGCCAGTTAGACTGGCGGCCCTCCACGTTCACATGTCGCCGATGACCAGCTTCGCGATAGTGTTGAGCTGCATGTTCGAAGTGCCCTCGTAGATCTTCCCGATCTTCGCGTCGCGGTAATACTTCTCCGCCGGATAGTCCTTGGTATAGCCGTAACCGCCATAGATCTCGACGACCTGCGAAGCCGTGCGCTCCGCCACCTGCGACGTGAAGAGCTTGGCCATCGCCGCCTGCTTAACATAGTCCTCGCCCGCGTCCTTGAGCCGCGCGGCGTTATAGACCATCAGCCGGGCGGCTTCCAACTCGGTGGCGATTTGGGCGATTTGAAACTGCACGCCCTGGAATTTTGCGATCGGTTGACCGAATTGACTGCGCTCCTTCGCGTAGCCGATTCCGCATTCGAGCGATCCTTGAGCCACGCCCACCATCTGGGCTCCGATTCCTATGCGGCCTTCATTCAAAGTCTCGATCGCGATCTTGTAACCCTTCCCTAACTCGCCGAGTATACTCGCGGCCGGAACGACGCAGTCTTCAAGGATGAGCTCGCACGTGGAGCTGGCTCGTATGCCAAGCTTGTTTTCTTTCTTGCCTACGGTAAAACCGGGAAAGTCGCGCTCGACCACGAACGCCGTAATTCCGCGGTATCCCTTCTCCGGAGCCGCGTTCGCGAACACAATGAACAAACCGGCCTCGTACGCGTTGGTGATCCATAGCTTGCGGCCGTTTAGAACAAAGCCGTCCCCCCTTGCTTCCGCCCTGGTGGCCAATCCAAAGGCGTCGCTGCCCGAACCCGCTTCCGAAAGCGCGTACGCTCCGACCGTGCCGGAGGCCAGTCGCGTGCAGTAAAGCTTTTTCTGATCCTCGCTTCCCCACCTGAGAATAGCGTTGTTGACAAGCGTATTCTGAACGTCGACGATCACGCCCGCCGATGCGTCCACGCGCGACAGCTCTTCAACGGCCAGGATCGAATTGAAGAAACTCCCCCCTTGACCTCCGTACTCCTCCGGGATTGCGATGCCCATTAACCCGAGATCGAAGAATTGCTTTAGCAGATCGCTCGAGAATTTTCCCTGCTCGTCCATTTCCGAAGCCAGCGGACGAACCTGATTCTCAGCGAACTCGCGAACCGACTGCCGGAACAGCGATTCTTCATCATTGATTGAAGTAAGCGGGCGAGGGGCGGGATCGGATATAACGGGATTGGTTTGCGGCATGAGTCGATTTCCTCGTCAATAATCGGAAGAGAGTGAATCTAGCACGGCGTTTTGAAACGCTGCAAGTTTGCATGCTTTCTTTGCTTTCTTCACGTTCCCATAGCTTCTCTGAGCAGAGGAAAATAATGAGGAAAATAATAAGGGGGCGTAAAAGAAATAAGTTCCCTTTTTCGAGGGAGTTCACCGCGGAGTTGCAGAGAGGGACGCAGAGAGGGCTCACTCTCCCCGGCGCTCTCAGCGATCTCTGCGTCTCCGCGGTGAAGTCCTCACTTCACTGGCGGTCCTCAACTCGTGCTGCCGCTTAACTCAAAACTGGAAGTTATT
>JAHFUG010000238.1 GCA_023265195.1 Blastocatellia bacterium | reverse complement strand
TCGAGTTGGACGAAGTCACGATGGTCGGGCTGGAGGGTGAGAAGACGATCTACTTCGGCGCCACTCAACGGATTGCGACGCCGGCCGGCTCACGGACAAGCCTCGCCGATCTTATTCGCTCACGCCTGTCTGAGCTACGCGCCGCGGCCTCTGAACTTCGAACTCCGAACTCCGAACCCCGCACTCATTCATCACTCCGAACTCCGAACTCCGAACCCCGCACTCATTCATCACTCCGAACTCCGCACTCCGAACACCTCCCTGGCTCATCACTCCGAATTGCTTTTCTAACTCCGACTCGAATCCGAGTCGACGGCGATCTACAAGCTGGAATGAGCTTCGAGATGTTAGTGCGGAATCTGCTCCGCCGCATATCGCTGTTGTGCGCGGTGCATGGCCGAGCGCCATTGCAGTTGAATTACAGGGAATTGATAGAGTTCGCGGGATCAGTGAAGACGGTTTCATCCCAACTGCGTTGGTGTGACTGGGAGCGCTACTCGAACCGGCAACAGACAAAGATGAAGCTCGGCGGATTTGTTGGAGAAATCGAATACGACGGTGAAATTTCGGATGAGTTTCTGTCACTCATAGTTGCGGGAGAGTTATTGCACGTTGGGGGCGGAACCAGTTTCGGGTTGGGAAGATATGAGTTGACGGGGGGCCTTCTGTGAAATACCTGATAAGTATTGCCATCGGACCGGTGCAGGAGTTCATCATTACGGCGCGCCGCAGCCGCGATCTGTGGTTTGGGTCGTGGCTATTGAGTGAATTGTCTAAAACGGCCGCCCACTGCATCGCTGAAGACCACGGCGTCAACGCGCTGATCTTTCCCGCTCCACACCACGAAAATGACTTGCACGCTGGGAGTAACTTCGACGCACCCAACAAGATAGTCGCTCTTATCGAGTCGGTTCCCAACGAGGTTCAAACCCTCGGCTTACGCGCCGAACAGGCAGTCAAGAGCCGACTGAAAGAGATCGCGAAGGAAGCCTATAGAGGGCGCGTAAGAGGTCGAATAGATGACGACAAAGCAATAGCGCAGGTAGAGGATATGGTCGAATGCTTCTGGGCCTTCTCTCCGGTCAGCGAGTCAGGCTATGGAGTTGCCCGGGAACGGCTGGAGTCGATAATGGCCGCACGGAAGGCTACTCGTTTGTTCAAGCCAACCGATCCCTGGAAGGCTCCCGTCCCAAAATCCTCCCTCGACGGCCAGCGCGAGTCTGTGATTCCGGAAGACGCCTACCCTGCAATCAGGTTGCCAAAAGCGAGGCGATTGGAGCAGCTCAGGCGGCTTCGACTCGATTACGGCGTCCGCAATGGAGAGCGCCTATGCGGCGTCGGACTACTCAAGCGGCACGGCGCTCGCGACAAAGAACAGCGATGCTTCAGTACTTCGCACGTCGCCGCGCGGCCGCTGATGGACAGATTGACGCCTGTCCACCAATTAACTTTCGACGCTTATGTGAACGCGCTCAAGTCCCTTCTTGATGATACATATGGAGGGGATGCGGACTATCTAGAGTTGCTTGGCAACGTACCCGGTCCGGAACACGCGATATTGAATCGATATGACGGGCACATTCTCTTTGAAGAGCGATTATCGGACCTCTTTCCGAACGAGGATAAGAACAGGCTTGAAATGGCGCGTAAGGAACTCAAGCGCTTTCTCGACTCGATTGAGAAAGGCATTCGGCCTCTGCCCTACTATGCATTGTTGATCGCTGACGGAGACTGGATGGGCGCAGCGATAAGAGGTCAGAAGAAGCCTAAAGACCATAGAAGACTATCCGAGGCATTGAGCCAATTCGCGAGCGACGTTCGCAAGATCGTCCAACGACACAGCGGTTCACTGTGTTATGCGGGTGGCGACGACGTATTGGCCTTCGTTCCCGTTCATACCGTCCTGAAGTGCTCCCGCTGTTTAGTGAAGAGCTTTAATGACAAACTGAAAGAATTCGCATTCAAGACAACTGAAACCAACAAGACTGAGTCCTCGACTCTGTCGGTGGGCGTAGCGGTCAGCCATCACCTGGAGCCGCTTTCCGACGCGCTCATACTGGCCCGACAGGCAGAGAAATCAGCTAAACAGGTTCCCGGCAAGAATGCGCTGGCCATCGTATTGAGCAAGCGAAGCGGGGCGGACCGCACCGTCGCCGGGAAATGGGGCGTCCTCGACGTACGGATCGAGTCCTTCATTGACCTGCACCGGAAGGATGCGATCCCGGACGGAGCAGCATATGAGCTGCGCGATCTGGCGATCAAACTGCACGTTTCGAAGACCGATCGGGTCCACCACGATATTTTGATCGAGGCGATGCGAACCGAGGCGGTCCGCATACTGGGCCGCAAGCAGCCAAGAGGGAATATCGAAGGCATCACCGAGTCAGACCTGCGCCGCCTCGAGGAAATGATCCTGACGCCTGGAGAACTCGCTACGCTGTACCCAAGAGATCGAAAGGACGAACCGGCGAACTCATCAAGCCCAATAGCGAAGAACAGCGACTCGGAACAACCCGCTTTGGACGTCGCTCAGCTTGCTGACGAGTTGATTATCGCTCGAATCTTCGCGGATGCGGAGAGTCTCGCCAGTCCGGTAAACGCGCCAAAGGAGGATCGCTAGCCATGGCCACCTGGATAATCGAACCTCGCGATCCGTTGATCGCGCGCGACGGCCGGCCGTTTGGGCCGATACCCGGGGCTCGCGCTACATCGCTAAGCTTCCCGTTCCCTTCAACGATTGCAGGAGGAGTCCGGACTAGACTCGGGCTAAATCACGACGGGGTCTTCGACACTTCGCTTATTCCGCGGTTGAAGAGCATAGGGATTCGCGGACCGTTGCTCGTCGAGTTGAGTGACGAGGACGAAATAGACCGCGAAAGGTGGCTCTGCGCCGCGCCGCTGGACGCCATCCTTTTTGAAGGCGAGTCCGCCGATAACGATACAGCTTGTCGCAAGCGTCTAGTCCCTCTACGAATCAAGCCAGGTGAAGGGACGAACCTGCCGACAGACCTCGCGCCGGTTGGCTTAGTCCGATCTGATCCCAGAAAGCCTCACCTTTGTTCCCCGCGCTTTTGGTATTGGGAACAACTCTTGAAGTGGCTCCAGACCCCATCCTACGACAACGCGGACGAAGGCGAAGCGATGGTGTTGCGCTCACTCGGTCACAACGGTCTGACCCCTGAGAACCGTACGCACGTCGGGATTGAGCCAGTGGACCAAAGCGCGATCGAAGGTGCTCTTTTTCAAACTCGGGGGCTTGAATTCACCATGAACGCCAAGATTTCCGATTCTCCCGAAGCCGATCTCAGACGAATGGCTCTTGCGGTAGTGGTCGAAGATTCAGTTGACGTTGAAAGCGGTCTATCAATAACACGAGGATTGGCTCCCCTCGGTGGCGAACGACGATTGGTAGAGTGGAGGCAAAGTCGAGAGCCGTTACCGGAGTGTCCGTCGAACCTGCTTACCACGATATTGCGCACCAAACACTGCCGGCTCATGTTGCTTACCCCCGCGCATTTCGAACAAGGTTCGACGCCCCGCTGGTTGACGGAGCCACGAGACGGAGTCACCGCGCACTTGAGCGCGCTCGTTAGTGGGCGGACTGATGTGGTCTCAGGATGGGACCTCGAAACCTGCAAGCCTAAGCCCACCAGGAGACTGGCGCCCGCGGGCGCGATGATGTTCCTGAATCTGGAAGGCGACGCCGCAGGGGTTGAGCGATGGGTAAAGAACACCTGGATGCGCAACATCAGCGATGACGCGACCCACCGCCGCGACGGTTTTGGGCTCTGTGTACTCGGCGCCTGGGATGGAATCTTTAATGCAATGGAGTAGCTAAACATGAGAACGCGTCCAAAATCCGCCCCTCCGAATGTCGAACCCGACAAAAGCAAGAGGAGAGTCCGCCAAAAAACTGAAGAGGTTGTGACGCAGGTCCGTAAATACGAACTCATCACGCCGCTTTATGGTGGAGGAGTCGTCCCCGGAGTCGGCGATCCCGTTACCCTCATACGCGGCACGGGCATTCGCGGCCAACTCCGCTTCTGGTGGCGCGCCTGCCGGGGCGGCCAGTTCAACCGCAGCCTTAAAGATATGAAGAGAACGGAGGACGAGCTTTGGGGCGCCGCCAGCACGGAGAAGTATCCGCGGCCGTCGGCTGTGCAGATAGCGATTAGCGTACTCCAGGCGGGGAGACCCTTCATCGTTCACGGACGGGATGGCAGGGAGGTCGCTGTTTCTGACCTGAGCTCACCCTACGGCTATGCCGCCTTCCCTCTGCGAGAAACCCGCCAAGCCCCGGTCATCGAGGGGATATCGTTCATCCTTAAAGTGACGTTTCCCCGATCAATGAGGCGGGAGGTCGAGGCGGCGCTCTGGGGCTGGGAGACGTTCGGCGGCGTCGGCGCGCGGACACGGAGAGGCTTCGGGGCCATCCAGTTATTGAGCATAGACGGCCAAGCCGTAAAGCCCTTGCCCCAGGACGCGAACGGAGCGAGGCAGCTAATAACGGGATCCTTGCTCGGCCATATAGAAAAAGAAGAGTGGCCCAGTGATGTCCCCCATCTAACCCGCGGCCTCGAGTTCAGATTAACCGGCGCCGCGGGCGATGCTGTGGTTGTGTGGCGGGAACTGATCACGAAGCTTAAAGGCTTTCGCCAGGACCGTCCGGGCCCATTCCGCAACCCAGGCCGGAGTAGATGGCCCGAACCAGACGAAATCCGCCGCCTGACTAAGACACACGCCGCGCGGCACGCTCCCTCGCCGTCCATGCCGGGGAAATTCCCGCGAGCGTCTCTTGGACTGCCGATCATTTTCAAGTTCAAGGATGTCGATGAGCGGGAGGGCGATCCGCCGCAGTCCACGCTAAAAGGACTCAACCATGACCGCTTGGCAAGCCCGCTCATCATTCGGCCGCTTGCGTGCGCGGGCAAATCGGCTTTGGGACTGGCGGCCATTCTGTCTGCTCCATCAACGCCGCCGGGCGGCTTAGTCTTGACTTGGGAAAAGGGCGACAAGTCGGTTTCGGTCAATGCCGATTTGACTGAAGCCGAGGCTAGGAGCGTTGGGCCGTTGAGTTCCCACGGAGATGCTCTGAGAGCCTTCTTGAATACAATTCGATGAGGAGACTTAAGCACAATGAAAGCCAACCTGCTTTTCGTTCACGCTCTATCACCGTTGCACGCCGGCACAGGCCAGGGCGTCGGAGTCATCGACCTCCCGGTTGCACGCGAAAAATCCACCGGCCTGCCGTACCTTCCCGGTTCGTCCGTGAAAGGTACGTTGCGCGACATGTGCCCAACGGATCGAAGAGATCGAATCTTCGGTCCCGGCGCGGAACAGGAAGACAAATACCAAGGGTCGATCATCTTCTCGGACCAACGCTTGCTCCTGCTGCCGGTTCGCAGTCTCGCGGGAACATTCGCGTGGGTAACGTCGCCCTTTATCCTCACGCGCTTCGTCCGTGATGCAAAAAACGCGAATATCGGAGGAGTGCCTGGATTCGCTTCCGGCGTTGAATCGCCGGAGCGTTGCATCGTGTGCGAAACCGGCTGCCGCCTGGTCCTTAACGATGAAGTCATCCTTGAAGACTTGGACCTCAAGGCCGACAAGAGCCCCGATGCCCAAGCGTGGGCGGCCTGGCTGGGCGCGAAAATATTTCAGGACGACGGCGAATGGCAAGCCATTTTAATCGGGCGGTTCGCCATCGTCCACGACCAGGTCATGACCTTTCTGCTCGACACCGCCACCGAGATCACCGCCAGAATCAAGCTTCTCGAAGATGCAAAGACCGTTAAGAAGGGCGGCCTCTGGTATGAAGAAGCTCTGCCTGCCGAGACCATACTATCCGGCCTTGTTGTATCAACACCCTTGAAGTCCAAGGAAGAAGAAATCTCTGAAATGCTTACGTCCCTGGCGGGCAAGCCTGCGCAGTTTGGAGGCAAGGCAACGGTAGGGCGGGGTCTGTGCCGATTGCAAATCGCCGGATAATGGGGGGACAGCACAATGATCACTCGAAACCAAAAATATGCCGCCGAGATCTTCGTTCAGGTCAAGGCGCTCCCAAAAGAGGACCATAAGAAATACGGATCGATGGCCCACAAACTGCCTGTATTGATCCGCACGGCGGGGCTTGTTCAGGCCCTGGAATTCGTAAACTCGCGCGGCGACGCCGCTCAACAGAAGCTGCTCGGACACCTCGCTTCAGTTCTAAGGCGCCAGAGCGATCGCGCGCTCCTTGACTACAGTCGTACCGCGGGGATCGCGGAGTACATGCGCCTCACGCACGATGCGCTGGGAGCTTTGACCTGGTACAAACGCTTTGCTCAATCAGTGCTGAAAGTATTGCCGGGAGATGAGGAAAATGGTGAAGGCGATGATATCCCTGAATAGCCGAAGAAAAGATCTTGCTGATATTCGTCCGGGTGACACAACCAACGCCGGACTGTGGCTTGATAAGTACATCCAAAGCCAAGACCGAGAGAGTAAGGCGTCACGGCCCCGCCTGATAAAGGAAGTAGCCGGCATCCGCGAACCGAAACAGGAATATGCAGCCTTTCTTGTCCGATGGCAACGAGCCTTGACCGATATCGGCGCCCGCTGCCGAAAAGCAAAGGCGCTCGAGCGAGTCATAGTAGGCCTCGGCAGCGAAAGCGTTCTCGAGACAAGCGTCACGCTGCACCGCACGTACGGCGTCCCCTACATTCCCGGCAGTGCGCTGAAGGGACTGGCGTCATCCTACGCAAGGAACTATCTGGGAAAGGACTGGCAAGCGGGCAGTGAGGCGCACGGAATAGTGTTCGGGGACACAAAAGCCGCGGGCTATTTGACCTTCTTCGACGCTCTTTACTTGCCCAGCCAGACGCCGGCGCTCCACGCCGATGTGATTGCCGTTCATCACGAGGAATACTATAGGAACAAGCCCGTCCCACCCGCTGATTGGGACGATCCCAATCCAGTGCCGTTTCTCTCGACGACGGGTGAATACCTGGTGGCTCTTGGCTCAGTCCCCGGTTTGGAGGAATGGGTAGATCGCGTCTTCGAGGTTCTCCGCTACGCGCTCAGAGAAGAAGGCGTAGGCGCTAAGACGTCCAGTGGTTACGGCCGATTGGAGCTCGAGCCGCCGCCGATCGATTACGAGCGTCAACTTGCCGATGCGTTGATACATGACATATCGATGTTTCCGGCCGGCAAAGTAGCCGGCGAGATCACCCGGTTTGTCGATAAGTGGCGCGCCCTTCCAGTGAGCCTCACGCACAAACGGCGAGTGGCTGAAGCCATTATTGATAAGAACCGCCAGGCCGGCCGTGAGAAATCAGTAAAGGACAAGGACTGGTATAAGGAGATCCTGTCTTGTAAAGAGCAGCGGCAGTAGATTGGTAAGGCGGTTAGCCGCTGAAACTACGACACGTGTGGAAAGCAAGAAAACCAGAGGAGTCAATTATGATCACCATTCTTTTTGTATCAGCCGACCCTTCCAACGGGGGGCGGTTGCAGCTTGAAAAGGAGCTTCGAGAGATCCAACAAAGCCTGCGCTTGTCCAAACTGGAGCATCGATTCAAGCTGGAGCATTCGCCGGCGACTCGTCCTCACGATTTCATCCAGGCGATGATCGACTTCAGTCCGGACATCGTGCACTTCTCCGGTCATGGATCCGACGGCGCGATATGGCTGGAGAACGACATCGGCGAAGCAAGTCCCGTCTCGGCACACGATTTGGACCTGATGTTCGCGCAGTTCAAAGCCAAGACAAGCTGCGTTGTCTTGAACGCTTGTTCCAGCCGGCTCCAGGCGGAAGCTATAGCTCCGCACGCCCGCCATGTCATAGGAACCAGAAAAGAGATCGGTGACGACGCGGCAATCGGTTTCTCCCGCGGCTTCTATCGTGGGCTTGGAAGCGGCCGCGACGTTCCGGACGCGTTCGACCTCGGCCGCCCCAGCATGGGTGACGCGTCCAGCCAGTGGGTGATGATGCTGGACACAAATCCGGACGGCGTTCCCTTGGATCTGCGCTTCGCCTCACATTTGCCCGTGGTGGTCGCAATGGGCTGCACGAGCGAGGAGTTTCGCTCCATGATGCGGGACGCGCTTCAGGTCATGGCGAAATACGACTTCAGCGAGGATCTCTATCGCGATTCCGATCTCAGCCGCGAGGACTATTCCATCTACAAACCGGAGTGGCTGCTGGCCGACCCCGAAGAATGGAAGCAATTCGCCTATCAAGGCAGCCGGCGGATAATCGCCAATTTCTGTAGCAAGGTTTCGGGCCCCAAGGTCTATCACTTCTTCGTGCGAGCGCCCATTTGCTTCGCTCTGGCGATCGGAGCCTGCATCGGGACAAAGCACGAAATCGTGATTCACCATCATCAACCGGGCTCGGACGACTCCTCCTACGTTCCTGTGATCGACGTGTCCGCCCGTGCGGCGGGCGATCAGGGCGCTCACTTGGTGAGGCTCCGCCCGAAGGGAGAGCCGGTACACATATTGGTAGAGCCGCCCGACCCCGCTAAACGAAAGCTCTACGCCTCGCTCGCGTTTGCTCCAACGCAGCCCACTGGCGTCAAGGATCTCGCCCGCAAGGATCACGCGGGCTTCGTCGCCATCCGCTCGAAGTCCGGCGGCAACATCCCGCTTAACGCCGACTGGTTGCTGATAGCTCGCGAGGTCAACACGGCGTTGCTGGACTTGCTCGCCGGAGGCTGCTCCGAGCTTCACCTATTCCCATCCGTTCCAGTGCCTCTCGCGTTCGCTATAGGCATGGGCCTCGACACCAGATGCCCGGTCGTCGTTCATCAGTGGTATTCAACGGAAGTCGGTTACCGAGAGGTGTTTCGGTTGAACGAGCTTGGGAAGCCTGGCGACCAATAGCGATGGTTCATCGCGCGCCCATGCAGTAAGCATTCGCTGAGAGTTCCCAGTTCCCATGCTGATCGCGTTTTTTGAAACGACCTGAATTTAGCCAGACCCGTTGGAGCAATTAGTTTGTGGATCGTTCATACTCAGCCTACACGAAAGCGAGGTGTTGCTCCCGAATCCCACCAACGCAGTTGGTGGATCGTTCATACTCAGCCTACACGAAAGCGAGGTGTTGCTCCCGAATCCCACCACGAGGGCGGGAACCCCCATTGCGAAGCCCGGCATCCGAAGATTCCGCCGCTTAGCAAAAAGCCTGACGTCGACGCGATCTCCCTGCTCCTTTGCAGGCACGACGACAAATATATCGGAGACGTCTTGCGATACCTGGCTGCTTGTGCTCCCGCGCCACCTCCGGTTTGGGTCACACACGAGGACTTGCTGGCGAGTTCACAGCAGGTGATGGGCTACGTGGCTGATGTCGTTGCACTGCTCCGGCGGCTACATGAAGAATCCGGGCTTAGGACAGTGCATCTTTACACGAGTCTCCCTTTTCACGCGGTATCGCTGTTAGCTGCGAACCTGAAGTACGTTATAGACAATGTGATCCTAATGGAGTATCGCAGCGATCTGAAAGGCGAGAACCCGCCGCCCGGTGAGGTCTATTCACCGTTGCGGTTTTGATGGGCGCTGTTTCGTAGTCCCGCCTTCAGGCGGAATCCGGGCGTCAATGTTTCGAAGTCCCGTCTTCAGGCGGTTCTGTACCGGCATCAGATACCGGATTCCGCTACTGGATTCCGCCTGAAGGCGGGACTACGAAACGCCGGCCCTCCGGCAGAGCGGCGTGCTCGTGCTCGTTGGATAGTCCGATGCAATCACAACCGTTCGACCCGCAGAGGCCGGGGCAAACCAAATTCGGAAGGCCCGATCTGCTTTGGCGGCTCCTGGCTTTCAAACCACAAATCACAATCAATTCATGGAGGAAACAGATATGGGAGGAATCCAGAACGACAAATCGCGGAAGCTCAATATCGCTTCCAAATCGAAAAAGGCAGCCCTTAAAAAGCCCGTGAGAGGCGGCAGTCAAGTAGACAGCTCTCGAAAAGTCTCACAATTAACGAGCATACCGCCTGCGAGCGAAAAGAGGAGGGCCAGTCAAATAAGCAGCGCCCGAACAAAAGTCTCCGCGTCGAAGTCCACCGGCAAACGGCCCGCAAAAGAAACCACAGGCGGTAGTCAAGTAGACAGCTCTCGCTCCCATGCCTCAACGTCAAAATCAACGGCCAAGCGGCGCGCAAAACGAATCAGAGGCGGTGGCGAAGCGAGTAGTTCCCGCACTGCTCCGACCCAATCAAAGGGCGCCAAGAAATCAGCCAAACGCCCGGAGTAACTCTTTCGCCTACCCTAAGAAGATGACGCCAGTAGCTACAAACAAAGGCCCTCCCGTGGAGCATCGTCTCTTTGGGCAGACATGCGATCGAAACGTCGAGAGATTTCCTCGAGGCTTCTCGATCTCCCGAGCGCCGTTACGGCTTCCCGAGTAGGGCTTACCACGATAGGACTCGTACGCCTTCACGACGTTCGCCCGCGTTGCGGGACGGCGACTTGATACTTGAAGGATCGCGCGAATTGAATGATTGATGTACCAGACAATCGTTGGAATCGAAGACGCGCTCATTAGCGGATGAGAAAAGCAGTGGCCGGTGGTCAGTGGCCAGTGGTCAGCAACGGCGAGACGCCAGTTCGGAGTGGCTGGTTGTGGCGCACCGAGAGCCATTAGGGCGAGAGCGGTGCTGCCCAAGACTGATCACTGACCACTGGTTGGAAAAGCAGTGGCCGGTGGTCAGTGGCCAGTGGTCAGCAACACAGAGGGAGAAAGCAGTTCAGAGGAATTGCTTTGCGTCGCACCGAGAACCATTAACGCCAGAGCAGTGCTGCCCGAGACTGACCACTGATCACTGGTTTTATAGAATCGAAGACGCGCTCATTAGCGGATTGAAACACGGTAACCCTCGCTTCTTGCCAACGGCTATCAGAACAGTTTGAATCGAAGACGCGCTCATTAGCGGATTGAAACCCCAAGTGTCCGGCCAGTCTCAGGGGCCGTTTAATCCTGTTGGAATCGAAGACGCGCTCATTAGCGGATTGAAACAGCATAGTGGCATCACCACACAGTGGAGCCTGCTTATGAGTTGGAATCGAAGACGCGCTCATTAGCGGATTGAAACCTTCAAATCGGGCAATCCGACCCGGTACCAGTACATGAAGTTGGAATCGAAGACGCGCTCATTAGCGGATTGAAACTCGAACCTGACGTTGACACGGTAGCCGTCTGAATCCGTTGGAATCGAAGACGCGCTCATTAGCGGATTGAAACCCATCCATCTCACTATTCTCCAACAACACTATGGCACCGTTGGAATCGAAGACGCGCTCATTA
>JAHFUG010000610.1 GCA_023265195.1 Blastocatellia bacterium | reverse complement strand
TGTCATACCCTCAGCCCGACCAGTCAGTTATCACGCGGTTGCCCATGAAGCGGGAACCACGCGATCCACTTCAGCGATACCGCTGCAGTTTTCTTGCTACAGATTGACATCGGTCGACTGGAGCCAATGTGATTATGGGTGTCCAGACTGGACTGCCTCGTATTGGCCACCGTTCGAATACGGCTTCTTTGAGTTTTATCAGGCCTATGCGGACTGCGTAGGCGCTGGCAATGAGTATTGCTATCCTTATCAGGAGATCACACGCACCAGATTGTGTGGCACAGGTGGTTAGTGTTGGAGCCTACTCAATATTGCGCCTGTGAATGTAGTCCAATACTGCTCGACACGCTGGGAGACGGATTCGCTCTAACGGACGCATCTGGCGGCGTTAACTTTGATATCAAGGGAATCGGAATGGCTCAGCGCATGGCGTGGACGGCCGCGAGCACGGATGACGCGTTCCTGGTGCTGGACCGGAACGGCAACGGACCGATCGACGATGGTACGGAGTTGTTCGGTAGTTTCACTCCACAGCCGCCCTCGGAACAGCCTAACGGTTTCATTGCTCTCGCTCGGTACGATAAACGCGAGAATGGCGGCAATGCGGATGGAGTGATTGACCGTCACGACGCTGTGTTCGCTTCGCTGCGACTGTGGCAGGATAAGAATCACAATGGCAAATCGGAGGCTGGCGAGCTATACATGCTCCCGGCGCTCGGCGTGGAATCCCTGGATATAAGATATCGAGAGATGAGGCGGCGCGATCGCTATGGCAATTGGTTCCGTTATCGGGGAAAGGTCGATGACGCGCAGCACAGGCATGTCGGACGCTGGGCCTATGATGTTTATTGCTCACGGCGCGGTAGGACGTTTTCGGTCGACAGTTGCGAGTCTGATTAATCGAGCCTTTTTGGTTTGTAGCATTCAAGCAACCACTAAGACATTCCACAGGTTCTGAATTTCTGAAAACCAGATTCCAGTATAGGCGGGAGGACCGCGCCTGAGCAGTTGGGCAGCGCTCGCTTCTATCCACTATTGCCTTATTCGCCTCGAGCGGGGCTTAGATCTCCACCAAACCGGGCGTGTGAGTGAACTCGAGTTCAGCTTGACCACGACCCTACTCCGCCTTGCCTCCGCCGCACGGGCTTGTGTCAGCCATACCTTCCCAAAATGTTGACGTGGTCAATTGTTCGTGATAAATAGACGCGCCCTATGAGCAAGCGATACCCCTCGCCTCACCTCGATAAGTTCGGCGGCTATGATCGCGCCCGTAGCGAATTCGTGTGGAGCACGCCGAAGAAATTCAACATAGCCGAGGCCGTTTGCCGCAAGCACAAGGACGCGGTCACCCGGCTCGCCATAATCGAAATCAAACCGGCGGGCAAAAATTACTACACTTTCAACGCGCTCGACTTCCTGTCGGACAAGTTCGCCACGGCGCTCAGTCAGAACGGCGTGAGACGGGGAGATAGGGTTGCGATTATTCTCACCCAATCCGGATCCCTGGCGATTGCGCAGCTCGGCGTGCTTAAGATCGGAGCAGTGGTGGTTCCATTGACCATGCTCTTCGGCCCGGCCGCGTTGGAATTCAGGCTCCGAGATTGTCAGGCGAAGGCCATAGTCGTCGATGGCGGCGTCCGGGGAAAACTCGACGGCTTCGTTGCATCGCTCCCGGCTCTCGAATCCGTCTTCATAGTGAACGACGGTCTGACTGACGGCGAGATCAAGGCCGGCGAGAGAGATTTTTGGCGAGAAATCCACCTCGCCTCTTCAGACTTCACGACGGTTCAAACCGGCTCGCGAGAGCCTGCCTTCATTCTCTACACATCGGGTTCGACCGGCGACCCGAAAGGCGCCGTACACTGTCACGGCTTTCTGATCGGTCATCTCACCGCGTTCGAGATGTTCAACAACTTCGACTTTGGTGATGACACCGTATTCTGGACTCCGGCGGACTGGGCCTGGATCGGCGCGTTGATGGACGTGGCGTATCCCGCCTGGTACTACGGGCGTCCGGTGGTTGCGCATCGCATGCAGAAGTTCTCCGCCGAAGAAGCCTTCATGGTTATGGAGCAATGTGAGGTCACCAACGCCTTCATTCCGCCAACTGCGTTGCGAATGCTGAAGCAAGATGTCCCGAACCCGCGCGAGAAACACGATTTGAAGTTGCGAACGGTTTACAGCGGAGGTGAAGCGCTCACGCTGGAAGCCTACGATTGGGCCAGGGATTCACTCGGAGCTTCGATCAATGAGACATACGGCCAGACGGAAGCTAATCTCCTGGTGAGCAACTGCGAGAAGTGGTTTCCGGCGCGCCCGGGAAGCATGGGCAAGGCGGCTCCGGGTCACACTGTTGAGATAATAGGCGAGTCAGGCGAGATACTGCCCGCCGGCGAGACCGGGCGCATTGCGCTCAAGCGTCCGGACCCAGTGCTCTTCCTCGAATATCTGAATAAGCCCGATAAGACTGAAGAAGCGTTCGCCGGCGACTGGTTGTTGACCGGCGACAGCGGGTTCAAGGACGAACAGGGCTACCTTTGGTTTCGCGGGCGCGACGACGATTTGATTAAGACGTCGGCATATCGCATTGGGCCAACCGAGATTGAGCGGGTGATCCTGCGGCACGCGAGCGTTGCCGAATGCGCGGTGGTTGGCGTTCCAGACAAGACAAGGGGCGCGATCATCAAGGCGTTCATAAGGCTCTCAACCGGCGCGTTGGCTTCCGGCGAACTTATCAAAGAGCTTCAATCGCTCGTTAGAGACCAGGTAGGCCATCACGCCTATCCACGAGAGGTCGAGTTCCTTGAGTCGTTGCCAACGACGACGACCGGAAAGATCAAAAGAAAGGCGCTACGGGAGAGATCATTGGAGAAGAATGAAAGGTCTTAGAGGTTAGAGTTCATCGCGCGCCGTAGTGTGTTGGGATGTTCCGCGTTCCGTTGGAGGCTCCAGCGACTGGGTTGGTGGGATTTCGGATGGGACCACCGATTTCTTTCCTTAGGCTGAGTAATGAGTAAGAACAATCCACAACTGCCAACGCGGGAAATGTGGGCCGCGCTTGCACGATATCGGTCGCGTCACTCGGGCCGCCGGATCTCTTGACTTGGTCAATCAAAGGCCATAGGCTGCGTTTTAGCCGTTCATAATTCTGGGGCCGCACTGCGTATTGCCGACACGCCAACAAGACTCGGAGTAGTCATACGTGAGATCACTCGAATATACGCCTTGCCTATTGGCCACACTCGTTGGAACGTTCCCTCAGTCGGCGGATCGACATGAGGATATTACGAAGCACTGACAACCTTCTCACCCTCTACGAAAAAGGCAAGGGGAAACAGCGCCTCGACTAATCTCTCATTATCGAGCCGCAACTCTTCGTATCGATCCAAACAGTCTGGTCTTTTCCCCCGCGCATAAAGCTGGTCCTTACGCGGGGCTATGCCCGAGTCTGAACAAACTCACAATTGGTTATGCCGGTGAGAGTTCGCTGCTGTCTGCCGGGATGGAGTTTTCCCGCGATTTTTACGTAGACTCCCTCAGTCATATGGGCTTTATCAGCTTTTTCATATTGGTCAGCGGTCAGGTTC